>NZ_SOFT01000015.1:0-94972 GCF_004402645.1 Cryobacterium sp. TMT2-42-4
GGGGCGCGCCCCAGACGCTGGACCAGATCGCCGTCGTTCAGGGCGTGACCCGGGAACGGGTGCGCCAGATCGAGAAGCGCGCGCTGGCCCTGCTGAAGGTGCCGTGCCTGGAACAGTACCTGCGCGATTGACCGCCTCCGGGCGGGGGCCTGCCCGGCTGACGCAGCGGCCGACGCGACTCGGGGAGTCACGTCAGCCGTTGGGTCACTCCCCCCTGTTCATCCATGGCGCCCCGTGGTTCGGGTCGAAGGCGATCAGTGACCCTGCCCAGCGGGGCCTCGATCGGCATTAGGCGCCAGGTCGCGGTTAGCGCGAAAATGGGCTCATGCCCTCCGTAAGCGCTGCACCCAGGTCTCTGCCCGCATCCGTTCGAATCGGAGAGGGCCGCGGTGGCCTCACCGTGGTGAGAGTGGTCGGTCCCGCCGGCTCCGCCGAGATCTACCTGCACGGTGCGCACGTCACCGAATTCACTCCGGCCGGCGGCCGGCCGGTGCTCTTTCTAAGCGACCTGAGCCGGTTCGAGGCCACCGCCGCGATTCGCGGCGGCGTGCCGATCTGCTTCCCCTGGTTTGGTGCGAACGCGCTCGACCCGGCCGCGCCGTCGCACGGTTTCGCCCGCCTGATCGAGTGGGAGCTCGTGAACGCCCACGAAGCCGACGACGACGTCGTGCTCACCTTCAGCCTCACCGACACTCCCGCCACACGCATCTCGGCTTGGCCGCACCGCTTCGAGGCCCGCTACACGGTCACCGTCGGCGCCCGCCTGACCCTCGTCCTCCGGGTGACCAACCGGGAGCCGGATGCGATCAGCTACGAAGAAGCGCTGCACACCTATCTGCGAGTGAGCGATGTGCGCAGCACGACGGTCGCGGGGCTGCAGGGCACCGCATTCCTGAACCAGCTGACCGCACTGACCGAGCCCGCGGAGAACACCCCCCTGGGCTTCGGCACCGAGACGGACCGCCTCTATCTGGGCAGCCGCGGCAGCGCCACCGTCGCCGACCCCGACGGCCGCACCGTCACGATCGGATCCGACGGATCCGAAAGCACCGTGGTCTGGAACCCCTGGGCCGACAAGTCCGCCCGGATGAGCGACTTCGGCGACGACGAGTGGCCCGGCATGGTCTGCGTGGAAACCGCGAACGTGCGCCGGGACCAGGTACGTCTGGAAGCCGGCCAGAGCCACACGACGACCGTCGTGTTCGCGGTTTCGGACTGAGCACCGGCCTTCGGGACTGTCCCGCAAAAACTTTCTTTCGGCGCTAGCGTGACGAAATCCGTTCGACCCACGTCATACTAGTGTCGCCCGGCTCGTGCCACGCGCCGCGACAGATTGGAGTACGCCATCGCTGAACAGACGTCCTCCGCACCACCAGCCGTCCCCCCAACCGGACCAGGGATGACTGTCATCGCCGATGGCGTCGTCGCGAAGGTAGCCGGTATCTCCGCACGCGAGGTGCCGGGCGTCTACGCGCTCGGCGGGAGCGCGGCCCGAGCTCTCGGCGCAATCCGGGAAGCCCTCAGCGGCGCCGACCTCTCCACCGGGGTGAGCGTCACCACCGAGGGCGCCGCGGCCTCCGTCGCGATCTCCATCGTCGTCGAGTACCCGCACGAACTGCAGAAGGTCGCGGGCGCAGTGCGCAACGCGGTCGAGACGGCGATCGAGACAATCGTCGGCATGCAGGTCACCGCGGTCGATGTGACCGTCAAGGACGTGCACCAGACGTCAGATGACACGGACGCGGACGTCGACGAGGTAGACACCCCGGACTAGCCCGGCTTTTTTCTCCAGTTCACCAACACTTACCCTTACCAGTTCGCAAACAACAGAAAGATGCAGGGACAAATTATGGGCTTCATCGGATTCCTTATTCTCGGACTCATCGCCGGCGCGATCGCCAAGGCAATCCTGCCCGGCAACCAGGGCGGCGGCTGGGTCATCACCCTCATCCTCGGCGTGCTCGGCGCGTTCCTCGGTGGTTTCCTCGGCTCGGTCATCTTCGGCACCGGTCTCGAGAACTTCTTCGACATCTCGACCTGGCTTCTCGCCATCGCCGGCTCCGTCATTGTTCTCGTGATCTACGGCGCTCTCACGGGGCGTCGTCGCCGGGCCTAAGTCACGGCAGCGCGACAAGCGCGAACGAGCGGGCGCACTATTGGGGGGTGCGCCGGTTTTTCCGTGCTTTTTTTTGTTGATTTGTGCCTGCTGACGTCCGATTGCCGGCATTCTGCGTGCCGGTGGTGTCAGTCGCCCGCGACGTCGTGCAGGTGGTGCACCGGATCGTGCACGAAATATTGCCCCATCGTGGTGACGGTGAACCGGGCACCGTCGCTGCGGCGACCGGTTCGACCCTGGTCTGCGGGCCCAACGGCTGCGAAGGAGGCGGCGACGGACGCCGCGGCCTCGGCGAGTTCGCGGGCCACGACCGCCGGCTCCTGCTCGTTGTAGCGCTCCAGCACCGCGGTGGCGTCCTGGTCCCAGTTCGGGAAAGCCGGGTCGTCCTCGGCGAGCATGAGGGTGAGACGCTCGTCGAAGATGCGGAACACGTCGCGAACATGGGCCGCGTACTCCAGGGCAGACCAAGTCTGCTCGTCGGGGCGCGACGCGACATCCATTCGCTGCAGCACCGGCTGCCAGCGGGCCGCGTTCTCGCGCACCAGCCGCGGAATGTGCGCGAAATCGACGTCGGCGGCGGAGAAACCGCACTCCGGGCAGGGGCGCTCCAGCACCCAGGTCCAATCTTTTGTATCCGCGCTGATTCCCATCCGGTGATCCTATCCGGTGGTCACGGCTACGCACCGGTGTCCGGCCAAACCGAACCGTCGTTGATTCCGAACAATAGGCGAGCACGGATGCACCGTGACATCTACTGGAGGTCTTCTCATGCGTACATCCCCCAACCGCATCATTGCCACTGTTTTCGGTGCCGTCTACGTTCTGGTCGGCCTGCTCGGTTTCTTCGTGACCGGCGGCGTCGACTTCTTCGCCACCGATGGCGGCCTGCTTCTCGGCATCTTCGCGGTCAACCCTCTGCACAACACGGCCCACCTCCTGATCGGCGCAGCACTGTTGATCGCCGGCCTAACCACGCCCCCCGCCGCAAAGGCCGTCAACACCACGGTCGGTGCGGTGTACCTGCTCCTCGGAATTGTCGGTTTCTTCATCGCCGACACCGCGCTCAACATCCTCGCCCTCAACACGGCCGACCACTTCCTGCATCTGACCAGCGCCATCGTGCTGCTTGGAGCCGGCCTCGCAGCCGACAAGACCGTACCGCGCACGGTCACCGTCTAGCCCACGCACGCCACCCACACCGCGGACAGGAATCCCATGACGCAGATCACGCGCCTCTGGATCGCTTTCGCCGCCCTCGGGGCAGGGATTATTCACTTGGCCGTGGGCGCCGGCGCTCCAGCCCTGCTCGCCGTCACCTTCGTCGGGCTCGGCGTCGCCGAGCTCTGCTGGGGTGTGGCGTCGCTCGTGCGAGGAAGGCATCTTTGGCCGAACCAGGCCCTCGTCGCCGCCCTTCTCCCGGGCGTCGTTTGGGCTGCAATTGTGGCGCTCCGCAGCACCTCGGCGGTGCCGGCCGACGCCACAGTGCTGCCGGTCTTCCCAATGACCATCGCCACCCTGTTCGGCGTGTTCGTGGCCGTCTCCCTTGCCCTCACCCGGCGGCGTGCCAGATGCCGGGCGGCGGCATCCGACACCCCTGCCGGGGTGACCGGGGCGACCGAACCCGCACCGCAGGGCTGGCGTTTCCTGGCCGCGCTGACGCTCGGCGGCCTGCTGGTTTCCGGCCTGACCACTCCGGCCCTGGCCGCGACGGATGCCGGCACTCAGGCGGTTCCGCACGGGTCCCACGGTCACTCGGGCCCCGCCGTTCTGCCCGGCGCACCGCACTCCCACCACTGACCGGCTGCGGGCCGAAGATAATTCCCGGCTCTCGCTGGGCCCGGCAGCCCTTCTAGTCCGGCTGCTGCGATGCGCAGACGGCGACAGCCCGGATTTCGCCGGCGACCTGGGTTTCGGTCCAGGGCAGGTTCAGCTGGGGTGCCGGCATCTCTCCGGACGCGGGCGCAGCGCCGGCGACCGCGGCAAGTCGGCGGGCGACCGCCTCGGCGAATCCGCGGCCGGAGGTCGAATTATTGAAGGCGACCACTACCGTGAGTCCGCTGACCGGGTCGGCCATCGCCGCCGAAATGAAACCGGGGATCTCCCCGGACTGACCGAGCAGCGGGCCGAACCGCTCGACCCCGAGGCCGTGTTGATGCCAGGAGAGGGCTCCGGCACCCGGCAGAACCGGCGCCCACTGCGCATCCGTCGATGTTTTCGACAGGAGGGTCCCCGCGGCCAGCGCCTGCGCCCAGATCCTCAGGTCGTCGAGGTTCGAGACCGCCCCCGCCGCCACTCCGCCCACCGAGGGCGACAGCTGCGTCACGTCGAGCACGCTGCCACAGCGGGCCCTGCCGACCGGATCAAGGGCCGCGGCATAGCCGCGGGGACTCGGCCCCGGGATCGCAAGCTCGCCCGGCGATGGCAGGCTGGTGTTCGTCATGCCCAGCGGTTCGAACACGTAGTGCCGGTAGAGCCACGGCCAGTCGCGTCGGGTTGCCTGCTGCAGGGCGAGACCGAGCAGCACGACCCCGGTATCCGACGCGGACCAGGTTCCGCCGGGCAGCGCCACCCGAGGTGCGCCCGTGCCGCTCGCGATGACTTCACGCGTCGACCATTTGCGACTGGGGTTGTCCATAATCTGCGGAGCCATCAGGGAGGCGTGATCGGCCAGGCCGGACGTGTTGCGGCAAAGCTGCCCGAGGGTGATTTTGTCCAGCCCCACCACCCGGGGCACGTAGTCGGACACCGGATCCTCCAAGCGCACCTGCCCCTCCTCGACGAGCCGGAGCAGCACCGTGCAGGTCAGCGCCGTCGTGTTGGTGCCGATCCGGAATCGCATCTCCGGGGTGAGGGCACCCGGTGTCGTCCTCGAGACGGACCCGGGCGACGCGACCCAGGTGCCGGCCCACGGCGCCCAGACACCGGCAATGGCCCCCGAGGAACCGGACAGTGTCTTCGCCTCGGCGAGCACGTCATCCAGCCGGGACGTGACCTCGGACGAGAACGGGGCCGCCGCCTGCGCGCGGGCTTCCGGGGACGCATCCGTCGCCGCGGTACACGCCGTCAGCACGAGGGCGGCACTCACGACGAGAGCCGGCACGCGGTGGTGGCGTGTGCGGGGGCTCGCGTGACGAGGTGCGTGGCCGGCTGGTGCACGGCCGGCTGCGGCCTGGCTGATCGGTGCCTGTTCGAGCTTCATCGCCTGACCCCCGTCGCGTCGCGGCCCACACAGGGGCGCCCCTGCACGACGGAGTGTACCCACGCCGCCGTCCGGCCGCACCGTATTGCTGCCGGCGGCCCCCCGGCTCTCGCTCTGGCCCCTACTGCCGCTCCCGTCCCTAACGAATTCGACGGAGATTTTGGGCTAGAGACTCAGTTTTGGGCTGTTCTGCACCGTTTTCGGCAAAATCTCCGTCGAATTGGTTCGGGGCAGCGGCGGGAGAGGCAGCCACGAGAAGGGCAGCCACGGCGGTAACCACGGGGCTAGTCGGCGGGAATGACCGGGTAGGGGGTCTCGGCAGGGCGCGGGCCGCGCATGAACCGCTGCACGTTCTCGTCCACGATCATGTCGCTCGGGCGCAGCGGACGGGTCAGATAAAGGCCATCCAGGCTGGTCAGCCGGCTGAGGGCCACGTAGGTCTGGCCGGGGCTGAACACGCGTGCGCCGAGGTCGACGACCGCGCGTTCATAGGTGGCGCCCTGCGATTTGTGGATGGTGACCGCCCACGCCAGCCGCAAGGGGAACTGCGTGAACTCGGCTACGACGTCTTTGCGCAGCTTCTTCGTGGTCGGGTTGTAGGTGTACTTGAACTTCTCCCACACCGCCGGTTCGACCTCGTGCGTTTCGCCGTCGATGTCCACGTACACCGTCGAATCGACCCGAGTGACGGTGCCGATGCTGCCATTCACCCAGCGTGGGCCGCCGTCCTGGTTGGAGTCGTTGCGCAGAAACATGACCTGCGCCCCGACCTTCAGCTCGAGCACCTCGTCGGCGGGGAATGTGCGCCCACCGAAGTCGCCGGTGACGTCGGCCTTGGCGGTCAGCGCCTTGCCGGGGAGGCGCTTGAGAGCGGATGCGTTGATCCGGTTCACGGAATCGTTGCGGGTGGCCAGCGTGATCACTCCCTCCCTCGGCGGGGTGCGGGCGCCCGCGGCGTTGAGCGCGCCGCCGATCTCGGCCGTGACCCGCCCGTGCCGCACCGCGTTGAGCATGTGTTTGAAGTCGGCGTCGCGCTGCCGGTGCACCTCGGTGAGCTCGAAGATGCGCAGGTCGGCGCCCTGCCAGACCTTCGCGTCGAAGAACCACATCGACCGGTAGGTGTCCGCGAAGTAGGCACGCTCGTCGGAATCCCCCGGCACCGGGGCCAGCTGGTACGGGTCGCCGAAGAGCACGATCTGCGCACCGCCGAACGTGTCGTTCGGCCGTTGCCGCGCCTGACGCAGGCTGCGGTCGATCGCATCCATCAGGTCAGCGTTGACCATCGACACCTCGTCGATGACGACCGTGTCGATCGTGTTAAGCAGTTTGCGTACCTGGTCGGACTGGTCGATCGCGTTGTCGGCGATCACGCCGATCGGCAGGCGGAACAGGGAGTGGATGGTCTGGCCGCCCACGTTCAAGGCCGCCACCCCGGTGGGCGCGGCAATCACGATCTGCTTGCTTGTGTTCCAGGCGAGGTGATTGAGCAGCGTCGACTTGCCGGTGCCGGCGCGCCCGGTCACGAACACGTTCTGCCGGGTTCCCTCGATGGCCTCGAACACTTCGGCCTGCTCGCGCGACAGCGGAATCTCAGACACGGGGGCGCTTTCGATGGGGTACGGACGGGACATACCACTGTATCCGGCCCGGCTGCACGAGTCGGCCCCGGTCTTCGCATTGGTGGAGAACCGGCCCCGTAGGATGTGGGGGTGAGCAACCGGGACGGCAGGCGCCGGCGTAACGAGCGGCGCGCCATCGTGGCCGTAGTCATCGTTGCCGCCCTCCTCGGCGCAGGCCTGGTCGCGACGATCGGGTCGCTCAACCGCGACCTCTACAGCGCCGGCAGCTTCGTGGGGCAGTATCTCGACGCCCTGGCCCGCAAAGACACCGCCAGTGCGCTGATGCTTCCCGGGGTCAGACCCACGGCTGCGGAGCTCGAAGCGGCCGCGCTGCCGAAGGACCTGCCGGACACCCTGCTGCGGAACTCCGTGCTGGGAGAACTCACAGACATCCGTCTGACCGCTGACGACGAGTCGGCCGATGGACGGCACACGGTCGACTACGAGTTCCGGCTGAACGGCACACCCGCGGCGATGACCTTCCAGGTGGAGAGCGCCGGCACGTTCTTCGGCGTTTTCGACAGCTGGCGCTTCACGACCAGCCCGCTGGCTGTGCTGCGCGTGAACGTGCTGCACCAGGCCACGTTCTCGGTGAACAGCCTGACCCTCGACACGCGTGCGCACGCCGCCGATGGCGCGCCGGAAGCGTTCTCGAACCAGGCGGCCTACCTGGCCTTCGCACCTGCCCTCTACTCGTTCGAGCACACCTCCACCCTGCTCGACGCGGCCTCGCAGACGGTGCCGGTCGTCGCGTCCGGGGTGACGGATGTCACGGTCGACGCCCAGCCCAACGCCCAATTCATCGGTCAGGTCCAGGCCGAGCTGGACCGTTTCCTCGACGATTGCACCACGCAACAGGTGTTGCAGCCCACGAACTGCCCATTCGGCATCGAGATCAACGACCGGGTGCGTGACGACCCGATCTGGTCGATCGCCCAGTATCCCCCCGTCACCCTCGTGGCCGGCGACTCCACCTTCGAGATGCCCGACACCGAGGGGCAGGCGCACATCGTGGTGGAGGTGCAGTCGCTTTTCGACGGCGATGTCGAGGTGCGGGATGAGGACGTGTCCTTTGCGGTCGCGATCAGCGTGACCGTGAACCCGGACGGGTCGCTCGCCCTCCAGTTGCGCTGAGCGGCGGCTGCTGCCCTGCTGGGCGCTTCCCTGCTACTCCGAGCGGTCGTGCGCGGCGAGACGGGCCAGGCCTGCGTTGTACTGGATCAGTTCGGCGTCTCCCGTGCGGGCGGCGTTTCGGTCCTTGCGGCGGGTTTCCTTCTCGTCGCTGCGGCTCCATTGGATGGCCACCGCAATGGCCAGGGCGATCGTCGGGATCTCGCCGACGCTCCAGGCGATGCCACCGCCCATCTGCTGGTCCTCGATGCCGCTGAGCCCCCAATCGCGCCCCATGGCCCCGTACCAGTCGGCGAGGAGCAGCCCGGTGCCCGTCATCATGGTGACACCGAAGAAGGCGTGGAAGGCCATCGTGCCGAGAAGAAGCAGCAGGCGGCCGGCGTAGGGCAGGCGGTAGGGCACCGGGTCGATGCCGATCAGCGACTGCACGAACAGGTAGCCGGTGATCAGAAAGTGCACGATCATCCACTCGTGGCCGATGTGGTCGGTCGTCGCCCAGCTGAATAGCGAGGAGTAATAGAACACCCAGAGTGAACCGGCGAAGAGCACGGCTGCGACCAGCGGATTGGCCAGGAACCCCGCGTACGTCGAGTGCACGGCCAACAGGATCCACTCGCGGGCGCCGCGGCTGCCGTCCTGCCGCTTGCGGATGGCCCGGGCGGCGAGGGTGACCGGCGCCCCGGGCACCAGAAAGACGGGCACGAGCATGGTCAGCGCCATGTGCATGAGCATGTGGGAGGAGAAGAGGTACTTCGCGTAGAGGTTTGCGCCGCCGTTGGTGATGTAGAACAGGATCAGCATGCCGGTCACCCAGAGCACGGTGCGGAACACGGGCCACTTATCGCCGCGGCGGGCCAGGCGGCGCACCCCGGCCACGTAGAAGAAGATGCCGAATGCGCAGAACAGCACCCAGGCCAGGTCGAAATTCCACTCGGTGAAGTAGCGGCTGAAAGTGAGCGGCGGCGGCAGGAGCTCGCCGGTCAGGATTTGGGCGGGCGTCGAGGTGGGGATCTCGGTCGCCGTGATCTGCTCGACCGGCGTCGCGGTCTTGGCGAGGGCGGCGGCGGCCCCGGAGGCGAGCCCCATGAACGCCAGTTCCGTGACGATGAGCCACCAGAACCAGACGCTCCGGTGGGGTGCGGGAGTATGGGGGTCTGCGGGGGCGCTCCGCAGCATCCGCCCGATCACGTACCGGCGCTGCAGCACGCCGAACGCGCCCAGCACGGTGAGGGCGAAGACCTTGACCAGAACGAGGATGCCATAGGGCGAGAGCAGCCGGTCCCAGGCGCCCAACCGCAGTTCGGCGCCGACGTAGCCGGACGCAGCGACGACGATGAAGGAAACGAGGGCGAGCGAGGAGTAGCGCGCGATGACCGGATCGAGGCGGCCGCCGGCCAACTGCTTGCGCAGCACGATGATGGTCAGCAGCCCGCCCAGCCAGACCGCGGCGAAGACCAGGTGCAGACCCAGGGCGGTGATGGCCACGTCGTGCCCCTCAGCGCCGGCCGCGTGCCCCTGTAATGCAATCGGCACCAGGGCACCCACGGCGAGGACCGTGACGAAGACGAGCCCGGTCAGTGAACGCACCGCGAAACACAGGACGGTGACGAAGGCCGCGATCAGGGTGGTGATCAGCCAGGCATGGCCGATCTCGATGTCACTGAAGAACTGTCCGGCGGTGGCGCTGAATCGGTCATCGAAGCTGAGCGGAATGGTCGTCACCTGCAGGAAGGTGAAGAAGCCGGTGAGGGCGGATGCCACGGTGAAGACGGCGGCGGACCCGGCAGCGAAATCGAGGGCCGCGTTGTATTCGGGTTCCCGAGGGCTCAGGGCGAACAGGGTGAGCACGAGGGCGCCGATGGTGCCGGCGGCGCCGAGGTTGACGAGGAGCTTGGCCAACGGGAGACCCCACCGCACGACTGGTCCCGGATCGGACAGCAGCTGCGCCGAAGCGCCGCCGCCGTAGGCTAGCGCGGCGAGCGTCGCCAGCGTCGCGACCAGCAGGAGCACTGCCGGACCGGATATACGCACGAGACGAGGCACTGACTCAGCCTAACCGTGCCCGGTGGACGCACGCTGCACGAGGCTCGCTGACATGTGACGTCATAGACGAAAGCAGGGCGCCGACCGAAGCCGACGCCCTGCTTGCTTGGTTCGAGACCTACTTGGCGGCAGCCTTGAGCTTGCTACCAGCGGTCAGCTTGACGCGGTGGCCCGCGGCGATGGCGATCTCTTCGCCGGTCTGCGGGTTGCGGCCGGTGCGCGCTGCGGTAGCGGTGCGCTCGACTCCGAGCCAGCCCGGGATCGTGACCTTGCCGTCGTTCGCGACGGTGTCAGCGAGAGTTGCAAAGAAAGCGTTCAGAACGCTGTCGACGGCAGCCTGGCTCTGGCCAGAGTCTGCGGCAACCTTGGCAACGAGCTCGGTCTTGTTCAGCGACTTGTCAGCCATTGAGTGTCCTCCTCGGACCTTTGTCTGTAAAAACAGGGATTCACGTATTGCGGGCGACGCTCCGAGGAGCGACTCCGTTTGGCCGGTTGGACCGGGTTGAATCTAGCAGACAACCGCGGAATTCCGCGGATTTGCGGCGTTTCCAGCCGGTTTGGCTGCCGCAACGGCTTCATTTTCGCTGTGGGCGAAAAAAAGAGGATGCCGACCGAAGTCGACATCCTCTCGTTTCAGAACCGAGGTTCCGAATGATCGGCTAAGCGGCCTGGTGCGGTGTTACCAGCTGGACTTGGTGATGCCGGGCAGTTCGCCGCGGTGAGCCATGTCGCGGAAACGCACGCGCGAGATTCCAAATTTGCTGAGGTGTCCACGAGGACGACCGTCGACCGCGTCGCGGTTGCGCAGGCGAACCGGTGACGCGTTGCGGGGAAGCTTCTGCAGGCCGAGGCGAGCAGCTTCACGGGACTCATCGGTGCCGGCCGGGTTGACGAGGGCCTTCTTGAGCTCAAGGCGCTTCGCGGCGTAGCGCTCGACGATAACCTTGCGCTGGTTGTTCTTGGCAATCATGCTCTTCTTCGCCATTTTTAGCGCTCCTCACGGAAGTCAACGTGCTTGCGCACTACGGGGTCGTACTTCTTGAGTACGAGACGGTCGGGGTCGTTGCGACGGTTCTTCTTGGTCACGTAGGTGTAACCGGTGCCGGCCGTCGAACGGAGCTTGATGATCGGGCGGACGTCATGCTGCTTGGCCATTAGATTTTCTCCCCACGGGCGAGAAGGTCCTTGACGACCGATTCAATGCCACGAGCGTCGATCACCTTGATGCCCTTGACGGACAGGGTCAGCGTGACGTTGCGGCGAAGCGAGGGTACGTAGTACTTCTTGGTCTGAACGTTCGGGTCGAAGCGACGCTTGGTGCGTCGGTGCGAGTGCGAAATGTTGTGTCCGAAGCCGGGAACGGCTCCGGTCACCTGGCAAGTAGCTGCCATGGTTCTCCTCCAATACCGAAGGGCGAATGCCCTTCCCAAGATCTCTTGTCGGCTGGCACGGCGACACCCCCGCGAAGCGGAAGCGAGCGAACCAGCAGTGCACGCACAGATATGCGCAGCAGCGTCTTAGACTACGCGCTCGGCTCCCCCGGTGCAAACCCGCTAGGCCACGGATGCGGCGGAGCAGGCCGCGCAGAGACCGAAGACGTCGACCACGTGCGCGGCCTGGCTGAAGCCGTGCTCGGCGGCCACGTTCTTGGCCCAGTTCTCCACGGCGTCCGCTTCGATCTCGACGGTGAGTCCGCAGTTGCGGCAGATCAGGTGGTGGTGGTGGTCGGTCGTGCTGCAGGCGCGGTAGAGGGCCTCACCGTCGGGCGACTGCAGCGAGTCGGCCTCGCCCTCGCCGGCCAAGTCGGCCAGGGCCCGGTACACCGTGGCCAGGCCGATGGGCGAACCGGTGGCGTGCAGGCTGGCGTGCAGACCCTGGGCGCTGACGAATCCCTCGGCGTCGCTGAGCGCGGTGCGCACGGCCTCGCGCTGCCAGGTGTTTCGCTTCATGCTTTCAACCGTAGCCGCGCCCGGACCAGCCGGCGACCGCCCAGGGCCAGCAGGAAGAAGACGGCCGCGGTGAGGGCGATCGCCGGCCCGGCGGCCACGTCGATCGCCCGGGACAGGAGCACTCCGACCAGGCCGGCGGCCGCGCCCAGCACCGGCGCGAGAACCAGGATCTGGGTGGCGGTGCGCGTGACCAGGCGCGCGGCGGCGGCCGGGGCCGCGATCAGCGCGATCGCGAGGATCGCCCCGACGGCCGGCATTGCGGTGACCACCGTGGCGGTGATCAGGGCGAGGGTGAGCAGCTCGATCGGCCATTCCCGGAATCCGGCGGCGCGGAATCCGCTCGGGTCGAAGGTGGAGAACAGGATCTCCTTGCCCAGCAGCACCATCACGGCCACGGCCACCCCGAGCACGCCGACGGCCAGCCAGACGTCACCGGTCGTGACGGTGAGGATCGACCCGACCAGGTAGGAGTCGACCTGCACCGGCAGCGACGGGTTGAGGGCCTGTAGAAGCACGCCGAGCGCGAAGCCCGCGGTGAGCATGATACCGGACGCCACCTGGGTGCCCTGCCGCTTCACCCGGCCGATCAAGGTCATGATGCCGACGATGAGGATGCTCGCCAGGGCCGCCCCGAGTGGGATGCTCACGCCGACGATTGTGGCGGTCACGGCGCCCGGAAAGGTGGCGTGGGTGAGGGCCTGGGCGAAGAAAGTGCGGCGGCGCAGTACGACGAGGGATCCGACCAGCCCGCAGAGGGCGCCGATCACGGCGGCCGCGAGGAGTGCCTTCTCGAAGTAGCCCATCACGTCACCGGCTGTTCGTGCGGCGGCGGGGTCTGCTGCGGCCGCAGACGGGGCGAACCCAGCCGCCGAAGTCCGTCGATGGACAGGCGCAACAGCAGCACCACGGCGTAGCCGGCGACCAGCACCAGCACCACGGTCGCGCCGCTGGGCAGGTCGAGACCGGCCTGCACGGATGCCTGGAAACCGAGCACGAGTCCAAGCCAGGCACCGAGGGCCGCGAAACAGGCCGCGATTGGGAACAGCAGCCAGAGCCGGTCAGTGATGAGCCGGGCCACGGCGCCGGGCACGATCAACACGGCCAGCACGAGGAGGTTGCCGACGGCGCTGGAGGCCGCGACGACCACGAGGGCGATCGCCACGTTGAGCACGAGGTCGAGCGCGAGCGTGCGGTAGCCGGCCGCGGCGAAGCCGACCCGGTCGAAGGCGCGGAACACCTCCTCCTTGAGCGTGAGCCCGATCAGGACCAGCGCCACGAGGCAGATGGCAACGGTCTGCACGACCTCATTCGGGCTGACCGTGAGGAGGCGGCCGAAGAGAAGCTGCTCCAACTGGCCGACGTAGTTCGTCTCGCGGGAGACCAGGATGATGCCCACGCTGAACATGGCGGTGAAGACGATGGCGATCGCGGCATCCGAGGACACGGACTGACGCACGATCAGAGTGAGGATGACCGCCGCGAACAGGGCGGTGACCATCGCGCCGGCGAACAGCCCCTCGCGCCCACCCCAGACGAAGCCGATCGCGATGCCGGGGAAGACCGCGTGGGTGAGACCGTCGCTGATGAACTCGAGGCCCCGCAGGTTGACCAGCACCCCGACGACGCCGGCCACCAGGCTGAGCGCACCCAGCACGAAGAGGGCCCGGGTCATGAACGGCAGGGCAAAGGCGTCGATCAGCGGGCTGAGGAAGTCCATCTCAGTGACCGGTGTGCCCGGGCACAACTACGGTGTGCTCGTCGATCTCCACGCCGACCTCCCGGAACGTGCGCTGCACGTTCTCCAGGATCAGCACCGACTCGCGCGGCCCGAACGCCACCTGGGTGCCATTGAGCAGCAACACCTGTTCGCAGACCTCGCGGGCGAGCTGGAGGTCGTGGGTGGAGACGACCACGGCCACCCCCTCCTCCTTCAAACGCTTGACGGTGCCCACGAGCGCGTCCCGATTCTGCTGGTCGAGGCCGTTGAACGGCTCGTCGAGTAGCAGCAGGCGGGGCCCCGCGGCCACGGCCCGCGCGAGCAGTCCGCGCTGCTGCTGGCCGCCGGAGAGTTCCCCGAAACGGGTTTTCGCGCGGTGCGCGAGGCCCACCGCGTCGAGTGCACGGGCCACGGCCTGACGGTCGCGCTTACCGGGCAGGCGCAGCCAGCCTAGCGAGCGGTAGCGGCCCATCATGACGACCTGCTCGAGCGTGACCGGGAACTGCTGGTCGATCTCGTCGGCCTGCGGCACGTAGCCGATGGATCCGGCCGGGGCCGCTGCCGCCCCCAGCACCTCGACGGTACCGCTCACGCGCTGGATCAGACCGAGGATGCCCTTGAGCAGCGTGGACTTGCCGGACCCGTTGGGCCCGATCAGCGCCACGGCCTCGCCGGCGTGCACCTCGAAGTCGATGTCGGCCAGGGCCGGGCTCTGGCCGTAGGAAAAGGAGGCGCCCGCCACCTTGAGCGCGACAGGCGCGCTCGGCCGTACTTGAGAAGGGTTCTCGATCACTGACTAACTATCGCAGGTCTGCGGGCACCGCGGTGGGCTCGACTCCCCAGGATTCGAGGATCAGGCCGACGTTGTGCAGCTGCGAACTGATGTAGGTGGCGCCGTCACTGTGCCGCGCACCGAGGGAGTCGCTGTAGAGCGCGTCCTCCCCCGAGTACACGATGACGCCGGCCTCGCCGGCGATGGTGTCGGCGGCCTTCGGGCTGATCGAGGCCTCGGAGAAGACCGCCCTGACCCCGGTGGCCGTGATGGCGGCGACGAGTTCGTCGATCGCGGCGGCGCTGGGCTCGGCGTTGTCGTCGAAGCTCGGGATGATGGAGCCGACGTAGGTGATGCCGTAGGCCTCGGTGAAGTAGCCGAATGCGTCATGGTTGCTCACGAGCAGGCGCTGCTCGGCGGGCACGGCGTCGATGTTGGTACGGATCCAGTCGTCGAGCTCGGCCAGCCGGCCGGTGTAGGCGGTCGCGTTGGCCTCGAAGTCCGGGGCCAGGTCCGGCTGGGCATCACTGAGGCCCGAGGTGATGGTGACGGCCATGGTCTCGGCATTGGACACGTCGGTCCAGATGTGCGGGTTGCCGCCCTGGTGGGAATGGTCGGCGTCATCCGTCGCGGCCTTGTCGTCGGCGTGGTCCTCTTCGCCGACTGCGATGTCCAGGATCTCGATGCCCTCGTCGGAGTCGATCGTCACGCCGTCGAAGCCGCTGGCGCTGATTGCGTCGTCGAGCCACTCCTCGAGGCCGACCCCATTGATCACGAGCACATCGGCCTCACCGAGGGCCGTGAGGTCGGCCACGGACGGGTCATAGCTGTGCGCGCTCTGGTTGGGCTGGATGAGCTGGGTCACTACTACGCCCGCGGTGTCGCCGACGACGTTGCGGGTGAGGTCCGCCACCTGGGTGGTCGTCGCGACCACCTTGAGGTCGCCGGCGGCGGCGCCATCCGCCGAACCGCCGGTGGGAGTGCAGCCGGCCAGGGTCAGCGCGGCAACGGCGGCCAGGGCGGTGAAGACGAAACGATTGTTGATCACAGTGCCGACGGTACGCCTAATGATAATGATTGTCAAAAGCGATAAGGGCGGCCGTCGTGATCTCCCCCGGGACTTTACTCGAGCAGCAGCGCGGGCTCCTCGATGATGCTCGCGACATCCGCCAGGAAGCGGCTCGCGACATCCCCATCGACCACGCGATGGTCGAAGCTCGCGCCGATGGTCGTCACCTGACGCACCCGCACCTCGCCGTCGACGACCCACGGTTTGGGCTTGATCGTTCCGAGGGCCACGATGCCGGCCTCGCCGGAGTTGAGGATGGGCGTGCCGGTATCCATGCCGAAGACACCGATATTGGTGATCGTGATGGTGCCGTTCGACATCTCCGCCGGCGAGGTCTTGCCGTCCCGCGCGGTGAGCGTGAGCTTCTCGAGGGCGCGGGCCAGTTCAAGCAGGCTCATGTCCTGCGCTTCCTTCACATTGGGCACGATGAGCCCACGGGGGGTGGCCGCGGCGATGCCCAGGTTCACGTAGTGCTTGATCACGATTTCCTCGTCGGTGAAAACCGAGTTGACCGTGGGGTTGCGCCGCACCGCCCAGATCATGGCCTTGGCCATGATCAGCATCGGGGACACGCGCACGCCCGCGAAGTCGGTGGACGCCTTGAGCCGCTTGACGAACTCCATGGTGCGGGTGGCGTCCACGTCGACGAAGAGGCTCACGTGCGGTGCGGTGAAGGCGCTGGAGGCCATGGCCTGGGCGATGGCCTTGCGCACGCCTTTGACCGGGACGCGCTCCTCACGGTCGCTGGGCCATTCCGGCGTCTGGATGTTGCGGAACACGCTGGCCTGGGTGGCCTCCCGCAGCACGTCCTCGCGGGTGACGTCACCGACCGGGCCGGTCGCCTCGACGAGGGACAAGTCCACGCCGAGGTCTTTGGCCAGCTTGCGGATCGGCGGCTTGGCGACGACGGGGCCCGCGGATGCTGCGCGCGGCAGCTGCGGGAGCTGCGGGAGCTGCGGGGTGGCCGGGCGCGTGGGGTGCACGGGCGGCGGCGCGATCGACGCGTGGGCGACGGGGGTCACCCCGTGGCGCTTGCGCCGGGTCGGCATGGTCGCCGCGGCGCCGCGGCCGACCAGGACCGCGCCCTGCGTCTCGGCCGGCTCGTCCGTGATGGTGGAGCCGGCATCCGCTGCCGCGCTGGCNGTCTCGGCCGGCTCGTCCGTGATGGTGGAGCCGGCATCCGCTGCCGCGCTGGCCAGCTCACCCGCGCCGTTCGCGATCGCATCGCTCGGAGCAGACGCGACGGCGACGGTCTCGGCCACGATGGTGATGATGACCGTTCCGACGTCGACGGTCGTACCGGGTTTCACCAGGATCTCCCCGACCACGCCGACGTATGGCGACGGCAGCTCGACGAGCGACTTCGCGGTCTCGATCTCGACCAGCACCTGGTTGATCGACACGGTGTCGCCGGGCGCCACCTTCCACTCCACGATTTCGGCCTCGGTGAGACCCTCGCCGACGTCGGGCAGTGTGAATTTCGACACGCTCATCGAGTACGCTCCTTGCGATTGGTGAGGCGAGAAGCCCTGGTGCGAGTCATATCAGTAGGAGAGGGCGCGGTCGACGGCCTCGAGCACGCGGTCCGGGCTGGGCAGGAAGTGCGTCTCGACGGCGGCCGGCGGGAACGGGGTGTCGAAACCGGAGACGCGCAGCACGGGAGCCTCGAGCAGGTAGAAGGCCTTCTCCATGACGGTCGCGGCGATCTCCGATCCGACGCTGACGAAGCCGTGGGCCTCCTGGGCGACGACCAGATGCCCGGTCTTCTCGACCGACGCGAGGATGGGACCGTAGTCGATCGGCGAGATTGAACGCAGGTCGATGACCTCGACGCTGGTTCCCTCCGCCGCCGCGAGATCCGCCGCCTGCAACAAAACGCTGACCATGGCGCCGTGGCCGACGACCGTCGCATCCGTGCCGCTGCGTACCACTCGGCTGGCGTGCAGGGGCGTGCCGCTCTCGGCAAGGTTCACCTCACCCTTGGGCCAGTAGCGGCTCTTGGGCTCGAAGAAGATGACCGGGTCGTCGGAGACGATGGCCTCCTGCATCATCCAGTAGGCGTCGTGCGGGTTCGACGGGCTGACCACGCGCAGGCCCGGCGTGTGCGCGAAGTACGTCTCCGGGCTCTCCTGATGGTGCTCGATCGACCCGATGTGGCCGCCGTAGGGGATGCGGATCACGACGGGCATGGAGACCTCGCCCTCGTGCCGGTTGCGCATCCGCGCCAGCTGGCTGGTGATCTGGTCAAAGCCGGGGAAGACGAACCCGTCGAACTGGATCTCGCAGACCGGGCGGTAGCCGCGCAGGGCCAGGCCGATGGCCGTACCGATGATGCCGGACTCCGCCAGCGGGGTGTCGAGCACGCGCTTGTCGCCGAATTCGGCGATCAGACCCTCGGTGACGCGGAAGACCCCGCCCAGCGGGCCGATGTCCTCGCCCATCATCAGCACCCGGGGGTTGTCGCGCATGGCCTGGCGCAGACCCGCGTTGAGGGCCTTCGTCATCGGCAGGTTCGCCGATCCGGTGCCGGGAATGGCCCGCTTGGCGGCGGCCGGGTGTCCCGGGGTCGGCATCGCGGTGGTCGGTGTGGCGAGGCCGGTGGTGCTCGTCACGATCGTGTCGCTCATGCGTCGCCTCCTTCGAAGGATGCCTCGTAGTGGTCGAGCCAGGCCTTCTGTTCCTGGATCAACGGGTGGGGTTCGGCGTAGACGTTGTCGAAGATGACGGCCTTCTCCGGGGAGTGGATGTCGAGGGCCCTGCGGCGCACATCCGCGGCGTAGTCGTCGGCCTCCTCGTCGACGGCGTCGAGGAACTCCTGCTCGACGCCCAGGCCCTGCAGGTAGCTGCGGAAGCGCACGATCGGGTCGCGGGCCACCCAGTAGGCCAGCTGCTCCGGGTCGCGGTACTTGGTGGGGTCGTCGGCCGTGGTGTGGGCGCCGACTCGGTAGGTCAGGGCCTCGATCAGGGCGGGGCCGTGGCCGGCGCGGGCGTCGTCCAGGTGCTTGGCCGTCACCGCGAAACTGGCGAGCACGTCGTTGCCGTCGATCTGGGTGCCGGGCATGCCGAAGCCGGCGGCACGCAGGTAGAGCGGTGTGCGGGACTGCCGGGTCACGGGCACCGAGATGGCCCAGTGGTTGTTCTGCAGGAAGAAGACCTGCGGGGTCTGGTAGCTGGCGGCGAAGACGAGCGCCTCGTTGGCGTCGCCCTGCGACGAAGCTCCATCGCCGTAGTACACGATGACGGCCTGGTCGGTCTCGGGGTTGCCGGTCGCGGTCGCGCCGTCGAGCTGCATGCCCATCGCGTAGCCCGTGGCGTGCAGGGTCTGCGAGGCCAGCACCAGGGTGTAGAGGTGGAAGTTGCCGTGGTCCTCGGGGGTCCAGCCGCCGAGGGTGACGCCGCGCAGCATCCGCAGGATATCGACGGGGTCGAGTCCGCGGATCATGCCGACGACGTGCTCGCGATAGGACGGGAACACGTGGTCCTGCGGCCGGGTTGCGTAGGCGGAGCCGACCTGGGCGGCCTCCTGGCCGTGGCTGGGCACCCAGAGGGCCAGTTGGCCCTGCCTCTGCAGGTTCGCGGCCTCGGTGTCGAACCGGCGCACCACCACCATGTCGCGGTAGAACCGCCGATGGTCGGCCTCGGTCAGTCGATCGAGGTAGGGCAGGAACTCGGCCGCGGAATCACTCGGGGCGAAGACACCCTCCGGGGAGAGCATTCGCACCGTGGGAGAGGCATTCAGGGTCGCTGACACCGTACTAACCTAGCTTCCGGGCTGGGTGCCCCGTTGGTAGATCGTCAACAATATCGGCGCAAATGCCCAGGAGCTTCCCCACGGATTCTTCCTCACCGATCGAAATTCGGATGCCCTCGGGGAACGGGCGCACGATCAGGCCGACGGCCGACAGGACATCGGCGATGTCGGCGGTGTCCTCGGCGGTGGGCAGCCAGATGAAGTTTCCCTGAGGCACCGGAATGTTCCAGCCCTGCTCGCCCAGCAGGCGCCAGACCCGGTCGCGCCGCTCGGTCAGGGCACGCACCCGCCGCAGCAGCTGGTCGGCGGCGTCGAGAGAGGCGATCGCGGCCGCGCCGGCAACACCTGTGACCGAGAGCGGGATCGCGGTGGACCTCGCTGCGTCGAGCACGGCGACGGGACCGAGGGCGTAGCCGACGCGCAGGCCGGCCAGGCCGTAGGCCTTGGAGAAGGTGCGTAGCACGACCAGGTTCGGGAATCGGGACAGCAGTGGCAGCCCGGTAACCGCCTCGGGGTCGGTGACGAACTCGCAGTAGGCCTCATCGAGGATGACGAGGAGGTCCGGCGGGACGACCGCCATGAACGATTCGAACTCGTCGCCCGTGACGGCGGTGCCGGTCGGATTGTTCGGGCTGCAGATGATGACGACGCGGGTACGGTCCGTGATGCGGGTGGCCATCTCGGGCAGGTCGTGGCCATGGTCGGCCCGGTTCGGGACCTGCACGCTCGTGGCACCGGCGACGGTGACCAGGCCGGGGTAGGCCTCGAAGGAGCGCCACGAGTAGAGCACCTCGTCACCCGGTCCCGCGGCGGCGAGGATGAGCTGGGCCAGGAGGGCCACGGAGCCGGCCCCGATGTGCACCTCGTCGACGCTCCGGCCGAACTGCGTGGCCAGCCGTTCGCGCAGGGCCAGCGCCGAGGCATCCGGGTACCGGTTGTACGCGGTCTCGGCGTTCACGGCGGCGATGACGCCGGGCAGCGGATCGAAGGGGTTCTCGTTGCTCGAGAGTTTGAACGCACTGGCAGCGGCAGCTTGACCCTGCCGATAGGCCGGGAGGGCGACAATCTCGGGGCGCAGGCGGACCGAGGGCGGGTCTGATGGGCTCACTCGGCGATTCTACGCCGCGGCATATTCACGTGGCCGCATGGTCAGGCTTCGGGCTGTCCTCTCCGTGCGACCAGTCACCGGCGATGCCATAGTGGAGTCATGGCCAGATTCCTGATCAAGCTGATCCTCAACTCCGTCGCCCTGTGGCTCACGACCCTGCTCGTCAGCGGGGTGCGGGTCGACCCGTTCGCCGAGGGCACGACCGCCCTGATCGCCACCTATCTGCTGGTCGCGCTGGTCTTCGGCCTCGTCAACAGTGTGATCGGCGGCTTCGTGCGGGTTGTCGCGTTCCCGGTCTACATCCTCACGCTCGGCCTGATCTCCTTGATCGTGAATGGTTTCCTGCTGATGATCGTGGCCTGGTTCTCGGGCCTGGTCGGCTTCGGGCTCGTGGTGGACGATTTTTGGTGGGGTGTGCTCGGCGCACTCGTGCTGGGCATCATCAGCTGGATTCTCGGCGTGTTGATCCGACCGGTCACCCCCCGCTCGTAGCGATCTCCAGCCGTCGGGTCAGCCGTCGGCCAGGCGGATGCCCCGCCACCGGGAGGACTCGCCGGCTTCCGTGCCGAGGATCGTCCCGAGGGTCTCCCGAAACTCCTGCAATCGTGGTTCCTCGGAGCCGTCCATGAGCCGCCCGGTGTCCCGGTAGGCGGTGAGGGCGTGAGCCGGCAGCGGCCGGTCGAGCGGCACCTCCGTCTCAGCGAACACCTCGCGCCGCACCACCAAGCGCTCATCGTCGCCGGCGGCCGTGCCCCCCAGGGCCGGGACGAGGTCGTCGGTGTGCTCGACCATGACGGCCTCCACGTCTGCGGGCAGGGCCACTTGGGCGGTGAGTCCCCCAAAGGTCACCACCGCGACGGTGTTGAAGTCCCCGGACGCCGCGAGCTGCGCCGCGACCAACCCGCCTTGCGAGTGGCCCACCGGAACCACCGGGTCGCTCGGCGCCACCCCTGCCTCCCGCATGGCCTCGACGACCGCCCGATAGGAGCCGGAGCCCTGGTCGGCGAGGGCGGCGAGGTTGGAGGTGAGGTCCCACGGTTGTTCCCCGGCGACCGGGCTCCACGCCGCGGTGCCGCCGATGTAGACCACCCAGGATGCGTCGTCCGGACCGCCATAACGCTCGATGCGCATCTGCGGGGCGTCCTCCGACACCGAGGGGATGCGGGCAGCCAGGTCCCCGAATCCGGCCGGCGGAGCGACGGGCCGGCCGGGGTGAGCGGCGCCGGGCCGCGCGGCACCCGCAGGCGGCGGGCCGAGGGGGCGGGTCCCGCCGTCGAGCCGCTCCACCGACACGGGAGTCTCGCGCAGCAGGCCGAGGGGGCGGGCGAGCCCGACCAGGCCCGCCGCGGTCGTCGTGACACCGAGCAGGCCGAGGCCCTCGTCGCCGAGGGCCAGTGACACCGGGAACGGCACCCCGGCACGACCGGTGGCCGCGTCGTCGGCCGAGGAGACGATCACCCGCACCGCCTCGACCAAAACCGGGTTGGTCAGGGCCCGCGGATGCGCGTGTACCCAGGCGCCGATCTCGGCGGGCGCGTCTCCCGGACGCCGGCCGGTGAGCAGACCGCCGAGCACCAGCCCCACTACGCCGACCGTGAGTCCGGGCACGGCCGCGAGGGCCAGAAGAGGTGCCAGCAGCCCGAGGGTGGAGCCCAGCCAGGCCCCGGAGAGGCTTGCTCCCCAGTCCCGCAGGCGCTCGGCCCTGCCGTAGCCCTCCGCCGCCGCGATGAGAGCGTCGGCGAGGGTCTGGCTGCGCTCCGCGACTCGCTCCAGGGCGGAGCGGGCCGCGAACACGTTCATCCCGGCGTTGGGCAGGCTCATCACCGGACCGAGGGGCTGGTCCGAATCCAGTGCCTGGATGCGTGCCACCCGCACCAGCCAGTCCTCGGCGTCGCCCTGAAGCAGCCGCAGCCGCACCGCCTCGGCCAGCAGCGTGTCGGTGGCGACGAGCGTGCTCCCGCCGCCGGACAGGATCAGGGTGTCGCCGTGGCCGCCAGGCCGCTCCCCCGTCATCGCTCCGCCCGGGGCGGAGCCGGGCCGGGTGCCCGGGCCGGGACCGGCGCCCGGGTCCGGGCCTCGGCTTCGGCCTCGGCCAGAGTAGCCCCAACCTGATCGATCGCGGCCACCACCTCGGTGAGGGCGGCGTCGAGGAGCCCGGCGGCTCGGCGGAGCTCGCCGGCGAGATCGCTGCGCTGGCGATCGTAGCCCCGCTGGGCCTCTGAGCGCCACGAGCCGGTCAAATCGCCGGCCGTGAGCTGGCCCGCCGCCCTGTCGACGTCGTCGCGCAGCAGGCGCAGCAGCATCCGTCGCTGCCGAAGTTCGTCCAGGCGCGCCTCCAGCGCGTAGTGAGTCACGATCGTGCAAGTCGAGCTGGTGCCGCCCGGAATCTCCATCTCCGCCCTTCTGCGCGCTGCGGATTCGCTGCCAGTGAGCGTGCCACCCCCGGCAGACGAGGTCGCTGCGAATCCGAGAGTTCACGGAACATGCCGCACGGCGGCGGCTGGGGAGGGGGCCGGGTGCAACACAATGGGGAGATGGACATTGTGTCGATCACACCCGATGAGTCGACACCGTTCCGCATTATTTTCGTCTGCACCGGAAACATCTGCCGTTCGCCGATGGCCGAAGTCATGCTTCGCGACCTGATCACCCGCTCCGGCCTGGGTCGCTTGATCACCACCAGCTCCGCCGGCACCGGCGACTGGCATGTCGGCGAGCAGGCGGATCAGCGCACGATCGCCGCCCTGGCCACCCGCGGCTACGACGGCAGGCATCATCGGGCCCGCCAGTTCGACCCCGAGTGGTTTGCCGACCTCGACCTCGTCGTGGTGCTCGACCGCGCCCAGGAACGGATTCTGCGCAACTGGGCCACGACCGAGCGTGACCGCAGCAAGGTGCGCCTGCTGCTCAGTTTCGATGCGGCCCAGGCTGCCCTGCTGGACGTTCCCGACCCCTACTATTCCGACGATGCTTTCTTTGACACGGTTCTTGGCATGATTGAGAGCGCAAATGAAGCGCTCTTCGCGCAACTTGCACCCGCAATCCGACAGGGAGACCGATGAGTCCATTACCGCCCCAGGTCCTCAGCCCACTCGATGGCCGCTACCGCGCCGCCGTCACCGAACTGGGCGAGTACCTATCCGAGGCAGGTCTCAACCGGGCCCGGGTGCAGGTCGAGGTGGAGTGGCTGATCACCCTCACCGACCGCAGCCTGTTCGGCTCCGTGCCGCTGAACGCCGAGCAGAAGCTCGGCCTGCGCGCTCTGGTCACCGACTTCGGCCAGACCGAGATCGACGAGTTGGCCGTGCTGGAAGCCACCACCCGGCACGACGTGAAGGCCGTCGAGTACCTCGTGCGCCGCCGCCTGAGCACGCTGGGCCTCGACCACATCAGCGAGCTCACCCACTTCGCCGCCACCAGCGAGGACATCAACAACCTGTCCTACGCACTGACCGTGAGCGACGCCGTGCGCGAGGTCTGGCTGCCCAAGTTTCGCGCCGTCATCGGCGCCCTGCGCCTGCGCGCCCTCGAATACCGCGCCGATTCCATGCTGGCCCGCACACACGGCCAGCCGGCGACACCCACCACGGTGGGAAAGGAGCTCGCGGTCTTCGTCTACCGGCTCGAACGCCTGGTCCAGCAGGTCGAGGACAGCGAGTACCTGGGCAAATTCAGCGGTGCCACCGGCACCTTTGCCGCCCACGTCGCGGCCGATCCCGCCGTCGACTGGCCGGCCGTGTCGCGCGGCTTCGTCGAGGGTCTCGGGCTCACCTGGAACCCGCTGACCACCCAGATCGAGTCCCACGATTGGCAGGCCGAGCTCTACTCGCGCGTCTCCCACGCGAACCGGGTGCTGCACAACCTGGCGACGGATGTCTGGACCTACATCTCGCTCGGCTACTTCCGCCAGATCCCGCAGGTCGGGGCCACCGGCTCATCGACCATGCCGCACAAGATCAACCCCATCCGTTTCGAGAATGCGGAGGCCAACCTCGAGCTGTCCAGCGCGATCCTCGACTCGCTCGCGGCGACACTGGTGACCTCGCGGCTGCAGCGCGACCTGACCGACTCCACCACCCAGCGCAACATCGGCGTGGGCTTCGGGCACTCCCTGCTCGCCCTCGACAACATTCTGCGCGGCCTCAGCGAAATCGACATCGACCGCGCCATGCTCGCCCGGGACCTCGACGCCAACTGGGAGATCCTCGGCGAGGCGATCCAGACCGTGATCCGCGCCGAGGTGTCGGCGGGGCGCTCTACGATCGAGGACCCCTACGCCCTGCTCAAGGAGCTCACCCGGGGCAAGCGGATCAACCGGGACGATCTGGTGGACTTCGTCACCGGACTGGAGATCGGCGACGCCGCCAAGGCGCGACTGCTCGCGCTGACCCCGGGCAGCTACGTGGGTCTCGCGGACCCGCTTCTCGACTACCTGACCTAGCGGCTGCGCGGGTGCTGCGCCGCTCCGCTGGTGGCGTGCCACCTGCGCAGCGGCGTACCTCACGCGCGGCGTCAGAATGCTCGTGGCGTCGGAGTACGCACGGCGCCTCAGTTCAAAGGCCCCGGTCCTGCTCGTCGAGGTCGGACCTCTCGGCCGGGTTCGGCTTCATGCCGAGCACGAGCATCGCGATCACGACGAGCACGAGGATGAACGTGCCACCGAAACCGATCAACGCCAGCACCACGTCCCGGGTGCTCATCAGCACGACCAGGCCGAGGAACACGGCCATCACGGCCGAGAAGCCGACGAGCTCGATCGGCTTGAGCTTCTCGGAACGGCTGGGCGTGCGCGGGGTGTTCTGGGTCACAGGGTGTCCGAATCGTTGGGTGAGGCCGTGAGGGCGCGGGCGGCATCCGTGCCGGACCACTTGAGGGAAAACCCGGCGATGGCGAGGTAGACGCCGAGCATCACGAGGTAGGCGCCGAACAGGCCGACCGATACCACTGCGTTGGGCGGCAGCAGCAGGAAGATCACGGCCAGCAGGACGGTGACGGCGCCGACCAGCAGCCAGTCACGGTCGGCCGGGTCGCGCCGACGCGCACGGATGCCGCTGTACAGCTCGAGGAAACCGGTCACCGCCGCCCAGACCGAGACTAGGAAGAGGAAGAAACCGAGTCCGCCCGCGTGGTAGAGCAGCGCGAGGAGGCCGGCGACGACACCTACTGCGCCCTGCACCACAAAGAGGGACCGCTCCCGCGGATCGGCCAGCATGCGCCGGCTGAGCAGACCCACCGTGAGGCCGCTGAGTAGCGCGAAGGCGCCGAACACGAAAAGGCCGAATTCCGCCGAATGATCGGCGTTGAAGGTGATCGCGGCCGCCGGCACAAGGGTGAGGGCGGCCCGCAGCACCGGCACCGGCCAGTACCGGCCGGTGGAGGAGTGTGGAGCCTGGGCGTTCGCCACGCGGCGACCTCTTTCATTGCGGGTTGAGACGGATACAGTCTACGCGGGCGGCCCTGGCCGCCCGCTGGGCCCCGGTGCGCAGATCGGTCAGAACAGGGTGTCGCCGATGTAGCCGTCCGTCGCGCATCCCGGCGGAATCGCGAACACCGCGGAACCGATCGGGGTGGTCCACTGGTTGAGCAGGTCGAGGGTGTCGAGGCGCTGTTGGATGGGCACGAACTGCGCGTCGACATCCGCCTGGAAACACGCGAACAGCAGTCCGGAGTTGGAGACGCCGGAACCCTGAGGCGCGTCGTCATAGTTGTAGCCGCGGCGGTGGATGCGCTGGGACCGGTCCTCCGACCGGGCCCGACGCAGGTGGGAGTACTCGGGGATGACCGGGAACCCGAGCGCGTTCGTCGCCGTGAAGTCGGGCTCGTCGCACTCCTTCGTGCCCGTGAGCGGCGCCCCGACGGCGAGAGTGCGTCCGACCGCGGACTCGCGGCCCGAGCGGTCGAGCCCATCCCACGTGTCGAGGTTCATGCTGATCCGACGCAGGACGAGGCTGGTTCCACCGACCAGCCAGCCGGGACCGGAGGCCGTGCCCCAGACCAAGGCATTGAAGTCGGCCGTTCCGGCGGCCGGGTTCGCGGTGCCGTCCACCTGGCCGAACAGGTTGCGCATGGTGGTGCCGGGCATCTCCGAACCGGCCGCTCGGCGGAAGCCGGACTGAACCCACCGCACCGACGCGAAGGAGCGCAGGTCCTTCAGCAGCATTCGGGTGGCATGGGCGACCGTCATCGGGTCGTCGGCGGCGATCTGCAGCAGCAGGTCACCGTCGTTCCACTCCGGCTGGAGCCGGTCGATCGTGAATGCGGGCAGGGGCCTCAGCCAGCCGGGAGCCTCTCCCCCGGTGACGGCGACGAGGCCGGGGCCGAAGCCGAAGGTGACCGTCAGCCGGGCCGGCACGACGGCCAGCTCGGGTTCCGAGTCGGCCAGGGCGCCCTCGCCCTGGGTGAGCCGGGCGGCATCGTCGGTCAGGATGCGCATCATCCGCCGCAGCGCGGCCCGGTCGATCTGCGCGAGCAGGTTGAGCGCCACGAACGTGACCTGGGTTTGCGGGTCGGTGTCCACCCCGGCCTGGTGCACTCCGAAGAAGGGCACGGCGTCGGTGCCGCGAAAGAGCGGCACCGACGGAGCCGTAGAACCGCCGATCCCGGCCTGGGCCAAGCGGTCGATGCCCATGGCTCCGGCCGCACCGATCCCGGCGGCGGCACCACCCAGAAGAAGGTGGCGCCGGCTGAGCCGGCGGCCCGACTGCGCGGACGATTCGGACGGTCCGCTCCGTTCACTCTCTGTGAGAGAACTCACTGGTTGTCGGTATCCATGTCCGTTTCGGTGTCGCCCTCGTATGTTTCGTTGGCGCCGGTGTAGTCCTTCACCGGGGCCGAGAAGTCCAGGCTCGACCCGTCGGCGAGGTCGAGGGTGAAGGCGGCCTCATCGCCGGCGGCGAGCGGGCCGGTGAGCCCCATCAGCATGATGTGACGGCCGCCAGGGACGAGTTCAATGGAGCCGCCGGCCGGCACCACGAAGCCATCCGGATTCTCCTGCATGACCATGTCGCCGGCGTCGTTGGCGACGGTTTCGTGAAGTTCGATCATCGAGGCCGCGGAAGTCTCGGCTGAGACGACCGTGATGTCGTCGGGTCCGGAGTTCTCGAGCAGGCCAAAGGCGCCGGTCATGCCGGACTCGCTCGCCTTGACCCAGGCATCCGTCATGGTTAGGGTGTCGGCCGAGGTGGCGTTGTCGGTCGTCGCCGCGGGTGCCTCGGTCGCGCCGGCGCAGCCCGAGAGGGCCAGCATCAGAGCGGCGGCGGCAACGACGAGACGGGTGGGAACGGTGTTGAGCTTCATGAGCGGTTCTCCTGGTGTGGTGCATTGGGTGGTCGGGAAACGATGCGGTGCTTCAGGTGCTTCAGGTTTTTCACGGGTTGCCGCGGCGCCTGGCTCGCCAGGCAATGAACAGAGCGACGGCGGCCAGCCCTCCGAGGGCACCGAGGAGACCCACCGCGACCACCGGGAGTCCCGTTCCGTCGGCGGTCTCTTCCGAGGCGGCGGATGCCGCCTCGCCGGACGGGTCCGGCGACGCGGTTGCACCCGCGGTCGACTGCGACCGGGGCTGGGCCGCGGCGCCCACGGTGAAGGCGAAGGCGCCAGAGACCGGGTGACCGTCGGCGGACACGACCCGCCAGCGCACGTCGTAGGCACCGTCAGGCAGGTCAGCCGCCACCGGCTGAATGGCCTGCGGCCCGTCGAGCCGCATGTCGCCCTCTGCCCAGTTCTTGTCCTCGGTATCGACGACCATGACGATGGCGCCGACCTCGAGGATGTCGTCCGTGAACGTGATGACGATCTCGGCGGGAGCGAGGTCGACGTTCTCACCGTCGGCCGGCACGGTCAACGCCACCTGGTCGTGCGCATCGGCCGCCGGAGCCACTGGGCTGTATATGGACAGAGCGATCACGGCCAGGGTCAGGAAAACGGCTGCTGCCGGGCGTCGCGGTAGGGCAAAAATCATTGGAATCTCCGATTCGTGGAGGGAAGAGATGGATCGGTGCGACGGAGGATTCACCGCGCACAGACGTGCCGGTGGCCGGGTGCGCAGACGCCGACGACCTCACTGAGGTCGAACGGAATCGTTCGGGCCAGGTGTCAAAGCGTCCGCGGGTCAGCAGGTCAGCGGGTCAGCGGGTCGCGCGTAGGGTGCAGCGCATCGGGATCAGAGCGCACGGGTGAGAAGGTCAGAGCCTCACTGTGCCAGGGCGCGCAGGGGCGGACCGCGGCGGAGCACACTGGAGAGCAGTACGCCGAGATCGGCCGGCACGAAGACCCGGCGGAAAGCAGGGCGCACCGTCGCCGCATCCGTTCCGATCTGCGCCGGAGCGAGGCGTTCGATCAAGACCGCGATGAGACGGATCGTCGTCTCCTCGAGCAGCGCCCAGAACGACTTCTCGCCGCGGTACAGGGCGGCGATGGTGACGAGGGCGGCCAGGGCGTGTGCCACCCACATCCAGCCACCAGGCAGGGCGCCGACCGCGTGCATCACGTGGGGGGTCGCGTCGGCCAGGGTGACGGCGCCGTGATGGGAGGTGCTCGTCATCGTCGCGCGCGAGGCCCCGCCGAGGCCGAATAGAACGTGCAGCAGAAGCTGGCTGACCCCGACGGAGAGGGAGAGGCGCAGCAGAGACAAGCTTGTGCCGGCCAACAGCACGGACGCGATCCCCGCGAAGGCGAGGGCCAGACCCACGCTGAGCCAGCCGGGAGCGTTGCCGCCGCCGGCGATGTGCGAGAGGGCGGCCGCGAAGACGGCGACGGATGCGGTCAGCCAGCCACGACCGAATCGCGCCCACCTGCTCGTCATGGCTCTCCCTCGCACCGGCACCGCCCCGATCGGGGTCAGGGTCGAGTCCCTGACTGAACCCTACCGCCCTGACCTGTGCGCCGGGGCCGGGCGGGCGCCGAACTCAGAGCGCGTTGACCGCGCCGAGCACCTTCGTCAGAGAGTCCTTGGCGTCGCCGAACAGCAGCGTCGTCCTCGGGTCGTAGAGCAGCTCGTTCTCGATGCCGGCGAAACCGGGACGCATCGACCGTTTGAGGAACACCACCTGCCGGGCATCACCGACGTCGAGGATCGGCATGCCGTAGATCGGCGAGCCGGGCGACGTCTTCGCGGCCGGGTTGACCACGTCGTTGGCGCCGACGACGAGGGCGACATCCGTGTTCTTGAACTCGGGGTTGACCTCGGCCATCTCCTTGAGCGCCTCATAGGGCACATTCGCCTCGGCGAGAAGCACGTTCATGTGCCCGGGCATGCGCCCGGCCACCGGGTGGATGGCGAAGACGACCTCGATGCCGCGCGCCTCGAGGGTGGTGGCGAGTTCGGCGATGGTGTGCTGGCCCTGCGCCACGGCGAGGCCATAGCCGGGCACGATGACCACACGCTGGGCGTAGTTGAGCAGCACGGCGACGTCTTCCGCATTGGAGCTGCGCACGGGCCGGTCGCTCTGGGCGGTCGACCCGGCGGTGGAACCGCCCTTGAACGCCCCGAACAGGATCCCGCTCACGCCGCGACCCATGGCGGATGCCATCGCCCGGGTAAGGATCGTGCCGCTGGCGCCCACGAGGGTGCCGGCCACCACGAGGAGCAGGTTGCCGAGGACGATGCCGGAGGCCGCGACGGCCAGACCGGTGAAGGCGTTGAGCAGGGAAATCACGATCGGCACGTCGGCCCCGCCGACGGGGAGCACGAGCAGCGCCCCGACGAGCAGTCCCAGGACGAGCAGGCCGATAGCCCAACCCGCCGCACCGGTGGCGACGACGAAGCCTCCGGCCACAAGGGCGGCCAGCACGATGCCGCCCATCACGATCGCGAGGCCCGGGAAGATGAGCGGCCTGGAGCTGATCAGACCCTGCAGCTTGCCGACGGTGACCGCGGAGCCGGAGAACGAGACGGCGCCGATGAGCATCGTGAAGACCACGGCCACCTTGCTCCACGGGCTGTCGGTGCTGCCGAGCTCCAGCACGGCGACCAGTGCCGCGGCACCGCCGCCGACGCCGTTGAACAGCGCGACGAGCTGGGGCATCTGCGTCATCTCCACGCGCCGCGAGATCGGGGCGGCGATCGCCGACCCCACCGCGATGGCGATGAGGATGGCCGGGATGTTCTCGATCCGGGCGGAGAGGAAGACGGTGATCACGGCCAGCAGCGCGCCGGCGGCCCCGATCAGGTTGCCGCGGCGGGCGGTCTTCGGCGAGGAGAGCCCGCGCAGGGCCAGGATGAAACAGACCGCGGCGATCAGGTAGAGCAGGCTGGTCCACTCGGGGCTGAGCAGGCTCATTTCGTCGCGTCCTTCGGATCGGTCTTCGGGCCGGCGCCGGCCGGTTTGCGGGGGGCGAACATTTTGAGCATCCGGTCGGTCACGACGAAGCCGCCGACGAGATTCGCGGTGGCCATCACCACGGCGAGCAGGGCGACCGCGAGCAGCCACGGCTCCAGGGTCTGCCCGGCGACGATGATGGCGCCGATCAGGATGATGCCGTGGATGGCGTTCGCCCCGCTCATCAGTGGGGTGTGCAGGGTGCTCGAGACCTTCGAGACGACCTCGAAGCCGACGAAGACCGCCAGCACGACGACGGTCAGTAGGGTGATCGGATCCATCAGTGTTCTCCTGTCGCGGCGGCGGCCACGGCGGCGGCCGTGGGTTCGTGCCGGATGGTGCCGTCATGCGTCAGGCAGGCTCCGGCGACGACCTCGTCCGTGAAATCGGGCGCCACCGTGCGGTCGACGGTCATCAAAGCGAGCAGGTTGGCCACGTTCTTGGCGAAAAGCCGCGAGGCGTCCGCCGGCATCGTGGAGGGGGCGTCCTTCATGCCCACGAGCGTGACGGAGCCGTCACCGGCCTGGGTGGGCACCAGGGTGTCCACACCGGCGAGAACACCCTCGACGTTCCCGCCGGTCTCGGCGGCCAGGTCGATCACGACCGAGCCCGGACGCATCGCGGCCACCATCTCGTGGGTGACGAGCAGCGGGGCCGCGCGACCGGGGATGGCCGCCGTGGTGATCATGACGTCGGCTGCGGCCACGTAGGGTGCGAGCAGTTCGCGCTGGCGCACGGCACGGTCTTCGCTCAGTTCCCGGGCGTAGCCACCCGCACCCTCGACGGCGTCCAGGTCGAGGTCGACGAAGGTGCCGCCCATGGAGGTGACCTCATCGGCCGAGGCCGGGCGCACGTCGTAGGCCGAGACCCGGGCACCCAGGCGCTTGGCCGTGGCGATGGCCTGCAGTCCGGCCACGCCGGCCCCGAGCACGAGCACTCGTGCCGGCGGAATCGTGCCGGCTGCGGTCATGTAGAGCGGGAAGAAGCGGGGGAATCGGATGGCCGCCTCGAGCACCACTCGGTAGCCGGAGACCAGCGATTGGGACGTGAGCGCGTCCATCGACTGGGCGCGCGAGATGCGCGGAACCAGCTCGAGGGCGAAGGCCGTCGCGCCGGCCGCGGCCAGGGCGGCGACGGTGGCCAGCTCGGAGGCCGGCGACGCCAGGCCGACCGTGATCGTGCCGGGGCGGAGAGTAGCCGCGAACTCCGGGGCGAGGGGGCGCACGTGGCAGTAGACATCGAGGTCGCCCGGGGTGAGGTGCGTCACAACGGCGGCACCGGCATCCGTGTAGGCGGCGTCGCCGTGACCGGAAGGGGCGCCCGCACCGGACTCAACCAGGACCTCGAGTCCAAGGGTGGTGAGCTGGGTTACTGTCTCGGGGGTCGCCGCGACGCGGCGCTCACCCTGCAGGCGTTCTCGTCCGATGCCGACTCTCACGCGCGTCTCCTTCGTGGCGAACGGCCACGAGCGAGAACGGACCGATCCGAACGCTTGCGCGGCACTTTCGTCCCCGTTCGTAGCGTAGTGGGATTCGCGTGCCGCCCGGAGAATATGACCGCGCTGGGGTGGGTGTCAGGCGCCCGGCACCATATCGGCGAAGCGGGAGTAATGGCCGTGGAACGCGACCGTGACGGTGCGCGTGGGGCCGTTACGGTGCTTGGCGACGATCAGGTCCGCCTCGCCGGCACGCGGATTGTCCTTCTCGTACGCGCTCTCGCGGTGCAGCAGGATGACCATGTCGGCGTCCTGCTCGAGCGAACCGGACTCGCGCAGGTCTGAGATGGCCGGCATCTTGTCCGCGCGCTGTTCGGGACCACGGTTGAGCTGGGAGAGGGCGATGACGGGAACCTGTAGCTCCTTGGCCATCAACTTGAGCGCGCGGGAGAACTCACTGACCTCCTGCTGGCGCGACTCGACCTTCTTGCCCGACGTCATCAGCTGCAGGTAGTCGATGATGACCATCTTGAGGCCGACCCGTTGCTTCAGCCGGCGGCACTTGGCCCGGATCTCGACCAGGGTCATGTTGGGGCTGTCGTCGATGTAAAGCGGGGCGTCGTTGATACGACCGCGGGTGGCGGCAATGGTGGTCCAGTCGCGCGCGTCGACGGCGCCCTTGCGCATGCTCTGCAAGGGCACGGATGCTTCGGCCGCGAGCAGACGCATCGCGATTTCGCTGCGGCCCATTTCCAGGGAGAAGAAAATGCTGGGCATGTCGTGCTTGATGGAGGCTGCCCGGGCGAAGTCGAGGGCGAGCGTGGACTTACCCAGCGCCGGACGGGCCGCCACGATGATCAGCTGGCCGGGATGGAAGCCGTTGGTCAGCTCGTCCATATCGGCGAAGCCGGTGGGGACACCGGTCATCTGACCGTCCTTGAGCTTGGCAGCCTCGATCTCCTCGATCGCGGCTGTGACCGCATCGGTCAGCGGCACATAGTCTTCGGTTTCGCTGCCACCCGTGACGGCATAGACCTCGGCCTGGGCGGTATTGACCAGATCCAACACCTCGCCCTCACCGGAATAACCCATCTGGGCGATGCGGGTGCCGACCTCGACGAGGCGCCGGAGGAGGGCGCGCTCGGCGACGATCGAAGAGTAGAAACCGGCGTTGGCCGCGGTCGGCACGAGGCTCGTGAGCGTGTGCAAGTAGTCGGCGCCGCCGGCCCGGGATAGTTCGCCGAGCTTGGTGAGCTCGTCGGTGACGGCGATGACGTCGGTCGGCTCGCCCTGCGCGTAGAGCGACAGAATCGCGTCGAAGATGATCTCGTGCTTGGGAATGTAAAAGTCTGAGGCGCGCACGGTCTCGACGACGTCGGCGACGGCATCCTTGCTCAGCATCATGCCGCCGAGCGCGCTCTGCTCGGCCAGGAGGTCGTGCGGGAGCGTGCGCTCGGTGTGCCGGGCTTCCAGTCCGCCGCGTGAGTCTGCCCCGCGCTTGTCCGCCAGACCCAAGTGAGAGATCGACACTTGTGCCTCCTTTACTTGTGGTGCAGTTCTATCAGGGCCCACCGACATCGCTGCCGGGCACTGTGCATACCCCGATTGCGGCCGCGTGCTCACCATACGGACCCGGCTCAGCGGAGAACAAACCACCCTGTGGATAAGCCTGTGGAGAATCTGGGCGAAACGCCGCGTGTCTTGTGCACAAGCTGTGGAATCAACTGTGGACAACTTTAGTTTTTCAGCAGATAAATACGATTTGATCAGGCATTAATTCTATTCACAATGGGGTGAAGAAAACCTGTCTAAAGTACGTGTTGAATCTTGTCGAGGTGTGGGAAGACCTGTGTACAGCACCTCATGTTCTGGGACTGAAATCACCCCCAATTGGGTGTGCGGCATCGCTTAAACAGGTGTAGCGGTGGGTTCCCTTCGGAACCCACCGCCACACGGGTGCACAGCTGTAACGCTGTAACGCTTACTTGGCAGCTACCACCAGCAATGTGATGGTCGCACTCAGTTCGTCACGAAGGCGAACCGTTGCCTGGTGCTCACCCGTCATCTTGATCGGGCTGAGCTCGATTTTGCGCCTGTCGAGGGCACCGAGACCCGCTGCGGCAACTGCATCCGCAACATCCGTGGTCTTGACGGAGCCGAAAAGGCGTCCGCCTTCGCCGGCCTTGACGACCAACTTGACCTTGGCGTTCTCGAGTGCAGCCTTGAGGGCCTGCGCCTCTTCGAGGGTGGCGTGCTCGCGGGCTACACGAGCGGCCTTGATCTGCTGAATCTGCTTCTCGCCACCGCGAGTCCAGGAAACAGCAAATCCCTGCGGGTAGAGGTAGTTGCGGGCGTACCCGTTCTTGACCTCGACGATGTCACCGGGTGCACCGAGGCCGGAGACCTCGTGCGTCAGAATGATTTTTGACATGAGGTGTCCTACCTGCCTGAACCGGCGTAGGGCAGCAGCGCCATTTCGCGAGCGTTCTTGACGGCGCGGGCGATGAGACGCTGCTCCTGAACGGAAACACCGGTGATACGACGGGCGCGGATCTTTCCACGCTCGGAGATGAACTTGCGGAGGGTGGGGACATCTTTGTAATCGATGACACCAACCCGGATCGACTTCGCGGGAGCGGCATTCTTGCCACCCTTAGCACCGCGGAGCGGCTTGCGGCGGTCGCCGCTCGACTTTCCAGCCATGATTTCCTTACTTTCTCAAAGAAGTGTTTTTCAGCCAACAGCCTGTACGGCTCGGCTTAGAAGGGTGTCTCGTCGCTGAAGTTTCCCGGAGTGTTCCAGACATCTCCACCGGTGTTCGCGGCGGGGGCGCTGGCGGCCCAGGGCTCGTCGTTCGAGGCAACGGCAGGTGAGCCACCGCCTCGAGGAGAAGACGAGGACTGCGCGCGAGTGAGCTGAGCGGTGGCGTATTTCAGCGAAGGACCGATTTCATCGATCTCGAGCTCCATGCTCGTTCGCTTCTCGCCTTCCTTCGTCTCATACGAACGCTGCTTGAGACGCCCGGAAGCGATGACACGGGTACCCTTAGTCAGTGAACCAGCCACGTGCTCGGCGAATTCACGCCAAACGCTCGCGCGCAGGAAGAGCGACTCGCCATCTTTCCACTCACTGGTCGCGCGATCGAAATTGCGCGGAGTGGATGCGATGGTGAAGTTGGCAACCGCCAGCCCGTTCTGCGTATACCGCAGCTCGGGATCGCTGGTCAGGTTGCCCACCACGGTAATTACGGTCTCGCCGGCCACGGGCTACTTGTCGCTTGCCTTGTCGGCGGACGCGGCCGGGGCGGGAGCAACAGCTTCTGCCGTGGCAGAAGCGTCGACAACCGGGGCTTCGACCTTGGCCGGAGCAGCCTTGACCGCGGCGGCAGCAGCTGCCGATGCTGGCTTCACGGACGCGGCGACCTTGGCGGTCGGGGCGGCAGCGGCGGCTTCAGCCTTCGCAGCGATTACCTTCGGGTTGGCTGCCTTGCGGGCGGCCTTCTCGGCGGCAAGCTTGCTTGCGACGGCAACCTGGGCAATGCCTTCTTCTGCGCGCAGAACTTTGGTGCGCATGACGGCTTCCGACAGCTTCAGCTGGCGGTCGAGCTCGGCCGTGGCAGAAGCGTTGGCGGTGAAGTCGACAACGGCGTAGATGCCTTCGGACTTCTTGTTGATCTCGTAAGCGAGACGGCGGCGACCCCAAACGTCAACCTTGTCAATGCTTCCACCATCGTTGCGAACAACGTTGAGGAACTTGTCAAGGCTGGGAGCTACGGTGCGCTCATCGATCTCGGGATCGAGGATAACCATCAACTCGTACTGATGCATGACTAACCCACCTCCTTCGGACTAAACGGCTGCAGAATCTCTGCAACAGGAGGGTTGTGCATGTGTTGTGAGCGGAGGCCGGGAATCCGGCGCACAGACAACCTGCCAAGGCTACCGGAAACGGCGGCCCTCCGCCACCGCCTCCGCCCGTTCACCCGGATGTCGCCCTCGTCGCCGCCGAGTCCATCACCGCTGTCGCGAGAATCGCCAACTGTGTCGACCATCGTCGTTCTATCGGCGATGGTCGGCAGGAACGGCGACGGTCGCTTCACCTGTTGGGGTATTTCCTTGGTTCGGACGCAGTCCGGCGGCGAGCAGGAGCCGCTTCAGGCTCTCTCGGCGGAGCGCTTCCGCCCAGATCCAGCGCTCCATTCCGTGCCCCGTCCCGCGAAGCCGGTCCTCGTGAAGCTTTTCTGACCACACGACTTCTTTACTGGTACGCCCGTTCATGAGGGCGCGGGAATCCGCACAGGTGAATCTGTCCCCGGCTGAGGGACTCGCCCACCGAACCGGATCGATTGTCGCCGAAGACAATGGCGATCCGAGCGGCTCGTGCCCCACGCGTTGGTCCGTCGGAGTCGGGTCGATCAAGCAGGATGTCGCGGTCGATCCCGAACGCAGCCGTGCCGTTCGGAGGTGGCCCTCGTCGGGCCATCTGCCGAGGAGGGGCAGTCCCCACAAAACAGCAGCCGATTCGTGAGAGTAGACGGGCTGGGACTTTCTGGTGGCTTCCACAGCGCGCATACGCAAGAAGTACCGATCACGATCGCTGATGGTGTCCCGGCCGGTCGCGTCAACGGCAACGCCACGTCGTAGGCGAACGGCGTGACCGGACCCGACCAGCCGTTGAACAGGACGCCCATCGCTGCCGAGAAACCGAGCGTCACGACCGAGATACAGTGGCCGCCAGTCATGCGGGGAGTTGGGATTCATAGCGCCATGCTGGTGGTGCGGCCAACTGGCTCCGATCGCAAGGGCGGCTCCTGTGTCCAAGATCGGCGGCGGAGGTCCTGTGGAGGAATAGTCACACATCCGCTCGCGAAGTGCCACCGCATCTCGAGTCTCACCTCGGCGAAGAGTTGGCCCCGGAAGGCGCCGGCAGGGCCTACTGTGCGCGCTCGGCCCACCAGGCGATCAGGCGGCGGGTGGCCTCGTCTTCGCCGAGCGGCCCGTCATCCAGCCGCTGCTCGAGCAGGTACCGGTAGGCCTCGCCGACGTCACGGCCCGGACCCACTCCGAGGACGGCCATGATCTGCTCACCGTCGAGATCGGGGCGCACCGCCGCCATCTCTTCCTGTTCGTTCAGCTCCGTGATGCGCTGTTCCAGGTCGTCGTAGGCGAAGCCGAGCCGGTCCGCCTTGCGGCGGTTACGGGTGGTGACGTCCGCACGGGTCACGATGTGCAGTCGTTCGAGCTGGTCGCCGGCGTCCCGCACGTAGCGCCGCACCGCGGAGTCCGTCCAGGCACCCTCGGTGTAGCCGAAAAAACGCAGGTGCAGTTCGATCAGGCGTGCCACGGCGGCGATAGTGTCGTTGTCGAAACGGAGGGCCTGTAGCCGCTTCTTCGCCAGCTTCGCGCCGACCAGGTCGTGGTGGTGGAAACTGACCACGCCGCCCGGCTCGAGCTTGCGGGTCGCGGGCTTGCCGATGTCGTGGAGCAGCGCCGCCAGGCGCACGATCAGGTCGGGGCCGTCGAAGCTGCCGCGGGACTTCTCGTAGCCGATGGCCTGGTCCAGCACCGTCAGGGTGTGCTGGTAGACATCCTTGTGGTGGTGGTGCTCGTCGACTTCGAGGCGCAGGGCGGGGATCTCCGGCAGCACCCGGCTGCAGAGCCCGGAGTCCACCAGCAGTTCGAGCCCGGCATGCGGATTGTCCGCACACAGCAGCTTCGAGAGCTCGTCGCCGATGCGCTCGGCTGAGATATTACGGATGCGGTCCGCCATCGCTTCCATCGCTTCCGCGGTGTCGGCGTGGAGGGCGAATCCGAGCTGGGCGGTGAACCGGGCCGCCCGCATCATGCGCAGCGGGTCGTCGCCGAACGAGATCTCCGGGGAAATCGGCGTGCGCAGAATACCGGCCAGGAGGTCATCGATGCCGTTCGCGGGGTCGACCAGAGTCAGCCCCGGCAGGCGCAGAGCCAGCGCGTTCACCGTGAAATCGCGGCGCAGCAGGTCGTCCTCCAGGCGGTGGCCGTAAACCACCTTGGGCTTGCGGGTCTGGCCGTCGTAGCTGTCCGACCGGTAGGTCGTGATCTCCACCTTTTCGCCGGCGATTTGGGCGCCGATCGTTCCGAAGGCGCGGCCGATATCCCAGTGGGCATCCGAAATCGGCTTCACGAGGTGCAGGATCTGGTCCGGCGTGGCATCCGTCGTGAAATCGAGGTCGTTGAACGGCCGGTCGAGGAAGGCGTCGCGGACCGGTCCGCCGACGAGGGCCAATTCGTGTCCAGCCGTCTGGAACGCGGTCGCCAATCGGGAAACGGTCGGGGTGGCAGCCAGGTCGCCCAGCCGCTTGAGGGCTGTCGCAACGCTCTGCATGACCCCCATGTTAGTTGGTGAAGCTATGCCGGCTGCCCCCGTGCGGCGTTACCCCCGCGTCGAAGCCGTAGAATCCCGTACATGGTGGCCGAGTCTGTTCTCAAGCGTCGGCCCGCGCTCCCTGGAGCGATGCGCGGCCTCTGGTCACGCACGAAGAGGCCGATCGGCGCCGTTCTGATCGGCCTGCTGGCCGGAGTTCTGCCGGTCGCCTCCGCCGGTCTGCCCGCATCCGCGACCACGTCTGAAACCACATCGGCATCTGCCCCGACGGCGAAGACCCCCGCCGCCGTAAGGGCCAATGCGGTGAACCTGAGCGTGGCACCCGCCACACTGGCGCCCCTCCAGGCCGGCCAGGACCTCACCGTCACCGTCACCGTCGAGAACGCGACCCCTGACACCATCTCTCCGGGCACCATCAACCTCTTCCTCGCGGAACGGGCCCTGATCAGCCGCAACGCCCTCAACAGCTGGCTGGATCCGGAGAAGAACGGCAAACCCGGCGATCTCATGCTGAGCGAGCCCACGACGGCGTCCATTCAGCCGGACAGCACCGAGATCTTCACCTTGACCGTGCCGGCCGGCTCCGTGGGCCTCACCAGCGGCAACGCCTGGGGTGCCCGCGGCATTGCCGCCACCCTGAGCACAGACGACAGGGTGCGGGCCGAGGGCCGAGGCACCTTCGTCTGGTATTCCGACGAAGAGGTCACCCCCGTCAACATGTCGGTGATCATGCCGATCACCGTCCCCGCGCAGTCGACGGGCCTGATTACGTCAAAAGCACTGGAAACCTTCACGGCGCCGACCGGTGTTCTGAGCCGCCAGCTCGACGGCGTGGTCGGACGCCCGGTCACCATTGCCATTGACCCGCTGATCCTTGTTTCCATCCGAATCCTCGGTTCGGCGGCACCGCCCGGCGCAATCGCGTGGCTGAACCGGCTGGACGAGGCTCCGAACGATATATTCCCGCTCAGCTATGCAGATGCCGACCTTGCCCTGCAGGCTCAAGCCGGCACCGGGCCGCTGCTGACGCCCACCACGTTCGACCAGGCGATCGACCCTGCCTTGTTCGCCGCGACCGACCAGCCCGTGCCGCCGAACTCCGACCCTGCCCTCCCGCCAGGCACCGAGACACCGGCGCCGACAACGGACCAGCCCGCACCCCCCAGCGATGGCACACCACCCACCACGAAAGAGTTGCTTGCTTGGGAATATAGCGCCACTGACATCGGCTGGCCGGCCGAGGGTGACGTTGCGAGTGCAGACCTGGACGTTTTCGCGGCCAGTGGCCTCAACACAACTATTTTGGGCGGATCGAACGCATCCGGGGCCGCCGGCGACTTCACCCCGAATGCAATTCTTGATCTCGGCACCGGCCACGGTTCGGGTCTGGTCGTCGACGACCCGCTGGCCGCCGCCCTGCGCACTGCCGCGGCGGCGACGACGGATGTCGCGTGGCGCGAAGCCATGTCCCAGGTCAGCTCGCAGCTGGCGGTCGTCTCGGCCGAGCGCCCCGGAACCGCGCGCACCCTTCTGGCCACTTTCGACCGCGGGTGGCCGCCCAGCGCGGACCGACTCACCGAGACCATCGACGCGCTGGCCGGCTTGCGGTGGTACGCGCCGTCCACCCTGCCGGAGGTGCGGGCATCCGTCCCAGCCGAAGAGGTCGAGTTTGACAGCCAGGCCGAGCCGGAGGATCGCGTGGCCCTGGCCGCCGAGCTCTTCGAGGCCGATAAGACGGTCGCCGACTTTTCCTCCGTACTGTCCGACCCGGCGATCGTCACAGGCACGCAGCGCCTGGACCTGATGGCCCTGCTGTCCAATTCCTGGGCATCCCAGGAGGCCAGTTGGGCGGATGCCGTCGGCACCAGCCTCGCGAACTCCGCGGCGCTCGTGGGCTCGATCACGGTCGCGACCAAGGGCCCCATCAACGTGGTCGGCAGCCAGGTCGACATACCGGTGACCCTGGACAATGCCCTGAGCCAGGCCGTGACGGTAATGGTTCAGGTCGTTCCCTCCAACGGACGCCTCCTGGTCGGCGAGGCGGTGGAGTCCACCATCGAAGCCCAATCCGCCCGCACCGTGACCATCCCGGTGACGGCCGCAGTGGGAAACGGCGCCGTCACCCTGCGCGTGACCCTGCTCACTCCGGCGGGAACGGTCATCTCGCAACCCGCACTCATCCCGATCAACGTGCGCGCGGACTGGGAAGGCCTCGGATCCCTCCTGTTCGCCGCGTTCGTGGTGCTGTTCTTCGGGTTCGGGGTGTGGCGCAACATTCTGCGCCGCCGACGGGAACGTGCCGAAACTGAGACTGCGGACGCCCCTGAGCCAGAGGCAGAACCGGCCACAGTCCCTGACACCGGTGCACACCCAGGAGAAGAGCCCGAATCCGGGGCCGCCGACGCTGCGCCCGGCCCGCTGACCCCTGACAGCACGGCCGATGCCCCAACGGAGCCCCGTGCCTAAGACCGACAGCATCGGCCGGGCGAGCGCGTTCCTCGCCTCCGGAACCATTGTTTCTCGCATCCTCGGCTTCGTGAAGCTGATCGTGCTGGCGGGGGTGATCGGCCAGGTCGGTCAGAGCACCAACGCCTTCGCCGTGGCGAATCAGCTTCCGAACACGGTCTACGTCATCGTGGCCGGTGGGGTGCTGACGGCCGTCCTGGTGCCGCAGATCGTGCGCGCCAGCCTGCACGCCGACGGTGGCACGGCGTACATCAACAAACTCCTCACGCTGGCCCTGGTCATCCTCGCCGCGACCACCATCGCAGCCACCGCGCTTGCTCCACTGTTGACCCTGCTCTACGGGTCCAACATGAAGCCGGATTCGCTGGCCCTCGCCACGGCGTTCGCCTTCTGGTGCCTGCCACAAATCTTTTTCTACGGCCTGTATACGGTCCTCGGAGAGGTCCTGAACGCCCGCAAGTCCTTCGGCCCGTTCACCTGGGTTCCCGTACTCAACAACGTCGTGGCAATCGCGGGCCTGCTCACCTTTTCGGCGCTCTACGGAGCCGACCCGAACGGGACCCGGCTGGCCACCGAGTTCACGCCCGCGATGATCGCCGTCCTCGCCGGGAGCGCCACGCTCGGCGTCGTGCTGCAGGCGGTCGTCCTGTTCTATTTCTGGCACCGCATCGGTCTGCGCTTCCGCCCCGACTTCCGCTTCCGCGGCGTCGGTCTCGGCGTGGCCGGCCGGATGGCGAGCTGGACCTTTGGGATGCTCCTGCTGACCACCCTGGCCGGCGTCGTCGAGACCCGGGTGGTCACCCTCGCCGGCGACTCCGACGCCTCGGTCGCCGCACTCAACACGGCCTGGCTCATCTTCATGCTCCCGCATTCGGTGATCACCGTCTCGGTCGCCACCGCCTACTTCACCCGGATGAGCGAGCACGCCTCGGTGGGCAAGCTGGCCCTGGTCAGAACGGATGCCTCCTCCGCCATCCGCGGCACCACCCTGATCATCGTGCTCGCCTCCGCCGTCATCGCGGTCTGCGCCTACCCGTTCGCCCGGGTCTTCGTCGCCCCCTACGACCAGGTACAGAGCATCGGCAACGTCATCGTCGCCTACGTGCTCGGCCTCGTCGCGTTCTGCGTCCTGTTCGTCGTACAACGCACCTTCTACGCGCTCGGCGACACCCGTACGCCGTTCTACTTCACCCTGTTCCAGGTGACGCTGGTCATCATCGGCGTCCTTGCCTGCTCGCTCCTGCCCAGCGCCTGGATCGCAGCGGGCGTCGCACTCACGGTCACCGTGTCCGGCATCGCGCAGGCCCTGCTGGCGGCAGGGCTGCTCCGTGTGCGCCTCGGCGGCATCGACGGCCGGCGCATCCTGCGCAGCCTCGTGAAGTACTTCGTCGCGGCTGTGCCCGCGATCACGGCCGGCGTTCTCCTCCTGCTCGTGCTTGGCGGCACCCAGGAGGCCGGATTCGCCCTGTCCGGGAAGTTCCAGGCCGTTCTCACCATGATCGTCATCGGCCTCGCCATGTCAGGCGTCTACTTCGGCCTGCTGCTCCTCATGCGCACCGCTGAGCTGCGCGGCTTCATCGACCCGCTGATCGACCGCATCCGTCGTCGCTGACCGGTCCCCAGCCGGCGTGGAATAGCATCCGATTAGGATGTGTTGTATCCGGCAGCGAGGCAATCGAGATCGCTTCCCCCATAATCTGAAGGAGTCTACGCGTGCGTCAGATCATCATCATCGGCTCCGGACCGGCCGGTTTCACGGCCGCGATCTATGCCGCCCGGGCGAACCTGAAGCCGCTTTTGATCGCAAGTTCGGTCGAGGCCGGCGGCGAACTGATGAACACAACCGAGGTGGAGAACTACCCGGGCTTCCCCGACGGCATCCAGGGACCGGAACTGATGTCCAAGATGCAGGAGCAGGCCGAGCGGTTCGGCACCGAGGTCGTCTATGACGATGTCACCGAGCTCGAGCTTTCCGGCGACACCAAGACCATCACTCTGGGCAGCGGCGAGAAGCACGAAGCCCTCGCCGTGATTTTCGCCACGGGTTCCGCCTACCGCAAGCTGGGCCTGGACGACGAAGAGCGCCTATCCGGCCGCGGCGTTTCCTGGTGCGCCACCTGCGACGGCTTCTTCTTCAAGGAGAAGACGATCGCCGTGATCGGAGGCGGCGACTCCGCGATGGAAGAGGCCACCTTCCTCACCCGCTTCGCCAGCAAGGTCTACGTCGTGCACCGCAAGGACACCCTGCGGGCCTCCAAAATCATGCAGGACCGTGCGTTCGCCAATCCCAAGATTGAATTCCTCTGGAATTCCCAGGTCGTCGGCATCACCGGCACGGATGCCGTCGACGGCCTGGTTCTGCGCAACACCGTCTCGGGTGACGAAACCATGCTCCCTCTCGGCGGAATCTTCGTGGCCATCGGCAACGACCCGCGCACGCACCTCGTGCACACCAAGCTCGACTTGACCCCCGAAGGCACCATCGCCGTCGCCGGTCGCAGCTCGAAAACCAGCCAGACCGGTGTTTTCGCCGCCGGGGACGTGATCGACCCGACCTATCGCCAAGCGGTAACCGCAGCGGCCTCCGGAACCGTCGCCGCACTCGACGCGGAGCACTACCTGGCCTCGCTTCCCGAGGACCTGCTGGCCAGCGCCGGCGAACCCGCACTCGCATAACCCCTCACCGAAGTCACCTAACCCTCAACTAAGGAGTAACCACATGTCTGCACGCGCCGTCACCGACGTCACCTTCGACCAGGAAGTCATCAACAACGAAAAGACCGTTCTGGTGGACTTCTGGGCGGAATGGTGTGGCCCGTGTCGCGCCGTCAGCCCGATCCTCGACCAGATTGCCAGCGAGAACGCTGACAAGCTCGACATCGTCAAGCTGAACGTCGACGACTTCCCGGCGCTGGCCGCCAAGTACCAGATCACCTCCATCCCGGCGATGAAGGTGTTCCAGAAGGGCGAGGTCGTCAAGACCGTCATCGGCGCCAAGCCGAAGGTCGCTCTCGAGAAGGATTTGGCCGCCTACCTGGCCTAACCGTCCCTGCCTCTTCCGAGGCCCCGACCCGTCCGGCTCACGCCGGGCGGGTTTTTTGGGATTCGGGCCGGATGGTACCGACCGCATACGATTGAAACCTCACCAGATCGGAAGTGACGTGACAGCGAAGCGCTCCCCCCAGACCGGCAACAACCTCGACCCGTGGCACCACCACTACGCCGAGCGAGCCGCGGGGTTGCGCGCCTCCGAGGTCAGGGCTCTCTTCGCGGTCGCCTCCCGCCCCGAGGTCGTCTCACTGGCCGGCGGCATGCCCTTCGTCGCCGCCCTACCGCCCGACCTGGTCATCAACGCCATGGACCGGGTCATGCGCCAGCAGGGCCCCGTGGCTCTCCAATACGGCTCTGGTCAGGGTGTTCCCGTTCTGAGGGAGCAGATACTCGAGGTGATGGGGCTTGAAGGCATCCGTGCGCACGCAGACGATGTCGTCGTGACGACAGGGTCCCAGCATGCCCTCGAATTGGTCAGTAAGCTTTTTCTCGACCCAGGCGACGTGGTGCTCTCGGAGGGCCCCAGCTACGTCACGGCCATGGTCATCTTCAAGTCCTATCAGGCCGAGGTCGAGCACGTTCCTATGGACGAGCACGGCCTCATTCCCGAAGCGCTCCGCCAGCACATCCAGCGCCTCAAGGCAGCCGGCAAGACCATCAAGTTCCTGTATACGATCCCGAATTTCCACAACCCGGCCGGAGTGACCCTCAGCTGGGCCCGTCGCCTCGAGATCCTCGAGATCGCCCGGGCGAACGACATCCTGGTGTTGGAAGACAACCCCTACGGCCTGCTCTACTTCGACCAGCCGGCACCGGATGCGATGCGCTCGCTCGAGGAGGACGGAGTCGTCTACCTGGGCACGTTTTCCAAGACCCTCGCCCCGGGCTTCCGGGTCGGTTGGGCGCTGGCCCCGCACGCCATCCGGGAGAAGTTGGTGCTTGCCAACGAGGCCGCGGTGCTCTCCCCCAGCTCGTTCAGCCAGCTGGTGATTTCCGAGTACCTGGCGACGTCTGATTGGAAGGGCCAGATCAACACCTTCCGCGGGGTCTACCACGAGCGCAAGAACGCACTGCTGGACGCCCTGGAAGAGTACCTGCCCGGCCTCACCTGGACCAATCCGAACGGAGGGTTCTACGTCTGGGTCACTCTCCCAGAGGGACTGGACTCCAAGGCCATGCTGCCGCGGGCGGTCAAGGAACTCGTGGCGTACACGCCCGGCACCGCGTTCTTCGCCGACGGCGACGGGCGGCGCAACATGCGCCTTTCGTTCTGCTACCCGACGCCGGATCACATCCGGGTCGGAATCCGTCGCCTCGCATCCGTCCTCCGTGATGAACTCGACCTGCTCGAGACCTTCGCCGGCACCGGTTCCCTGAACCCGCTGCGCGCAGAAGGCCGCTTCAACTCCCCGCCCCCCGACATTTCGTAGTTCGTCTTCCTCGGTATCCACACCAGCCAAAGCAAGGAAAACCTGACCATGAGCGATTTTTTGCCACTTGACATCGTTGTCCTCGCGGGCGGGATCTCGCACGAGCGGGACATCTCACTGCGTTCGGGTCGCCGGGTCGCGGATGCACTGACGAGCCTGGGCCACACCGTCACCGCTCTGGACCCGCAGGCCGGCCTGCTCGCCGATCTGACCATGCGGAAACCCGATGTGATCTGGCCGGTTGTGCACGGAGCCACTGGTGAGGACGGGGCACTCCTGGCCCTGCTGGAGACCACCGGGATACCGCATGTGGGCTCCCTGGGTGGACCGGCCCGTCTGGCCTGGTCGAAGCCGATCGCCAAGGAGCTCGTGCGCCGGGCCGGCTACGCCACCCCCGACGCAATCGCCCTGTCCTCCGAGACGTTCCGCGATCTCGGTGCCGCCAGCGTCCTCGAGCACCTTCTGACGGCCCTGTCCACGCCGCTCGTGGTGAAACCGGCCGAGGGCGGCTCGGCCCAGGGGGTCAACATCATCGACTCCCCCGCCGGACTGCCGCGTGCCATGGTGGACGCCTACACCTATGCCACGGTCGCCCTAGTGGAGGAGAAGGTCGAGGGTACCGAACTCGCGGTCACGGTCATCGACATCGGAGACGGCCCCGTTGCACTGCCCGCCGTGGAGATCGTGCCCATTGACGGCGTCTACAGCTTCGAAGCCCGCTACAACGCGGGAGAGACGCTGTTCTACACACCGGCCCGGATCCACGCGGAGCTTGCGGAACTGGTGGCCCAAACCGCGGTCGCCATCCATGAACTGCTCGGCCTGCGCCACATCTCCCGCATCGACCTGATCGTGGACTCGGATGGCGTTCCCTGGTTCCTGGAAGCGAACGTGCTTCCGGGTCTGACCGAGACGTCCCTGGTACCCATGTGCATCGAGGCTTCCGGTCAGTCTCTCGGGGCCGTCTACGACGCCCTCGCCCGAGCCGCCATCGCCGGCTCGTAGTACGCGCCGTGGACCGTGTTTCACGTGAAACATGGTTCTGGCGCTACTGATGCCCGTCGGTGGACGAGCTCTTCGAGGGCGCGCCACCCCCCCTCACGCCGGTGGTGGTTGTCGAGCACCCACCCCGGCGCCCACACCGCCCACACTGCCCGCCCTGCCGGCATGGACGCCCTGCAATCCCTGTGTCTGCCCGACGAATGCCCGGACGCCGGCGCCGGGTGTGTGTGTGTGTGTGTGTGCGTCACCCTTTCCGCCAGTGTAGTGAAAGAGTCCGCGACCTCACTTCCAGGTGCTGCCGACGACGTCGCCGAAGTCTTCCTGCGTCGAGAAGCATTAATGGATCAACAATGCCCGCGAGGGACAGCCCCGGCCACACTCGCCACCGTCCGCTGACCGAGACCCTGTTCTGCGGAATTCAAGGTTTCACGTGAAACGCCCACGACACCTGCACTCGCTGACCGCACCAGACACCAAGCAACCGAGTCTCCACGTACGAACCGGCCCGAGGACATCCACGGGGCGAGCAAGCTCGGTGTGACTGACCCCTCCCCTACCCACCCCTGTGGCAGCGTTCCTCCTTCGCGAGTTCGGCCGCCGTGACCCGAGCCGGTGGAATGAGACCCGACCACAGACGACCTATTGCACCTCCACGTAGTCGGCACACAGCGCCAAAGCGCGGTAGGACATTCTCACCGTTCCGCCGCACCGTGTGCCCAGGATCAGTCGCGATACACACCGGAGACATTAATCAGGTCGGCGCGAGTGGCGGATCGAAATGCGACTGTGACAGACGCCAGCCAGGCCGTGGCGGTTGCATCCGCTGACAATCCCCGATCTCACGAACACACTCAAATCGTTGGTCGACTGTCGAGACCGGAATGGGCACCAGCACAGGTGCGCGGAGGTGGCGACGCTGCGAAGCTGCACCAGTGTCGAGCTTTTTGGGCCCGGATCCGAACTCGAAGTGTGTTTCACGTGAAACATGACAGTGTCGGGACGGGACGGGACGGGACGGGGAGACGATACTTCTCGCCTACGCAGCGCGCTGTATCCCGTGCGCATGGAGGCCCACCCGGTCTGAACGTCATATCTGTGGGTCTTCCTGTCGGGATTCTTGAGCTCGACGCGGTTGGTTCCCGGCATTCTGGATCAGGGACAAAAACGCGCTGCCGATACGGCCTTCCGCGGGTCCTGGTGAGTTCGCGCGGCACTCGGTGCAGGCGCCTCTCCTTCGTGTTTCATAAACGGCGGGGCCAACCACACGAGCCGTGGGGAACAAGTCCTCGGTTGACGGGAGCCAAGGGTGGCTTCACCGATGAACCTTACCCGCGAAACACTTATGATCCACCGAGTTGGTCCGCGTCATGCACGGTCACCTGGAAGGACCCGCGGTGCCCGACGCGTGACGACGTCGACCACCGAAACGGATCGACGCGAACCAATCTTGGGCACGGTGCACCACCGGGACGGGACGGTGGCCAAGCCTGTCACAACCTGTGAGCACTGGATCGCTGCACTCTCTGCAGGCAAGTCTTTTTCGGCGCAGGCCGGCTGCTCACTCGAAGTGAGCGCCATGAGTCGAACCGTGCATCCAGGGTGGGCTGGTCGGTCCGCTTCTTGAGTGCACGGTTTCTGAAGCGCAGGATTTAGGCCCCATAGGGGCCGTGATGCGGATTTTTGTTTTGTCTCGGTCGTGCTTAGGTTGCTTCCTGGTGACGTCTAATGTGCAGTTGATGACCGATTTGATCGACCCGGAGACTCCGCTGGCGATGACCGCGGGTCGGTCTGACGATGTGCAGGCCGGCCTGAGCGGACGGTCCAGCGTATCTGGATGGACGTGCAGACGAGGTGTCGGGTGTCGGGTGTCGACAGGCCCCACCACCGGAAAGGGTGAAGGGGCAGACTCTGGACTGGCTTGAACACCGCGGCCGGGTTCGACGCGCGGGTGATGGTCGATGCTCATGTTTCACGTGAAACACGGTCGGCTCGGAGCGAGATGGGCAGGGCGGGTGTCGCCTCACTCGAACACGGGGTAATTGACCACCGGCTAGGCAGCCACCGGCTAGGCAGCCACCGGTTGGTCAACCTCCGGATGGTCAGCCACCGGCTGGTCGCCCACCGAGCGGTCAAACAACGGGGCGCTCGTCACTGTGGGGTGAGGCTAGCTGGCTCCGAAACCGGGTTCACCGAGGACGTCGAGAATGCGATTGAGATCACCGATCGTGGCGAAATCAACTTTGATCTGGCCTTTTCGTGCGCCCAAGTGGATCTTAACGCGGGTGTCGAGTCGGTCACCGAGGCGTTCCGCGATCTCGTCGAGGTGTCCCTGACGACGTCCGCCCATGGGCTTGACAGAATCGACACGTGGCTGCATCGCGGCCGCAGCCTCCGCTGCCCGCACGGAAAGATCCTCGTTAACGATCTTGTCGGCCAGCTTGACCATGCCCGCCTGATCCCCGACGGAGAGGATCGCTCGCGCGTGCCCGGCAGACAGAACACCGGCGGCAACGCGCATCTGCACGGCCTCGGGAAGCTTCAGCAAACGGATGGTGTTGGTGATCTGAGGCCGCGACCGACCGATCTTCTGTGCCAGCTCTTCCTGGGTGATGCCGAAATCGGCCAGCAGTTGCTGGTAGGCGGAGGCCTCCTCAAGCGGGTTCAGCTGTGCGCGATGCAGGTTCTCCAGCAGCGCGTCACGCAGCATGTCGACATCCGCCGTCTCACGGATGATAGCCGGAATGGTGGTCAGCCCGGCCACCTTCGTCGCGCGAAGCCGACGCTCCCCCATCACCAATTCGTATTTGCCGGGCTGCTCCACAATGGAACGAACCACGATGGGCTGAAGCACGCCGACTTCCTGGATGCTGTGTACCAGCTCGGCCAGGTCGGCCTCATCGAAGGTGCTCCGCGGCTGGACGTGGTTCGGCACGATGTCGCTGGGATTGAGGTGAGCGAGCCGCGCACCCGGAACCGGGAGGAGCCCCTCGGTCTCGTTCGGGCGCACCGCATTGGCGTATGGGAAGAACACATCGACTGGACGCGCCTGCGTCGGATCGTCCTGAATGGGGATAAGTGCACCGATCCCCCGGCCAAGCCCAGTCCGTTTAGCCATTAGAGTGCGACTCCTGTCTTGGGGGCGCCCCGATGGGCGATCTCTGCTGCTGCTTCGAGGTATGAGAGTGATCCGGCAGAGTTGAGGTCGTAACTGATAACGCTCTGACCGTAGCTCGGCGCCTCAGAGACACGCACGGAACGCGGTATAAGGGTGTTCAGAACCTGCTTGGGGAAGTGTTCACGCACATCCTGGGCCACGTGGTTCGCCAGGTTGGTGCGGCTGTCGTACATCGTGAGCAGAATCGTGGACACCCCGAGGTCCGGGTTCAAGTGCTTCTCGATCAATTCAATATTTTTGAGCAGCTGGCTGAGACCTTCGAGCGCGTAGTACTCACACTGAATCGGGATCAGCACCTCGCGGGCCGCGACGAAGGCGTTGATCGTCAAGAGTCCCAGAGACGGGGGGCAGTCGATGAAAACGTAATCGTAGGGGTCATCCATTGTTTTCAGGTGCGATTCGAGAGCACGGTTGAGACGCTGCTCCCGGGCGACCAGGGAGACGAGCTCTATTTCTGCACCCGCGAGGTGGATGGTGGCCGGCACACAGAACAGCGAGCCGAACTCCGGGCTGGTCTGAACGACCGCAGCCATGTCCTCGTCGTTGACGATGACGTCGTAAACGCTGGGGGTCTCCGCGCGATGTTCGACGCCCAGGGCTGTGGACGCGTTGCCCTGGGGGTCCAAGTCGATCACCAGAACGCGCGCGCCCTGACGGGCCAGAGCCGCCGACAAGTTGACCGCGGTCGTGGTCTTGCCGACGCCACCCTTCTGGTTCGAGATGGTGATGACGCGCGTCTTCTCCGGCTTCGGCAGTCTCTCAGAGGCAATCCGCTGTCGGCGCCGCGTCAGGTCAGAAATCTCACGCGCAAGCGGGGTCGTATCGTCAAACACCGCGGCCGCTTTGTTTGATTGCTGGTCTTCGCCAGGTTGTTTCACGTGAAACCTTCGCGTTCGACGATTGATGAGCCACCCCCGCAGGGACTCCGGTTGTGCCTCAGCCCTGACAAGAGCAGACACCAGGGACTAATCCACTGTAGCCCTTATGACTCGGGTCACATCCTGCAGCACGCCCTCGCCGAGAGTGATCACCTCGACATTGCTGAGCCGGAACTTACGGATGGCCTTCGCCGCGGCTTCGACCTCAGCCGCGGCGCCCGCGCCCTTCATCAGCACCAACTCGCCGCCGGGATTCAGAAGGGGGGCCGTGAGAGGAATCAGGGTGCGGAAGGCACTGACCGCACGGGCGGTCACCTGGTCAAGCCGCCCAGGCAGCCGAACGTCTTCCGCCCGAGCCCGGAGCACGGTCGCATTGGTCAGGCCGAGCGCGGTCACTTGGCCGGTCAACCACGCGACCCGGCGCTCCATGGGCTCGATGAGTACGAACGTCACATCCGGCCGGGCGATCGCCAGCACCAAGCCGGGTAACCCGGCCCCCGAACCGACATCGCCGACGAGACCGGGTCGGAGCAGCGGCGCCACGATCGCACAGTTGAGGATATGTCGACTCCACAGGCGTGGTACTTCCACCGGGCCGATCAGGCCGAGTTCCTCGCCCTGCGCAGCCAGGTGGGCCACGAAGGCGCGGGCAACCTCGATCTGGTCACCGAAGAGATCCGCGGCAACGGCCGGCTCCGCCTCAAGAGTGTGAGTCACGATATTTCAATGTACTACGCAGCGGAGATGACCGTATGGCGGTCCCGGCCCTCGCCCTTGGACTCAGAGACGAAACCCGCTTCCGACACCAGGTCATGCACGAGCTTGCGCTCGTAGGAAGACATCGGCGGCAGTGATGCCTCGGCGGCACCCGCCTGGATGCGTTCTACGGCGTGGGACACCAGCGAAGCCAATTCGGCCTGCCGGGCATCGCGCGAGCCGCCGATATCCAGGATCAATCGCGAGAAAGCTCCGGTCTTGTTCTGCACGGCCAGTCGCGTCAACTCCTGCAGGGCATTGACGGTTTCCGGCTTGGAGAGCAGACGCAGGTTCGCGACATCCGCGGAATTGACGGACAGGTATGCCCGCCCATTCCGCGCGTCAATGTCGATGTCCCCGTCGAGGTCGCAGATATCGAGGAATTCCTCGATATAGTCCGCGGCGATATCCCCCTCCTGCTCGAGCTGGCCGAGCGTGGGGGAATCGTCCGCGGGTCCAGGTGCGGCGATAACGTCAGTGTTCTCAGTCACGTTGGGTCTCTTCTTATTTTTTTGGGCCGGATTGCTTCTTGGCACGATTCTTTGCGACCGGCTGCTGACGCTGAGGCTTCTTGGGTTCTTCGACCACAATGACGTCACCATCCGTGGCGATGAGTTTACCCTTTCGGGCCAGTCGCTCTTCGCGCGCCTTGGCGGCCTCACTGCCGGGAGTGGGCATATTCCGGATGACCAGGAACTGCTGGATCATTGTCCAGATGTTCGAGGTGAGCCAGTAGAACATGACGCCGAGGGGGAAGGCGACACCGGAGAAGGCAAAGACAAGGGGAAGCAGGTAGAGCATGATGCGCTGCTGCTTGAACATGGGGCTCGCCTTGGTCTCCGGCGACATATTCTTGGAGACGATCTGTAGCTGGGTGATGAACTGCGAGGCGGTCATCAGGACCACCATGATGGCCGCGATCCACATGACGACCGCATTGAAGTCCTGACCAGCTACCATTTTCGTCCACTGAGACGCGAACGAGTCATGCAGCGGCGCGTCGCCGAAGAGGGTGGCGTTTCCAAAACTCTTCGCGAGATCATCGTTGAGCGGGCCGACCCCAGCCTGACTGCGTTGCGCGTCATTCAATACTGAGAACAGGGCGAAGAAGATCGGCATCTGCAGCAACAGAGGCAGGCAGGAGCTCAGCGGGTTGGTGCCTGTGCGCTTGTAGAGCTCCATGGTCTCACGGGACATGGCCTCGCGCGAAAATTGGTCTTTCTTGCCCTTGTACTTGTCCTGGATCTTCTTGAGTTGCGGCGCGACCTCCAGCATCTTGCGCTGGCTCTTGATCTGCCGCACGAAGATGGGAATCAGGGCGGCCCTGACAACGATCACGAGACCAACGATCGAGAGCACCCATGTGAGGCCGTCGTCGTAGTTCATCCCCATGACGGAGAAGAGGGAGTGGAATGCGACGAGCAGAGCCTCGACGACCCATTTCAGCGGCCAGAGTATCGTACCTAGGAGGTCCATCTTTGCGTCAGCCCTTTCCGTGGCTCGCTGCGATAACAAAACCAAACGACGTCACGATGAAGCGACGCTTCCGCCTGAGGGGAACGTCATCGATCCCGCCTTCGGCCCACGGATGGCATCGGCCCAGCCGCAGCGCGGCTCGGGCTGATCCCATGACGAGTCCGTATTCCTGAACGGCGCCGAGTGCATACGCCGAACAGGAGGGGTAGTACCGGCAAACATCGCCGTAGAGCGGGGAAATCACGGCTCTGTACGCACGCAGTACGAGAACCCCCGCGTTGCGTGGGAGGAGTACGAGCGTGATCAAGAACCTGTTCATCAGTCAGCGATCCGATCGGATCGCTGCCGGGGCCTTACCGGCGACGGATGTGACCGCGGTGCGCTGAAACTTCTCCAGGGCCACGGATAGTTCCGCATGCAGGGACGACCACGGCGCATCCGCTGCCGACGGCAGAGCGCGGATGACAACATCCGTGCCGGGCCGCGTAGAGAGCAGCACCGCGTAGCTCGCCGCCTTCAAACGACGTCGGACTTGATTGCGCCGCACGGCGACACCCACGTTTTTCGCCACAATGAAACCAAACCGTGCCGGAGCCCCGTCGGGATTCCGGCGCAGATACGTCACCAGGTGCGGGCCGACGATGCGCACACCCCTGCGCACGACCGACTTGTAGTCGTCACCGGCGGTGATGCGATTGGCCCCCGCAAGCACGAGAGTGCTTATGCGGAGAGTTCGATGCGACCCTTGCGACGGCGAGCACCCAGAATCGCGCGGCCGGCACGGGTCTTCATGCGAAGGCGGAAGCCGTGCACCTTGGCGCGACGGCGATTGTTTGGCTGAAACGTTCTCTTGCTCATTGTCTTGTCTCCACGTGTTAAATCTCCGTAGGCCAAACTGAGCGGCCGGGAAAGAGTGAGGTAGCCCTCGGGCTGGGGTCAACTGATTAAAACTACGGCTTTGGCCGGTGATGGTCAAACTCGACCTCCCGAAATCATCGGTTGTACACACAATTGCGCCCATTTCGAGCATCGACACGCGCACGAAATGCGAACGAATTTGTCCGGACTGGCGGTGATTGACTACCGTGAGGACAAGTTATCCACAGGTTTTCAACAAACCCTGTGAATTGGGGCTTATTTGCCCACAGGCGGTGGATAACCTTGTGGATGCTTTGGCTGGATTACGCGTTCAGAGACGAGCCCAGTCCTCGATCTCCGTCGTTGTAGAAGGCAACAATGAGAGAAAAGCGGAGAAAACCATGGCCACCGAAGAACAGCCCATCACGGAGACCTGGCGGTCTGTCCTGACCAGCCTGGAATCCGACGACAGCATCACGCCGATGCTGTACGGCTTTCTCAACCTGGTCGAACCCAAGGGTATCGCCGCCGGCACGTTCTACCTCGAGGTGCCCAACGAGTTCACGGCCAGCATGCTCAATCAACGCATGCGGGTGCCGCTCCTGACGGCGATGGGCCACCTGGATGAGGCGTCAGCGGTGTCCACTTTTTATGTGGTCGTCAATCCCGAGCTGGAAAAGGAATCCATCCGGCCGGTGCACGAATCAAGTTCTCCCCCCGATGTGGAAACCCCAGCCGCACCGCAATCGGTATTCGAGAGCAGTTCACCCGAGCGGCCCCATGACACCCGGTTGAACTCGAAGTACAGCTTCGACAACTTCGTGATCGGCCAGTCCAACCGCTTCGCACACGCCGCGGCGGTAGCGGTAGCGGAGGCGCCGGCGAAGGCCTACAACCCCCTTTTCGTCTATGGGTCGTCCGGCCTCGGCAAAACCCACCTCCTGCACGCCATCGGCCACTACGCGATGAGCCTGTACCCCGGCATCCGGGTGCGTTATGTCAGCTCCGAGGAATTCACCAACGACTTCATCAACTCGATCGCCAACAACCGTGGTTCCGCGTTCCAGTCGCGTTACCGCAACATCGACATCCTGATGATCGACGACATCCAATTTCTGCAGGGTAAGGCGGAAACGCAGGAAGCCTTCTTTCACACCTTCAACACCCTGCACGATCACAACAAGCAGGTGGTGATCACGAGCGACCTCCCGCCCAAGCACCTCACCGGTTTTGAGGACCGAATGCGGTCACGCTTTGAGTGGGGCCTGATCACGGATGTCCAGGCCCCCGACCTGGAAACGCGCATCGCGATCCTACGCAAGAAGGCACAGAGCGAGAAACTCCAGGTCCCGCACGACATTCTCGAGTTCATGGCCTCAAAGGTTTCCTCGAACATCCGTGAACTCGAGGGAACCCTGATCCGGGTAACGGCCTTCGCGAGCCTCAACCGCACCCCGGTCGACATGGACCTGGTGCAGACGGTGTTGAAGGACCTGATCACCCTCGATGAGGACAACGTGATCGCGCCCGTCGATATCATCACCAACACCGCCGACTACTTCAAGCTCTCCGTCGATGACCTCTACGGGTCATCCCGGTCGCAGGCGATCGCCACAGCGCGCCAGATCGCGATGTACCTCTGCCGTGAGCTGACCAACCTCTCCCTGCCCAAGATCGGCCAATTATTCGGCAACCGCGACCACACCACGGTGATGTACGCGAATAAGAAGATCAGCGAGCTGATGAAGGAACGCCGGTCGATCTACAACCAGGTGACCGAGCTCACGAACCGCATCAAGCAAAACCACCGTTACAAATAGCGGTATTTCTTCAGTTTTCACACCTGTGGATAACCCTGTGGAAATTGTTTACACAACTGGGCACAACCTGTAGAAACTCAGCACGTGGTTGTGCAAACTCCCCTCCTTGCCAAACCGGCACGACACCGAAGTGTGCTGGGCACTCACAGGCTGCCAACAAGTTACAAGTTTGTAGTTCCCAGTCGGCAGGCGGCATCCCACGAGTTATCCACAGTTTCCACACCGGTTAAGAAGATTAACAATTAACTTCTCTTTCTCTCCATCCAACAACCTTGAGTGCTGGGCGGTTGCAAAAATTTGCTCCGTAAAACACGGCTACCATTGAGGCCGTATCCAGGTCTCTAACCGAACAGGAGTGACTTCGTGAGATTTCAGGCCAACCGGGACGTCTTCAGTGAAGCCGTCTCTTTCGCTGTCAAGCTCCTTCCCCAGCGCACGACGCTGCCGATTTTGAGCGGTGTGCTGATCGAGGCGACGGCAACCGGGCTGATCCTCTCCTCGTTCGACTACGAGGTCTCCGCGCAAACCGAAATCGCCGCCGACGTCGAAGAAGTCGGCAAAGTTCTCGTCTCCGGACGACTCCTCGCCGACATCGCCAGCCGGATGCCCAACGCACCGGTGAGGTTCTCGACCAACGAATCCCGGATCACGGTCAGTTGTGGCAGTGCAAGCTTCACGTTGCTCTCCATGCCGGTTGAGGAATACCCGAGCATTCCGCAGGTCAGCGCGCAGTCCGGCCTCGTGCCCGCCGAAGAGTTCTCGGCCGCTGTCGCCCAGGTGGCTGTGGCCGCCTCCCGTGACGATGTCACCCCCGTGATCACCGGTGTACAGCTGCAAATCACGGAAAACAGCCTCAGCCTCGTGGCCACGGACCGGTACCGCGTTGCCGTGCGCGAGATCGACTGGGATAAAGGCAGCACCACGACCACCGACACCGTCACGGCCCTCGTTCCGGCCCGCACCCTGCAGGAGGTCGGCAAGACGTTCGGTCACAGCGGCACGATTTCCATCGCGATCACCCACACCGACGACCGAGAGCTCATCGCGTTCACCGCCGATAAGAAAACCGTCACCTCCCTTTTGATCAAGGGAAACTATCCACCCGTGCGGCGCCTGTTCCCCGATAACGTGGACAACTACGCGGTGATGAATACGGCGGACCTGATCGAGGCGACTCGTCGAGTGCAGCTCGTCCTCGAGCGCGAGGCAGCACTGCGGTTCACCTTCACCGCCGACGGTCTCACCCTCGAGGCGGTTGGATCCGAGCAGGCTCAGGCATCGGAGACGATCGACGCGATCCTGTCCGGAACGGACACGGTCGTTTCGTTGAAACCCCAGTTTTTGCTGGACGGGCTGGGCGCGGTGCACTCTGAATTTGTGCGAATCTCCTTCACGAAGACCGAGAATCCCAACAAGCCGGGCCCGGTTCTGATCACCAGCCAGACCTCTCGGGATCAGCCGGGCGCCGACAGCTACAAGTATCTGCTCCAGCCCAACCTACTGTTGCGCTAGAACAATCTCGGAAGGAACAGCCATGCACATCGGCATCATCGGCCTGGGAAAAATGGGCGCGAATATGCGCGACCGTCTGCGGGCCAATGGCGTCGAGGTCACTGGTTTCGACCGGAACCCCGAGATCTCGGACGTTGCCGGCATCGCCGAGCTGATTGCCGGTCTGCCGGCTCCGCGGCTTGTTTGGGTAATGGTCCCGGCCGGTGCCGCGACGGATGCCGTGATCGCCGAATTGGCCACTGAGCTGTGTGCCGGCGACCTCGTCATCGACGGCGGAAACTCGCGCTTCACCGATGACTTCGCCCATGCCGCTCTACTGGCGGCGTCGGGCGTGCATTACGTCGACGCCGGAGTGTCCGGGGGCGTGTGGGGCCTGACCAACGGATTCGGGCTGATGGTCGGTGGCGCCGCCGAACAGGTGGAGCGCGCCATGCCCGTCTTTGACGCCCTGCGCCCCGAGGGTCCACGCTACGAGAGTTTCGTGCATGCCGGCGCGGTCGGCGCCGGGCATTACGCGAAGATGGTGCACAACGGAATCGAATATGCCCTCATGCAGTCATACGCCGAGGGCTATGAACTGCTGGAGAAGCGTAGCGACCTGATCACCGACGTTCCCGGCGTGTTCAAGGCCTGGCAGCGCGGCACCGTGGTGCGGTCCTGGCTGCTTGAACTTCTCGTGCGAGCTTTGGACGACGACCCGGAACTTCAGAACATCGAGGGTTTCGTCGAGGACTCCGGTGAGGGCCGCTGGACCATCGAAGAGGCCATCAATAACGCGGTTCCCGTACCGACGATCAGCGCGGCCATTTTCGCGCGGTTCGTGTCCCGGCAGGACGACTCCCCCGCGATGAAGGCGGTCGCGGCCCTGCGCAATCAGTTCGGCGGCCACGCCGTCAAAACGGCCGACTGACCCGAGTGCGGGTCCAACACCTTTCGCTGACCGACTTTCGTAACTATGCGCAGGTCGAGGTGCCGTTCGCGCCGGGACCCAATCTGCTCGTGGGCCGGAATGGGCAGGGAAAGACCAATCTCGTCGAGGCCCTGGGATTTCTCAGTACCCTCAGTTCGCACCGGGTCTCCAACACCTCCGCCATGATCAGGGCCGGTCGCGACGCGGGCATCATCCGGGCCAAGCTCGAGTTCAACGGCCGCGAGATCCTGACCGAGGTGCAGATCAACCGCTCGGGCCTGAACCGAGCCCAGGTCAACCGGTCGGTGATCAAGACTCGAGAACTCCCACGTTTTTTCTCCAGCGTGCTCTTCGCCCCTGAAGATCTGGCACTGGTTCGGGGTGACCCGTCCGGACGCCGACGATTCCTCGACCAATTGCTCGTGCTTCGCACCCCCCGGCTCAGCGGGGTTCTGGCCGACTACGACCGGGTGCTGCGCCAGCGGAATACGCTGCTGAAGTCGGCGCGGGCCTCGGGCGTGCGCACAACCCAGCTTGGAACACTCGAAATCTGGGACGATCGCCTCGTTGCTCTCGGCTCCGAAATCATCGATGAGCGGGCCGAACTCGTTCGCCTGCTCGGGCCACCTCTGGGCGCCGCGTACCGGGCGGTCGCGGGGGAAGACCATGGGCCGATGCTGGTTCCCTCGCTCAGCATCCTGGGTGCAGACGAGGATGCAGCGATGGAAGCGATGGCCTCGACGGGCTCGGTTCCCCCCGGTTCGGTTTCGTCAGCCTCGGTTTCGTCAGGATCGACCACCGGGGACTCGTTTCGCACGGCACTGGCCGCCCTTCGTCGCAAGGAGCTCGACCGGGGTATGACCCTGGTCGGACCGCATCGGGACGACCTGGTCTTCGTGCTCAATGCACTGCCCGCCAAGGGCTATGCCAGCCATGGTGAGTCGTGGTCGTTCGCCCTCTCCCTGAAACTCGCCTCGGCGGAGCTGCTGCGCCGGGATTCCACGACGGGCGACCCGGTCCTGATCCTGGACGACGTCTTCGCCGAACTGGATCTGAGCCGCCGGAAACGTCTATCCGCCGCCGTCACCGGTTTCGAACAGGTCCTGATCACCGCGGCGGTGCTCGAAGACGTGCCGGAAGAACTCACCGCGCACACCATCCACATCCATGCCGGGGCGGTCGTCGATGGCTGAGCCGAGCGAGGCCTCCCGGGTCTACCTGCGCTTCAAGGACGTATTCGGTGACCCAAACGCCAAGCGCAACCGCGCCCGACGGCGCCCTGGAACCGAAATCGGCTCGAGCGTTCCGTTTGGCGCGGGCCGGGATCCTCGGGGACTGAGCGATACGATCAATTTGCTCACTCTGCAGCTGGGCTGGAATTCACCACTGGCCCAATCGGAGCTGCTTGCCTCCTGGACCCTGCTGGCCGGCGAGGAGACGTCGAAACACTCGACCCCGGTTGGAATCGACGAGGGCGTTCTGACGGTGCAGTGTGAGTCGACGGCCTGGGCGACGCAGCTGCGCATGATGCGGGTGGAGATTATGACGCATATCGCCGTGAAGTATCCGGACGCAGGCATCGAGTCGATCCGTTTTCAAGGGCCTAACGCCCCCTCCTGGAAAAAGGGTCCCAGATCAATTCCAGGGCGCGGTCCACGCGATACCTACGGGTAGCTGTCCAAAACAGGTCAACCCGGTGCATTAAACGCCGCAGATGCCCGATTTGGCCCGCAGTGCTTGGCACGTTTGGTAGGCTAAAGGGTCGCCCGCGCGACGGTCAGGAGCCCCATTACAGATGTCAGTTGACCCACAGATCGAGCCGGAGCACGGATACGGCGCAGACGATATCCAAGTTCTCGAGGGGCTTGAAGCCGTTCGTAAACGACCCGGAATGTATATCGGGTCCACTGGACCTCGCGGCCTGCACCACCTCGTCTACGAGATCGTGGACAACTCCGTCGACGAGGCCCTCGCTGGTCATTGCGACACCATCGACATTAAGATCCTGGCGGATGGCGCGGTTCGCGTCGCCGACAACGGCCGCGGAATCCCGGTCGACATTCACAAGGCGGAGGGCCGATCGACCGTCGAGGTCGTGCTCACCGTTCTGCACGCCGGAGGCAAGTTCGGCGGCGGAGGGTACTCGGTGTCCGGCGGTCTGCACGGCGTGGGCAGCTCGGTTGTCAACGCGCTGTCCAGCCGCCTCGAGGTGGAGGTACGCCGCCAGGGTCACGTCTGGCGCCAGAGCTTCCACGACGGCGTGCCCAACGCTCCCCTCACCATGGACGAGCCGTCGGAGGCAACCGGCACCACCATCACGTTCTGGCCGAGTTCGGAGACCTTTGAGACCACGGTCTTCGACTTTGAGACCCTGCGGGCCCGCTTCCAGCAGATGGGCTTCCTGAATAAGGGACTCAGCCTCACGCTCACCGACGAGCGGCCGGAGAACCTCGACGACGAGGGCACGCCGGTCACCAAGACCTTCCTGTACGAGAACGGCCTTGTCGACTACGTCGAATACCTTAACCGGGCCAAGAAAGCCGACCTGGTCAACGACGAGATCATCTCGTTCGAGTGGGAAGATCACGAACGCAAGATGGCGCTTGAAGTGGCCATGCAGTGGACGACCGCGTACACCGAGAGCGTGCACACCTACGCGAACACGATCAACACCCACGAGGGCGGTACCCACGAGGAGGGCTTCCGCGCCGCGCTCACCACCCTCGTCAACAAATACGCCCGGGAAAAGGGCATCCTCAAGGAAAAAGACGACAACCTCACCGGTGACGACGTGCGCGAGGGCCTGACCGCCGTGGTCTCGATCAAGCTCGCCGAACCGCAGTTCGAGGGACAGACGAAGACCAAGCTGGGCAACACCGAGGCGAAGTCCTTCGTGCAGAAGGTCGCCAACGACCAGCTGTCCGACTGGTTCAACCGCAACCCCAACCCGGCGCGGGAAATCATCCGCAAGGCGCTTCAAGCATCGAACGCACGGATGGCCGCCCGTAAAGCGCGAGAGACCGCCCGGCGCAAGGGCCTCCTCGAGGGTGGCGGCATGCCCGGCAAGCTCAAGGATTGCCAGAGCAAGGACCCATCGCTTTCTGAAATCTTCATCGTGGAGGGTGACTCGGCCGGCGGATCCGCCGTGCAGGGCCGCAACCCCGAGTTCCAGGCGATTCTTCCGCTGCGGGGCAAGATCCTGAACGTGGAGAAGGCCCGGCTCGACCGTGCCCTCGGCAACGCCGAGGTTCAGGCCATGATCACGGCCTTCGGCGCCGGCATGGGCGAAGAATTCAACCCCGACAAGGTGCGGTACCACAAGATCGTTTTGATGGCCGACGCCGACGTTGACGGCCAGCACATCACGACCCTGCTGCTCACATTGCTCTTCCGGTATATGCGGCCCCTTATCGATCTCGGATATGTCTACCTGGCCCAGCCGCCGTTGTACCGCCTCAAATGGGCGAACTCGGCACACGAGTACGTCTACTCCGACCGAGAGCGCGACGCGCTCCTCGAAGACGGCGCCGCGGCCGGCAAGCGCATTCCGAAGGACAACGGGATCCAGCGCTACAAGGGTCTGGGCGAGATGGACTACAAGGAGCTGTGGGAAACCACGATGGCACCCGAGTCCCGCACTCTGCTGCAGGTCACCCTCGACGATGCTGCCGCCGCCGACGAAATCTTCTCCACCCTGATGGGCGAGGACGTCGAGTCCCGCCGTAACTTCATCCAGAAAAACGCGAAGGACGTGCGTTTCCTTGACATCTGACCACTCCAACACCGGCGGCATCTCGGGCGAGGGCCCCGACGGGACCGACACGGACGCCGCGTCCCTGGCGGCAGACACCGCGGCCAAGGCTGCGCACCTCGTGCAGCACGGCAAGATCGATCAGGTCGACCTGCAGCTGGAAATGCAACGCTCCTACCTCGACTACGCGATGAGCGTCATCGTCGGACGCGCGCTGCCCGACGTGCGCGACGGCATGAAGCCCGTGCACCGTCGCGTCATCTACGCCATGTTCGACGGCGGCTACCGTCCGGACAAGGCGTTCTCCAAGTGCGCCCGCGTGGTGGGCGACGTGATGGGGCAGTTTCACCCCCACGGTGACTCTTCGATCTACGACGCGCTCGTGCGCCTCGTGCAGCCTTGGAGTCTTCGTTATCCGCTGGCTCTCGGGCAGGGCAACTTCGGCTCCCCCGGCAACGACGGCGCCGCAGCCCCACGGTACACCGAGACGAAGATGGCCCCGCTCGCACTCGAAATGGTGCGCGACATCGACGAGGACACCGTCGACTTCCAGGACAACTACGACGGCCGCACACTCGAGCCCACCGTGCTGCCTTCCCGCTTCCCGAACCTGCTGGTCAACGGCTCGGTCGGCATCGCCGTGGGTATGGCCACGAATATCCCGCCGCACAACCTGCGCGAGGTGGCGGCCGGCGCCCTGTGGTACCTGCAGAACCCCGATGCGACCCGCGACGAACTGCTCGAAGCGCTGATCCAGCGCATCAAGGGCCCCGACTTCCCCACCGGCGCTCAGATCCTTGGCATCAAGGGCATCCAGGATGCCTATCGCACCGGCCGTGGTTCCATCACCATGCGTGCCGTGGTGAGCATCGAGGAGCTCCAGGGTCGCACCTGTCTGGTGATCACCGAGCTGCCGTACCAGGTCAACCCGGACAACCTCGCGATCAAGATCGCCGATCTGGTGAAGGACGGCAAGATCGGCGGCATCGCCGACATCCGTGACGAGACCAGTGGCCGCACGGGTCAGCGCCTTGTGATCGTTCTCAAGCGCGACGCGGTGGCGAAGGTCGTGCTGAACAACCTCTACAAGCACACCCAGCTGCAGGAGAACTTCGGCGCGAACATGTTGGCCATCGTCGACGGGGTGCCGCGCACCCTGTCCCTCGACGGCTTCATTTCCGCATGGGTCGCGCACCAGGTCGAGGTCATCGTGCGGCGCACCCAGTTCCGCCTGAAGAAAGCCGAAGCGGATGCGCACATCCTGCGCGGCTATCTCAAGGCCCTCGACGCCCTCGACGAGGTGATCGCACTCATCCGTCGCTCCCCCACCGTCGACGACGCTCGTACCGGCCTGATGGACCTGCTCGACGTGGACAAGCTCCAGGCCGATGCGATCCTGACCATGCAGCTGCGACGCCTGGCTGCTCTGGAACGACAGAAGATCATCGATCAGGCTGCCGAATTGGAACTGCAGATCGTGGAGTTCCAGTCGATCTTGGCCAGCCCGGAGCGTCAGCGCACCATCATCAGCGATGAGCTCACCGAGATCACCGACAAATTCGGTGACGACCGGCGCACCGAGATCATGTTCGGCTTCGACGGTGATATGTCGATCGAGGACCTCATCCCCGAAGAGGAGATGGTGGTCACGGTTACCCGCGGCGGCTATATCAAGCGCACGCGCAGTGACAATTACCGCAATCAGCACCGCGGCGGCAAGGGTGTCAAGGGAGCCCAGCTGCGGGCGGACGACGTGGTCGAGCACTTCTTCGTCACCACCACGCACCACTGGCTGCTGTTCTTCACGAACACCGGGCGCGTCTACCGGGCCAAGGCCTACGAAGCGCAGGAATCCGGCCGGGACGCGAAGGGCCAGCACGTCGCCAACCTGCTCGCGCTGCAGCCGGGTGAGGAGATCGCGCAGATCCTGGACATTCGCGACTACGGCGTGGCCCAGTACCTGACGCTTGCGACCCGCGACGGCCTGATCAAGAAGACCGAGCTGAGCGAATACGACACGAACCGCACGGGCGGCATCATCGCGATCAAGCTGCGCGAGGGCGACGAACTCGTCTCGGCCCTGCTGGTCGAAAATGACTCCGACCTGCTGCTCGTCTCCAAAAAGGGAATGTCGATCCGGTTCACGGCGTCGGATGAGGCGTTGCGCCCGATGGGACGCAGCACCTCCGGCGTCATCGGAATGCACTTCCGCGGCGAGGACAGCCTGCTGGACGCATCCGTGGTCTCGGACGACGGCTATGTGTTCGTCGTGACCGAGGGCGGCTACGCCAAACGCACCGCGGCCGACCAGTACCGCCTCCAAAACCGAGGCGGCCTGGGCATCAAGGTGGCCAAGCTCAACGACGACCGTGGCGACCTGGTGGGTTCACTGATCGTCGACGAGGAAGACGAGGTGCTCGTGGTACTTGCCAGCGGCAAGGTGGTACGCTCTGACGTCTCCGAAGTCCCGGCCAAGGGACGGGACACGATGGGCGTTGTTTTCGCTAAGTTTGCGGATGAAGACAGAATCATCGCCATAGCGAAAAACACCGAGCGCAATCTGGTGGCCGAGATCCTTGCGGCCGAACCGGAAAACGCCTTGGGAGAGGAAGAACCTGTAAATGAGTAGCGTCGCTGAAAAGCTCGCCAAGAAATCCAGCCACAAGCCGGCCGCGACCAAGCAGGTGCGGCTCAAGCTCGTCTACGTGGATTTCTGGTCGGCCGTCAAACTGTCTTTCCTGATCGCTCTGTGCCTGGGCATCGTCACGATCGTGGCCACGTTCCTGATCTTCACAATCTTGAACGGAACGGGCATCTTCGGCAAGGTCGACGACCTGTACACCGATATCGCCGGCGCTTCGTCCGATCTGGCCAGCATTCTGTCCATCGGGAACGTTATGGGCTTCGCCTTCGTCGTGGCCATCTTGAACACGGTCGTTATCACCGCGCTGGGAGCCGTCTACGCGGTTCTGTACAACCTGAGCGTGAAGATCACCGGCGGTTTGCTCGTCGGATTCACCAACAACTAGTCGTCGGATGTTGCCGGTCGGGTCGCTTTGCGGCTCGATTGGGAGAATCCCGCTGCATCGGGTAGTCTCAAACCTGCCCATTGGGGGGATATAGCTCAGTTGGTTAGAGCGCTTCGCTGATAACGAAGAGGTCCCAGGTTCAAATCCCGGTATCCCCACGCACGAACAGTTTCGACACTGCGGCATACAATCCCCGTGATCATGCGGGGCCATAGCTCAATTGGTAGAGCGCCTGCTTTGCAAGCAGGAGGTCCGGGGTTCGATTCCCCGTGGCTCCACAACAGAAGAACGCTCGGCCCCTTTTTGGAGGGGCCGGGCGTTCCTCATTTATTGACCCTCAGTCGCCTTCGCACCGCTTCAGCCTGCGATTTGGTACGGTGAGGCGCATGTCAGCCAACAACCGCCCAGCACTAGCGGCCGCAATGCTACCCTCCCGGCCCACGGCCGACAGGCTCGCGATCCCGGCCCTCTGGATGGGCATTGTGGCCTTCGTCGCCTGCTGGCTCCCGGTCCTCGGGCTATTGCTCGCCAGCGTAGGGATTGTGCTCGGCATTATCGCGCTGCGGCGCTCGAATCGCCGGGAGCTGGCGCAGATCGGGCTGATCCTCTCGATCGTCGCCGCGCTCTTCAATGTGGTCATCGACGTGAGTGTCGTCGTGTCGCTTTTGACGCAGCTCGAAGAACTCGAGGGTGCCTCGACGATTTTTATCGGCTGACCCGGTAACCCGAAAGAAAAAGGGGAGGGCCCGCATCCACTGGATGCGGGCCCTCCCTTGGTGTTGCAGTGGTGAGGTCTAGTCTTCGACTGACGTGGCGACGGCGGGCTCATCTTCTGCGACCCACAGCTCGTCGTCGGCGCGGAAGGTCTGCCAGACGGCGTAGGCGACGCCGGCGGCGGCGGCCAGGGCAACCCCGAGTGCGATGTAGGTGCCGGCGCCAGGACCCTTGTTCTCCAGCACGACAGGCTTCTGAAACCGCACGCGGTTCAGTGCCGCACGAACGCGGGCGTCGCGGGCGACGTCTCCGACGCTCATCACCGAGCCGATGGCCGTGCCGATTCCGCTGCCGATTCCGGGCAACACCCGGTCGATGACCTGATGGCGCACGCCTTCAGCGAGATCCTGAGTGGCCTGCACTCCAGGGCGCAAAAGGTGCTCGTAGCTTTCACGCACGCGGGGAGCAACTTCTTCACGGGTGAGGATGCCGGCCTGGCGGCTGGCCTCCCGTGCAATGGCGTTGGCACGCTCGAGCACTTCCTGCTGGTTGTTCCATAATTCGTCTGCGCTCTTACGCAGCCGAGTAAGTTCCTTGCGGCGCTTGCGTGACAGGCTCATCTGGACCCTCCATCGATGTCATGTGGCGAACACTGTCCATCTTGCCACGCAATCGTCTGGGAGGGCTCTGGGTAGAGCCGGTGTCGATCGGAATCCACCAATCCGGCTGTGCAAGAATTGGCTTCATGTCTAAGCACACTGCCGTCGCAACGCTCAATACCACCCTCGGACCGATCAAGGTCAACCTCTTCGGCAATCACGCGCCGAAGACCGTCAAGAACTTCGTCGGTCTCGCAACCGGCGAGATCGAGTGGAAGCACCCCGCCACCGGTCAAACCTCCAACGCACCTCTCTACGACGGTACGGTCTTCCACCGCATCATCAAGGACTTCATGATCCAGGCCGGTGACCCGCTCGGCCAGGGCACCGGCGGACCGGGCTACCAGTTCGACGATGAAATCAACCCGGACCTCGACTTCACCCAGCCGTACGTGCTCGCCATGGCGAACGCCGGTATCCAGGGCGGACGCGGAACCAACGGCTCGCAGTTCTTCATCACCGTCGTTCCGACGACCTGGCTGCAGGGCAAGCACACCATCTTCGGTGCCGTCGAAGACGAGGACTCCCGTGCAATCGTCGCCAAGCTCGCGACCGTGCCCACCGACGGCCGCGACCGTCCGCAGACCGAAGTCGTCATCGAGAGCGTCACCGTCGAGCAGGTCTAGGCTCCGCCTACGATGACAGGCCTGCCCGGAACCGCCGCTAACTTCTGCTACCGGCATCCGGGCAGGCAGAGTTACATCCTTTGCCAGCGCTGCGGCCGCACAATTTGCCCCGACTGCCAAACTCAGGGCGCCGTCGGCGTCATCTGCCCCGAGTGCATGAACGAGCAGCGCAGGAATGCCCCGCGCACCAAGCCGGCCATCCTGACCCGGCTGAAGAGCACCTCGCACCCGGTGACCACAGTGATCATCGGCGTCACACTGGCGGTGTACCTACTGCAGTTCATTCTGGGTAATGGTTTCACCAGCCTTCTCTGGTACGCGGGCGTCTACTCCTCCCCCGGGAACTTCGAGCCGTGGCGCATATTGACGAGCGTGCTCGTGCACGGCTCCATCTTCCACGTACTGCTGAACATGTACACGCTCTGGATCTTCGGTCAGATCCTTGAGGGAATGCTCGGTCGTGGCCGTTTCCTCGCCCTGTACGTGCTGAGCGGCCTCGCCGGATCCCTGGGCGTCCTGTTCCTGTCCGACCCCCGGATTCCCGTTGTCGGCGCCTCCGGCGCCATCTTCGGCCTGATGGGCGCGTTCCTGATCATCCAGCGGCGCCTGGGCGGCAACGCGACCCAGCTTTTGATCCTGGTCGGCATCAACCTGGTGATCGGATTCCTACCGGGGCTGAATGTGGCCTGGCAGGCGCACGTGGGCGGTCTGATCGCTGGGGCGGTGGTCGGGCTGATCTTCGTGCAGACCCGCCGCATCAAGCAGCAGCGGCTGCAGACCGTGCTGATAGCGGCTTTCGGGGCGTTGCTGGTGGTGCTCAGCGGTGCGATGTTCCTGACCTAACTCGCCGAGTGAGCCCCGATTGCCCTGGGCAGTGCGGGTTCGCGGAGGGTGGCCGAGGAGGGTGTTCCCGATGCCGACGCGTCGACGGAGATTTTGCGCTAGCGGCCCGTTTGGGCTGAGGAACGGGTGTCAACCCGTGTCCTTCCGGGAGCGACACAACCAAACGATGAGGACTCAAACCCCTAGGGCGTGGCTTCGGCCGCCTGATCACGCAGATAGCCGGCGAATCCTTCTGGAGTGCGCCCGGCGAGGCGACCGGAGGTAAGCACGGGGATCAGTTCGGTGCGAATCTCGCTCACCCTGAGACTGCGCAGGGCGGAGACCAGCCGCACGTCCTCGTGCCCGTCGACGCACGCGAATTCTCCGGCGTGCAGGTACCGGTCGGCGCGCACTCCGAGGTTCGCACCGTGAACATAGGTGTGGCCCTCGACCAGGCGGTGCTGGGCGTCCCACCTCTCCCTGCTTCCGTCGGACAACCCGTCGTCGGGAACCACGGTTCCCAGGACGAGATCGATGGAGTTGCGGGCGAATGCGAGCTGAACGGTCAGCCAGTTCGGCGGCACAGCGGAGTCGGCATCCGTCGTCGCGATCCACGTGGCCGAGGTGAACTGGTCAGAGGTCGGCACAAGGTGCCGCACCCCGGCGCGGCGGGCAACGCCGACAGCGCCACCGTTCGTCTCGATGCTCGCGAATATCGGCCACTCCGAGGCGACGTCGGCTGTACCATCACTGCACCGGTCGAGCACGACCACGACGTCGATGACCGGCGGAGCCTGACCGGCCACCCCGCCGACCTCTTCGACGGCCACGGCCAACGCCGCCAGGCATCTCGGCAGGAGCTCCTCCTCATTGCGGGCCGGTACCACGACGATGATTCTGTCGATCGCTCCGCGGCAGCTCACGGAACCAGACCCTCGCGTTGTGCTACCGAGCGCGCCGGCGCGGCTTCGAACACCTCGAGCAGGAAGTCGCGTTCTCGGTGCTCCACCGTGCGCTCGAACCCGGCCAGCCTGCCGAGTTCTGCGTGCACCTGGTCGCCGGTCAGTGGATACTCCGGCACCGGATGCCGCCAGTGGCAGGCCACGAGCACACCACCGGCAGCAAGGCTGTCGCGGCATCGCCCGAGAACCGCTCGCAATTCCTCCGCCGAGAAGTAGTACCCGACCTCGGAGAACACGATGAGATCGAAGGTGCCCTCCGGCCACTCGGTTGGCAGGGTGCGCCGTGCGAAAGTGACGCCGGAGCGTGACCTCAGCCGGGCGCGGGCGACCTGGAGCGGCTGCTCGGCGATGTCGACCGCGGCGACAGTGTCGCACCGGTCGGCAAGACCAGCCGTCAGCATGCCGATCGAGCAGCCCAGTTCCAGCGCCGCTCGGAAGCGTTTCCGAGGCAGCGCCGACAGGGTCAGTGACCGCTTGCGCTCCTCGTACCAGCGAGTTTCGAAACCCCACGGGTCACGGTTCCCGGCGTAGAACTCCTCAAAGAAGTTCCCGGCCAGACTCTCTCTATTCCCCGACTCTTTCTCAGTTTCGATCTCGACGAAAATCTCATAGGCGCGTTCGAAGTGCGCACCGAATTCCGCCTGGATGATCGCTTCGTCGCCGGGCAGCTCGGACAGCGGCTGCACCTGACTGGTGTGCAAGGCCATTGCCCTAGATTTGCGTCGACGGTCTTCGGGCGCCAGGTCGAGGGTTCGCAGCACGCCATCCGACCAGATCGGGTCCCCCGGGGTGGACCAGTGCCAGGCCCAAATCGGATATTCGAAGAGGCTGACACCTCGGCTGCGGGCCGCGCGGAGGGCGGCCTCGGCCGCCGCCGCATGGTCAGGATGGCCGTCCAGGCTCCAGGGGGCGACCAACCAGGTTCCCGGCCCGCCAGCCCCGAGCTCGGCGGAAATCGCCCGGGACACCTCCTCCGGGCGCTCGGCGAGGGATCCATCGGGGAGCTCGACCAGGCGCACCAGGGCCGTGGGCGCCAGGGCGGTGACGGCAGCCGTCACCTCAACCCGGCGCAATGCCGCAAGCCGCCCGGGGTCGTGCGTACGCGACCGGGGATGGGAGGCCTCACCATTGGTGAGCACCACAACCGTCACCGGAACTCCGGCCCGCCCGGCCCGGGCGATCAGCCCGCCGGCACCGAGCGTTTCGTCGTCGGGATGCGACGCGACCACGACGAGTCGACGCAATTCGTCGATGCGCAGTGCCTGCACGCCGGCCGCATCACCATGTACCGCCGTCCACACGGTTTCGGCCGTGCCGGCATCCGTGTGACTGAAGCTCACCACGGGGATACCCCGGCGTCCCGTAGTCGGCGGCCGAGCGCCGCGTCGTCCCGTTCGGCGTGGTGCTGGCGAACGTAGAGCTGCAGATCGGCGATGCGCCCAGCGTGCCGAGCGTCGAAGGCGAGCGGCGCGGGGCCGAGCGCGTGGCCCGTGCGGGCGATCACCTCGTCGACTGTACGCGCGACCTGGCCGCGCACCCGAGCTGCCAGGAGTGCACCCTGGTCACCGACGGCGTCCCCGGCGTCGATCGCCGCCGCGGCGGCAGCCAGGGTGGTCCCGGCGGCGGTCAGCGCGAGGTCGAGGGCGCCCAGGTACGCGAGCGCGATCTGATCGGGCTCTCGCTCCAGTACGGACTCCCAGACCCGCCTGGCTAGACCCACGGCGCCACCCCACCAGCAGGCCGCGACGCCGATCCCACCCCAGGCGAAGCCCGGTCTGCGGAGGTACCAGCCGTCGTCGCCGACCGGCCGAGCCATAGTGCCCCGGAACTCGACCGGGCCGCTCGGCACGGCGGGGAGCCCTCGGCTCACCCAGGCGTCCGTGCGGACGGTGATTCCGGGGTCGGCCAGGTCGACCACGAACAGCCGCCGGGTGGTGGCCGCGGTATTCGCCGTGACCAGGGCGTGGCTGAGCGAGCCGGCGAGCGAGCACCAGGGTTTCGTGCCGTCGAGACGCCACCGTGCGCCGCCGACCGGTCTCGCCTCGACACGAGACCCCGCGGCCTCGGCGGCGAAGACGCCCCAGCTCGGCTCCGGGCTGCCCCCTGCGACGAGCCCGGCCGGATCCAGGGCGGCCTGGTCGAGGATGGCGAGGGCGTCCAGATGCGCCTCGGCCACCCGCGCGGCCGTGAGGTCCGCGGCGGCCAGGGACGCCAGGGTTTCAAGCAGGCGTAGCGTCTGCCCTGAACCTGGTCGGGGAACGGAGCCGCCGAGCGCGCGGGCCAGTTCCAGGGCCCGCCCCGCGTCTCCGTTCACGGCGAAGGCAGCCGTTGCGGCGTCGCGCAGGCTGGACTCCGCCGTGCGTTCCCCGGGCACGGTCAGCCAGGCCGGGCCCGGACTTTCGATCCTCGTCAAACCGACCTCCTGGTTTGGTACCGACCACACCAGGGTCGGTGTGCAGGTGCGTGAAGCAGGAGCCGCAGCTTCCGACTCAGGCCTTGCCGGCTGGCCTGGTCGGGGCCTTGGCCGGCGCCTTGCGCGGGGTGCGGTTCTCGGCGCTGACCATCCAGGCGTACTGTTCCAGCTTCTCGATGAAGCCGTGCAGGATGTCGGCGCTCGTCGGGTCTTCCTCGTCGACCGCGTCGTGGACGGCACGGATGTTGTCGACCGCCGCGTCGAGGCGGTCGGTGACCAGGCCGACGGTCTCCGAGGTGTCTACCTCTCCGGCGGGGAACTTGGGCAAGTGGGTGGTCGCCGTGACCGTCTCGCTTCGGCCGTCCGGCAGGGCGTCGAGCGCGCGCATCCGCTCGGCCAGCTGGTCGGAGAATAGCCGGGCATCGTCGATGATCTCGTCGAGCTGGAGGTGCAGGTCCCGGAAGTTCTTGCCCACGACGCTCCAGTGCGCCTGCTTGCCCTGCACGTGCAACTCGATCAGGTCGACGAGGACGGACTGCAGGTTGGAGCCGAGTTCTGCTGATGCTTTCATGAGTTACGCCTCTTCTCACACAGCGAAAACACGTCTCGACCGCGTCTCGGCCGGTGCCCCCGCTTGGTTTCACACAGCACCCTAGCAGGTGCACGATGTGAGTCACAGCGCCGGGTTTCAGCGGGCGGCGCGGCCGCGGTTTTGACTGCCGGGAAAGTTATCCACAGGTTTGTCCACATGGGGATAATTACACCGTTGTCATTATCCCGCCGCGGGGGGTGCAGGACGGGGTCTCGACAGGCTTGACCACCGGGCCGGATAAGGGCGGGATCAGCGCCAGCGGGTGGTCATCAGGAAGCCCACGAAGGCGATCCCGAAACCGACCAGAATGTTCCACGACCCGAAACCAGCGACGGGCAGTGTTCCCTGGCTCACGTAGAAGACGATGATCCAGGCCAGCCCGATGAGCATGAAACCGAACATCACCGGCTTGAACCACACGGCGTTCGGACCGGCCTCGCCGGAGCGGGCGACCTCGGTGCGGGCGGGCTTGCTGCGGGGATTCGAGCGTGACATGCCTGCGATTCTAGCGTCTTTGGCTGGATTGACCGGCAGGCGCCCGGCAGAGAGGGCCCACCTCCCCGATTAGAATTGAGTCCATGTCCGAGCGAGCAGATCAGCCTCCCGCAGAGGCGACCCGCCACGCCCCCCGCCACAAGAGTCGCCCGCGACTCAGTGCCGTGGGAATCATCGGCGAGCTGCTCACCACGGCCGGTATTCTGGTGCTCGCATTCCTGGGCTGGCAACTCTGGTGGAATGACATGATTATGGCCGGTCAGCAGTCGAAGGCGGCAGCCGAGATCAGCCAGACCTGGATTGACGACGAGCGGTCCAGTCGCGATCAGGCCGCGGATTCCCCGCAGACAAGCGCCCCGGGGGAGTCGGCGCCGACCGACTTCGGCGACCCGGTCGTCCGTGAGGCTCCCCCCAGCGCCCAATCCTTCGCCGTGCTTTACGTGCCGCGATTCGGGGCGAACTATCACCGGTCCATCGCCGAGGGGATTGGCAACAATGTGCTCAACAGTTCCCGGTCGGGGATCGGCCACTACCCCGACACCCAGATGCCCGGTGAGGTCGGCAACTTCGCCCTGGCGGCGCACCGCAGTGCCAACGGCGGTGGCATGCACCTGATCAACGAACTCCAGCTGGGCGATGCGATCTATGTTCAGACCGCCGACGGCTACTACACCTACCGGTTCCGCGACCTCGAGTACGTCGCCCCGACCGCGGTCGATGTGATCGCGCCGGTGCCGCACAATCCGGATGTGGCGCCCGTCGATCGGTTCATCACTCTCACGAGCTGCAATCCCCTGCTCTCCACGGCCGAGCGCATCATCGCGTACGGTGTCTTCGAGGCGTGGCAACCGACATCTGCCGGCCCGCCGGCCGAAGTCGCGACCGTTATCAATGCCCAGGCCCAGGGCTAGGAGGCTCGAATGTACGCTGCTCTCTGGCGGGTTCTGCCCGGACCGGTCTGGCTCCGGATCGTGCTGGTGTTCGTGTTGCTCACAGCCGTGTTGTTCGTCCTTGCCACCTGGGTGTTCCCATGGGTGGATTCCATTGTCAACAATCAGGAAGTCACGGTGGGAAGCCCATGACCCGCATCCTCGTCATCGATAACTACGATAGTTTCGTCTACACGCTCAACGGCTACCTGATGGAGCTCGGAGCCGAAACGGTCGTGCTGCGCAACGATGCCTTCGCGCCGGAGGAGGCCGCGGCGCGCATCGCGGAATTTGACGGCGTGCTCATCTCACCCGGTCCCGGCAAGCCGTCCGACGCCGGCGTCTCCGTGCCGATCGTGCGCGCCGCCCTCGATTCCGGCCAGCCCCTGTTCGGCGTCTGCCTGGGGCACCAGGCGATTGCCGAGGCCTTCGGGGCCACGGTCACCAACGCCGAAGAGCTCATGCACGGCAAGACCAGCCTGATCACGCACGACGGCAGCGAATTCTACGCCGGGGTGCCGCAGCCGTTCACGGCGACGCGGTATCACTCGCTCGCCGTCGTCGACGGCACAGTGCCGAGCGACCTGATCGTCACCTCACGCACGGCGGGCGGCGTGATCATGGGGCTCCGGCACGTGAGTGCCCCTATTCTGGGTGTGCAGTTCCACCCCGAGTCGGTGCTGACCGAGGGCGGCTACCTGATGGTGGCGAACTGGCTGGCTCTGGCCGGACTGCCCGGCGCCCGGACGACGGCCCAGGGCCTCACTCCCCTTCTGAAGTTCAGCTGAGGCGGTCAGCCGCCGGGCCGGGACTCAGTCGGCAGCCGGGCCGGTGCAGTAGACCAGCGTGACCTCGGACTTCTGGGGCACGTCGCCCGGAGCCAGGGACTGCTGGGTCACCGGCGAGCCATCCTGCTGGGGACAGGTCTCATCGGGTGTGGGGATGGGGAACAACTGCACGTCGGCTGCGGCGAGCATATCGATCGCCGCGCTCAGGAGCTGACCCTCGAGGTCGGGGAGGGCTACGAGGCCGCTGGAGACGATGAAATCGACCGTGACGCCGGTTTTTTCCGTCGTCGCGGCGACTGGGTCGGTTCGGAGCACCAGACCGGCGGCGATGGTCGGAGAGTTCTCGCGAGTGACCGACCCCGCGGTGAGGCCGAGGTCCGTTACCGCGGTCTGAGCGTCGGCGAGGGGCAGGTTGGTGACATCCGGAACGTCGACCGGCTGGGCGCCGGTGGAGACATAAACCTCGATCAGGTCGGTCGGCTGGGCAATCGTGCCTGCCGGAGGGTCTGTGCGGATCACCTGGTCCTTGGGCACCGTGGCGCTGGCCTCCTCGGCCCGGATTGCGGCCAGGTCCTGGTCCAGAAGCGAATTCTGGGCGTTCTCATAGCTGAATCCGGTGAGCGACGGCACCCGGCGCGAGTTGTCGGGCAGATCAACGCTTGGCGTGAGGCTGAAGGCCCAGATCATGACGGAGAGCACGATGACGACGACGCTGAGGATACCGGCCCAGATCCAGATCACGGGTGGGCGGCGCTGCGTACGCACCATGGATTCGTCTTCGGTGAGCTGCTTGAGCGCGAGCTCGGAGCCGGAAGCCGCCAGCGGGGCAGCAGCGAACAGCCCGCCGCTGGAGTCATCGGACGTGGGGTACTCCGGAATCTGCCCTGACCCAGCCAGCTCGACGTCGGTGCGGAACTCCACGGCACTCTGGTAGCGCGCGAAACGGTCCTTCGCCAGGGAATGCAGCACGACGGCGTCGAGCGCGGGGGACACCCGGGAGTTGATCGAGCTCGGTTCGACCGGGGTCTCGCTGACGTGCTGGTAGGCGACAGCCACGGCGGAGTCTCCGCGGAATGGCGGGCGGCCGGCGAGCATCTCGAACAGGACCACGCCCGTGGAGTAGAGGTCGGTGCGGGCATCCACCGATTCACCCTTGGCCTGCTCGGGGGAGAAATAGGAGGCCGTGCCGAGGATGGCCGTGGTCTGCGCCACGGTCGTCGAGGAGTCGGAGATGGCCCGCGCAATGCCGAAGTCCATCACCTTGACCTGACCGGTCTTGGTGATCATGATGTTGCCGGGTTTGATATCGCGGTGCACGACGCCCGCGCGATGAGAGTACTCGAGGGCTGTCAGAACGCCGACGATGATGCGAACGGCCTCGTCGGACTGAACCGGGCCCTCGCGGATGATGTCCTTGAGCAGTCGACCGTCGACGTACTCCATCACGATGAACGGGATCTGCGATTCGTGGCCGCCGATCTCGGAGACAGACTCCTCGCCCGCGTCGAAGACGCGCACGATGGTGGGGTGAGCCATACGGGCGGCCGCCTGCGCCTCCTGGCGGAAGCGGGTGCGGAATGCCGGGTCGGCGGCAAGCGATGACTTGAGCAGCTTGATCGCGACCGTGCGGCCGAGCCGGGAATCGGTGCCGATGTGCACATCGGACATTCCACCTCGCCCGAGGAGCGCACCCACCCGGTAACGACCAGCGAGCAGACGGCCTTCATCAGTCAAAGCATTACTCCCAGCTCGCGCACACAGATCACCGTATTTTAGCCGTACCTTCCTGAGCCTCCGCTACGCCGCCGGGGTGACGGTGACGGGTGTACTGGACTCCGAGTAGGCCGATGCGACCTGGCCGCAGATGAAGCGGAACTTGACCGTGAAGGTGCCGGCGTCGGGACCCGCGGTGATCTTCGTAGAGGTAGCGTCCGGGCTGATCGGGCCGGGGGAGACGGCGTCGCCGTCGGCCACGACCTCATAGCCGGAGAGGGTCTGGCCGCTTGGGCAGGACTGTGCAGCCCAGGTGACCGTGGCCTCTGCTCCGGCGGCGACCGAGGCGGGGGCGACGGTGGGAGCCGCGGTCGGGTCGTCGGGGGTGACGGCGGGGGCGTAGACCGTGACCGTGATCGTGGAACCCTTCGTCACCGGGCCGGTGGGGTTCACGTCGTAGACGGTGTCGGCGATCTGCTCCGGGGTGGTGGCCGCGTTGCCGGTTTGGACATCCGCTACGAAGCCCAGCCCGGATAGCTTGTCGCGTGCCTCCGTGCTGGTCAGTCCCTGGTAGTCGGCCAGACTGACCTCGACGGTGTTGCTCGTTGGGGTCGGCGTGGGCGCCGGGGTCGCCGAAGGGGTGGGCGTTTTGCTCGGCGACGGAGTCACCGATGCCGGTGCCGACGTGGTCGGCGTCTCCACCGGCGTCGTGTTGTCCTGTGTGAACAGGGCGATCAGGGTGCCGGTGAGTACGAGCGCGAGCAGGGCGATCAGGCCGATCAGCGGCCAGGTCCACGGGCTGCGCTTCTTCTCTTCGGGTTCCGCCGCCGCGGAGGCACGCGTCGCGGGCGCTCCGGTGGGCAGCACGGTCGTGGCCTGCATTCCGCCGGCGCCGGGCATCAACATGGTCGCGGAGGTGGGCGTGACGCCGTTCATGATGGCAGGCACGGATGCCGCAGCGGCCGCGATGTCGCCGCGTCGGAGGGCTGCGGCGGCACGGGACAGGTGCGCGGCCGAGGCCGGACGGTCCGCGGGGTTCTTGGCCAGGCAGGAGATCACCAGGTTGCGCACCGGCTCCGACACCGTGTCGGGCAGGTCGGGGGCGGTCTCATTGATCTGCGCCATTGCGATCGCGACCTGGGACTCGCCCGTGAACGGCCGGCGCCCGGCGAGGCTTTCGTAAGCGACGATGCCGAGCGAGTAGATGTCGGTGGTGGGCGAGGCGGAGCGGCCGCTCGCCTGCTCGGGTGAGAGGTACTGCACGGTGCCCATGACCTGGCCGGTCGCGGTGAGCGGCACCTGGTCGGCGATGCGGGCAATGCCGAAGTCGGTGATCTTGACGCGGCCTTCGGGCGTGATCAACAGGTTGCCCGGCTTGATGTCGCGGTGCACGAGTCCGGCGGCGTGCGCGGCGTGAAGCGCGGCGGCCGTCTGGGAGACGATGTCCAGCACCTTGTCCGCTGGGAGGACATGCTCGCGCTCGAGGATGGTGGACAGTGCTTCCCCGGGTACGAGTTCCATCACAAGGAAGGCGCTACCGTCTTCTTCGCCGTAGTCGAACACGTTGGCGATGCCTTCGTGGTTGACGAGCGCGGCGTGGCGGGCCTCGGCGCGGAACCGCTCGAGGAACCCAGGGTCACCGTGGTACTCGTCCTTGAGAATCTTGATGGCGACCGTGCGACCGATTACGAGGTCGATCGACTTCCAAACCTCGCCCATCCCGCCAATGGCGATCCGGGACTGCAGCTCGTATCGTCCCCCGAAGGTGAGCCCTGATGTGGGTCTCATTTGTTCAGCACCGCCTCTAGTACTTCCTTTGCAATAGGTGCGGCAAGCAGATTGCCGTACCCTGTCTGGCCAAGTCCCCCGCCATTTTCAACGAGAACGGTGATCGCATATTTCGGATCCTCTGCAGGAGCGAATCCGGTGAACCACAGGGTGTAAGGCTCGTCCTCGGCGTTCTCCGCCGTGCCCGTTTTTCCTGCCACCTTGACCCCGTCTATTCTTGCATTGCTGGCGGCGCCATCCTGGACTCCGTTGACCATCATTTGGTTCAGTGTTGCCGCCGTTTCGGCGCTCATCACCCGTTTCATCGCTTCCGGCTCGAAGACCTGAATCGGACTCAGGTCCGGGGCGGTCACCTTGTCGACGAGGTTGGGCGTCATCAGCTGGCCGCCGTTGGCGATCGCAGCTGAAACCATCGCCATCTGCAGGGCCGTCGCACGGACATCCGTCTGGCCGAAGGCCGAAAGTGCGGTCTGGGCGTCGTCGAGAACCGTGGGGTACACGCTCTGAGACACGTCGAGGGGGATCGGATAGTCGCTGTTGAAGCCGAACTTCTCGGCCGTGTCGCGAATGGCCTTGTTGCCCAGCTGCAGACCCAGTTCGGCCAGCGGAATGTTGCAGGAGAGACGCAGGGCGGTGGCGAGGGTGACGGTGTCCCCTCCGCCGCAGGTGCCGCCGCCGGAGTTGATGACGATCGCCGACGAGCCGGGCAGCTGGTACGTGGGCGGGTTCGGGAAGGTGCTCTCCGGGGTGAACTTGCCCGATTCCAGGGCGGCCGTCATCACGACCAGCTTGAACACCGAGCCGGGTGGGTTGAGAGTCTTGGTGGCGCGGCTGAGCAGCGGGTTACCGTCGTCGTTCAGCAGCGACTGATAATTGTCGGTGACCTGCTGGTTGTCGTGCACGGTGAGCAGGTTCGGATCGTAGCTGGGCTTGGAGACCAGGGCGAGGATGCGACCGGTCGCCGGCTCGGAGACGACGACGGAGCCGGTGAGGTCGCCGAGGGCATCCCAGGCGGCCTGCTGCGCGACCGGGTCGATTGTGACCTCCACAGAAGCCCCCTTGGGGTTCTGGCCGGTGATCAGGGCGTTCATCTTGTCGAAGAACTGGGCGTCCGACGTTCCGCTGAGTTCGCCGTTAAGGGAGTGCTCCAGCCCGGTGGGCGTACCGTTGAGCGGAATGAACCCGGTGATCGGGGCGTAGAGCGGCCCATTGCTGTAGGTGCGCTGAAACTTGTATTCATCGTCGGCGGGCATCGACTGGGCGATCGGCTCGCCCGCGACGAGGATCGGACCGCGTTCGACGGAGTAGCTGTCGTAGAGCGTGCGGGTGTTGCGGGCATCCGCGGACAGGCTGTCTGCCTGGAAGACCTGCACGATCGTCGTGGAGACGAGCAGGGCCACGAACATAAGCAGGACCACGATGCTCACTCGTTTGAGTTCACGATTCATCAGACCACCAGCCTGGGTTGGTTGCGCACAGTGTCGGACAGGCGCAGGAGCAGAGCCACAATGATCCAGTTGGCGACGAGGGAGGACCCGCCGGCGGCGAGGAAGGGTGTGGTGAGACCAGTGAGGGGAATCACGCGGGTGACGCCGCCGATCACGATGAAGCACTGCAGGGCGATGACGAAGGAGAGACCCACGCCGAGCAGCTTGCCGAAGTCGTCATTGCCGGCGAAGCCGATGCGGAAGCCGCGCGCGACGAGGAGCAGGTAGAGCGCGAGGATCGCGAAGATGCCGGCCAGGCCGAGTTCCTCACCGAGGCTGGCGATGATGTAGTCGCTCTGGGGGACGGGGGTGATCTCTGGACGGCCCTGGCCCAGGCCCGTGCCGATGAGCCCGCCTTTGGCGAGACCGAAGAGCCCCTGCACCAGCTGGTAGCTGCCGCCGTCGGCCGCGTAGACATCCGGGTTGAGGGCGTCGAGCCAGTTCTGGAACCGGCCGTTGACGTAGTCCAAGGTCTGGCTGGCGATGAGGGCACCGCCGAGGAAGAGGGACATGCCCAGCAGCACCCAGCTGAGGCGCCCGGTGGCCAGGTAGAGCATGACCAGGAATAGACCGAAGTAGAGCAGGGCGGTTCCGAGGTCGCGCTGGAAGATGATCACGGACATGGACAGCGCCCAGACGACAAGGATCGGGCCGAGGTCGCGCAGGCGCGGGAAACGCATGCCAAGAAATTTCTTGCCCACCATGGAGAGGCTGTCGCGGTTGCGCACGAGGTAGCCGGCGAAGAAGACGGCCAGGGCGATCTTCGCAATCTCGCCCGGCTGGAAGGTGGCGAAGGATCCGACGCCGATCCAGACGCGCGCCCCGCTGACCTCGCGGCCGAGGCCGGGCACGAGTGGGAGCAGCAACAGTGCCACACCGACGAACCCGGCGATGTAGGTGTAGCGGAACAGCACCCGGTGGTTGCGGATGATCAGGATGACCGCGATCGCGCAGCCGATGGCCAGGGCGCTCCACACGGTCTGGCGCACGGAGGCGCTGGCCCAGCCGGACTCGTCGTTGGCCAGGTCGATGCGATAGATCATGGCGATGCCGAGGCCGTTGAGCAGGGTGGCGATGGGCAGGATGAACGGGTCGGCCTCCCGGGCCACGACGCGCAGCACCACGTGCATGGCCAGAACCAGCACCGACAGGCCGGCGCCGAGCAGCACCAGTGTCGTGTCGATTCGGCCGAGCGCGCCGAGCTGCACGAGCACGACGGTGGCCGCGTTGATGCCGCAGGCGATGAGCAGCAGGACCAACTCGAGGTTGCGCAGCTTCTGGGGCAGGTGCAGTCGGCGCACGCGACCCGTGCGGGGCGGGCGCGCGGGCGCATCCGTCGTCGTGGACCGGTTACTGGACGCTGGCATCTTGGAGCCGTTCGACGATAAGCAACGCATCCGCAAGGGAGGTTGCGCTGATGGTTTTTTCGACCTGCTGCCGGTCGTAGACCCGCAGTTCGGACAGCTCCAGGTCGGTGTCCTCGAAGACGGAGGACAGGGAGAGAGGGCCGAGGTCCTGCTGCACGCCCTGGAAGATGGCGACCGTGCTGCCTTCCACCCCCACGTAGTAACGGGACTGGGTCCACCGGTAGCCGAGGAAGCCGGCGCCGACGATGGCCAGGACCAGCAGGATGATGCCGACCAGCCAGGTGATCTTGCGGCGGCGGGCGCGGCGATTGTCTTCCTCGATCAGCTCCGAGAGATAGTCCTGGGAGTCAGGCTCGAAGTGCGTCTCCCGCACGGGGTGTAGGCGCAAGCTCGACATGCGCAGCGCCCGGCCGCGGGTGGGCTCCTCGCCGAAGGCGAGGGGAGCGGATGCCGACCCGACCACGGTGGGCATGTCGATGCGTTCGGCGGGTGAGCCGATGTCGACGACGACGATGGTGACGTTGTCAGGGGCTCCGCCGTCGAGGCTTTCCTTGACCAGGCGATCGGCCACGCCCTGGGCGTCAAGAGGGGTGAGCAGGGCCGCGGCGATGCCCGAATTAGAGACCACGCCGCTGAGCCCGTCGGAGCAGATCAGCCAGCGGTCACCGGGGAAGGTCGCAAGGATGGAGGTGTCGATCTCCGGCGCCGATTCGACGTCGCCCAGCACGCGCATGAGCACAGAGCGGCGCGGATGCACCATGGCTTCCGCCTCGGTGATGCGGCCGCTGTCGACGAGCCTCTGCACGAAGGTGTGGTCGATCGTGATCTGGGAAAGTTCGCCCTCGCGGAGCAGGTAGATGCGCGAGTCACCGATGTGCGCGATCGCCACCTCGTCTTCCAGCACGATCAGCGCGCTGACGGTGGTGCCCATGCCGGTGAGTTCGGCGTGCTCGAACACGGTCTCGGCGAGCTGTGAATTCGCGGCGATCAACGCCGCCTGCAGGGCGAACTCGGCGTCTTGCGGGGACTGGAAGTCCCGGTCAGCTTCCATGATGCGTTTGGTGGCGATCGCCGAAGCGACGTCGCCGCCGGCGTGCCCGCCCATGCCGTCGGCAACCAGGAAGAGATGGCGCCCGGAATATCCGGAGTCCTGGTTGTTGGACCGAATCTTTCCAACGTGGGACGTGGCCGCGCTGTGACTGACTGTCGCCATGCAGCTACCGCCGAAGCTCGAAGCTGGTTGCGCCGATCTTGACGGTGGTGTTCAGGGGGACCGGAGTCGGCACGGCCAAGCGGTTGCCGTCCAGGAAGGTGCCGTTGGTCGAATCGAGATCCTGGATCATCCACTTGTCGTGCCAGAGCATCAGACGCGCGTGGTGGGTGGACGTGTAGTCGTCACGGATGACGAGGCTCGAGTCGCCCGACCGCCCGATCGTGATCGAGTCGCCGGTGAGCGGGAATTCGGTGCCGGCCTTCGGGCCGGAGGTGATCACGAGGCGGGTCGCGTTCTGGCTGGTGGCCTTGTCGTCCACGGCGGTGAACGCCGGGCTCGGCCGAGCCGTGAACTGCTCCGTCGGCGCAGAGGCCGCGGTGGCGGGAGGCTGGGTGGCGCTCGGCACGGGCGTGGCGCTCGGGAACGTGGCGGGCGCGCCGGCTGCGCCAGCGACATCTGCCTGCATCTTGCGGGCGCGCTGGCCGAACAGGTCGCTGCGCAGGGCATAGACGATGCCGAAGATGAAGAGCCAGAGCACCAGCAGGAAGCCGAGGCGCAGCACAAGCAGGGTGAGCTCGCTGACGCTCATGCGGTGGGTCCCCAGAATCCATCCATGTCGTGACGTTCGCGGCCGCCGTCGCGGCGACGCTCGGTCACCGGCTCGGAAGAGGATGCCTGCGCGATGACCCGGAAGACGATGCGGGTGCGGCCGATGGTGACGACGGAATCGGGCTCGAGGATGGCCTGCGTGACCGGTGAACCGTTGAGCTGGGAGCCGTTTGTCGAGCCGAGGTCGCGCACCTGGGCACGGGAGCCGTCCCAGAGGATCTCGACATGCCGGCGGGAGGTGCCGGAGTCGTCGATGGTGATGTCGGCGTCGCTGCCGCGGCCGATGACGGTGTGCGACTGCGTCAGGGGGTAGCGCTTGCCGTTGACCTCGACCACGGGGATCCAGGCGACGCTGCCCTTGATCGTGCTGGAGTCGATTTGGACCATGCCCTCACTGAGGCCGCGATCCGCGGACAGGGTGATCGAGACGCCGCCGGCGAACTGGTAACGCTGCTCGCGGCCGTGCAGCTGCACGAGTTCGGTGAGCTCGTCGAGGAGGGTCTGGCCGAGGGCGGACATGCGCTGGAAGTCGGCATGGCTCATTCGCACCGTGAAGCGATTGGGCGCGAGAATGCGATCGCGGGACACGACCGCTGCTTTTGTGTCGAGTTCGCGACGCAGCGCTGAGGTGATTTCCACCGGCTGCAGCCCCGACCTGAAGGTCTTGGCGAACGCACCGTTGACGGCGCGTTCGAGACCCTTTTCAAAACTATCCAGAATGCCCACAGGTCTCCCGATCCGATCCTTTCGGCTATGAGCATGTTACTTGTCCCAAGTGTTAACTCACCCGCCGGGCAATACCCGGTGAGGGTTGTCATCCTACGGGAGCCAGTCCGGGTCGCCATGTCGGGCCCCTATCGGGCGCGTGTTCAGGATGTTCGCCACGCCGCGCAGACCTGTGTTCGCGTGGCCTGCCTGCCTCGAATGGCGTTGTGCCCTCGGAAAGTGCTAATCTGCCTAAGTTCGCGCGAGTGGCGGAATTGGCAGACGCGCTGGCTTCAGGTGCCAGTGTTCGAAAGGACGTGGGGGTTCAAGTCCCCCCTCGCGCACAGTGGGTGTTTCAGGAAATCCAAGCGAACAGGCCGGTTGAGCAGAAATGCTCAGCCGGCCTTCTGCATTTAACGAGTCCGAGCGAAGTCAGGAGCGGTTTCGATGCTCGCCGCTCGGGGTTTTGCGGGTTAAACGCCAACCAGCCTGCTGGTAGGCAGGCTGAAGCGTTCGGTGCGCGGGGTGACGTTCGGAATTGGCGGAGGTTCCCGCTACTGCGGCGGTGCCAGGGCGGGAAGTGCGCTGTGTTTATTCAGCGGTGTTCCGGTGGCTTCTTTGCGTCGGCGTCCTCGGGAGAGACTCTCGCCGCTGTCACGTTCCGCGGTCTTCACGAAGAAGTCGAATATCTTCCGCAGGTTCGATGAGACTGCGGCGAGGGTTGCCGCGAGGTAATTGAAGGCGAACCCGCGACCGGACCGTTTGCTGACGTTGGCGAGGTCCTCGAAATTCTTTGACTTCAGGGTCTTGTTGGCGGACTCGACGAGGCTGCGCATGCCGAAGTATTTCCGGTGCTCTGGGGATTTGAAGGCGAACTTCTGGAGGTGCTTCACGGCCAACCGGGGGTTCTTATTCCGTTCGGCTGGGGCTCCAGCATCCATCGGGATGGTGACGGTCGCTGGTGTGACGGGTCTGGCGACGCGCTTCCCGTTGGCACGGTCGATTGCCATGTAGGTGCCGGGAGTGGGATACATGAAACGCTGGAATCCGTCTTTGTCGGGGCGCCCTTTCGGCTTCATTCGGTAGGCATCGCGTCTGGCGAGGTAGGCCTGGAAGGTGATTTTGTCGAGCTGTCGCTTGGGCTTCTCGGGGTTGAGGGGGTCGCTCACCCGGGTGTTGTAGTTCTTGGCGGCATCGATGAGATCCTGGGGCATCCAGGTGACGTACCAGTTTCCGTCGACCAGGATGAGGTCGCGCCACTGGTTTTGTAGTCCGAGGTCTGGCTTCTTGTAGTCGATGACGAGTTCGCAGCCTCGCTGTCGCACGGGAATGTGGAAGTTGCGCGGTTTCTCTCCGTTGTAGGCCCGGTCCACGATCACGAGGCCGCTCGTGAACCCCAGTCGCTGATGAGAGTCCAGGAGTCGGACCCCAGAACCGATGATTTCACCCGGCCGATGGAACCCAACCGCGGTGATCAGGGAAGGGAAGACCGTGTTCTGGCCTGGTTTGTCCCACACCATGACGCTGATTTCGAGCTCGAAGCCCGCCTTGTCGGTTTTTGCGCCCTGCCCGTCGTGTTTTCCGCCCCGGCGGTACCGTCCCGAGTGCGGGTCGGCATTCCCTCGCCGCATTCCTTTATCTGTTGGGTTGGGTCGCCCGGTGCCTGGGATGAGGGTGGCGTCTGCGGCGATGTTGCCGTGGTATCGGGCCCAGATATCTGCAGGGAGCATCCGTACGCTCGTGTGGAGGAGCTGTTCACAGAGCCAGTCGAGGCGAGCCAGATTGCGTTCGGACTTCTGCAGGGCTTTCGGCGTCGATTGCTTGGCGAGGAGTTTGGCGAATGGTTTGGGCTTAAGTCGCTTGTTCCGAGGGGCCGGATGCGGGTCGATGAGGTTCATCATGCGGTTCGCTGAGCGCCAGAGGCGCTGATATCAGTCGTCGTGGTCGCCCGACCGGTCCTCGATGCCTAGGAGGACGAATACCTCGGCGCCGAAGTGGACGTCAAGGGTCTCAGCGATGCGATGGTAGTTGATGCCGTAGCCGAGTTGGACGTGAAGAAGAAAAAGGACCAGAACTGCCCGGAACGGAATGGTGGGCTTGACTCCTGCATTCGACTTCAGTCGCATAGCTCGCCATTCGAGCAGTTTCGTGACTACTCCGGAGTTGTCGACGATCCGGATGGCATTGGTCAGGTAGGCGCGCGATACGGGGCCGCGGGCGCGCTCTCGCTTGTACTCATGGCGGGTCATGCCAAATGTTGCTTGCATCCGCTGTTCGAGCAGCGCTGCGTCGGAAATGGTGCTCACGGGGTGACCTCCCCGCGCAGCTGTACCCGGTAGCTGTCATCGTCGAGTAAATCGACGTACTCCAGGTAGCGGGGCAGATTTTCGAACTTGTCGACGCCCAGGCATCAACTCCTTGATTCGGGTGCCGGTGCGGAGATGGGCGACAATCCAGGTTGCCCGTAGTCGGTCACCCCGCGGCCTCTGGCCCACTGTGTATTGAGTGAAGCTGGAGAGGAGTTTGCCATCGAGGGTGCGGTTCGGCTTGCCCCAGATGGGAATGTCCCGAAGGACCTGCGCCAGTATCGCGACCATCCACGGCTCCCACTGGCCCTCGAGGGGGACAAGTCGGGGGTTGGTGCCACGGACGGTGATTGTGACGCCGAGCTCGTCAACGAGGACGTCGTCGGGATAGATGGTGCTGACATCGCTGGAGCGGAGGCCAGCTCCCGCGCAGAACACAAGCATGAGCATTGCGCTCCGTCGCTTCTCCGCACTGGGTTGTCCGACCGCCCACAGCGAGAACTCCTCCATTTCCTTCTTTGAATAAGGCGCGGCGATGCGCTTTTTGGACAACGGGGTCATGGTTTCGGGGTGTTCCTCGGGAGCGACGACCTTGGAGACCCGCATCAGAATCGCACGGTAGTTGCGGCGGGTGCCCTCTGAACGGTCGGGGTTCTCCTGGCTGCAGTACATGTCGATGGCCTGTCGGCTGAAAATGACATCGGCCTGCAACGGCCAGCCCTGCTCAGCCACGCACCACAGCGCAAACGCGCTGGTGACGGTGAGGAGCAACGAGGCGGTGTACGTGGTCTTGGGAGCGGCGAGGAAACAGGCGTCCTTCACGAACGCTTCAATGCGCGTCCATTCGGGGTGGCTGCGCTGTGGTTTGTAGTTGGTCATGACTGCGCGCACCCCCTCGTTCATCTGGCTGTAGCTACAGCTAGAGAGTAGACCAGCTACCTCCGACAGGGGCGAATCCGAGAACGCGCCGATGACTGCGGATAGGCTCTGCATATGAGTCCGCGCCCAGCTCGTGTCGCCCCACACGAGTTGTGTGTCGACTGGCCGACGATGCCGAGCGATGACCCGGTCGCCGAGATAGCGCGACGGTTGGTGCTCAACCTGCGGGAAGCCATCGGTGACCGAAGCATTAGAGAGGTTGCCCGCGTTACCGGCGTTGACCGGGCCACGATCGCTGCCGTGCTCAATGGCCTGTCCTGGCCGGACATTGTGACGCTCGCAAAACTCGAGATCGGGCTGCACCTCTTGCTGTGGCCCCCGCGTGCGGGCGAGACGGCCTGAGGAATGGTTGGAAGGTGTATTCACCCTTACTCTGTGCGTTCAGTTTTCATGAGAAGTAGCTTCGCAACAGGGAATGTCACCATCCAGACAGTACATTACACGCTATTTTGGTGTCTTTCCTATCAAAATAAGCGTCAAAATCGTTCAAATTCGCGTTCTTCGATAGCCTGATTGCATGCGTAGACAAGCTGTTCCGGGAGGCTTCAAATTCGAACCGCGGACCTTAGTGGGCGTGCGCAAACAGTTCGGCAAGTCATCTGTGCCGCTTCACCCCGCACCGGGCGTTGATGAGAACGACCCACGATTTCTCGCCGCGCAGCTACAGCACCAAGTTGCGAACGCGGTCCGTGAAGGGGTACTCGTCCGCGGGATGACCCTCGAGCAGTTCGTTCTGAGCGAGAGTGCGACCTCGCTACAGCCGGGCCTCACCTATGACCGGCTCATTCGAATCCAGCGTGGAGAGACCCTGATGCAGCTGGCCGATCTATTCAGTTGGGCGCGACGATTCGACACGGTGCGCGCGATCCTCGCCGACGAGCGAAACTGGCCGGCTGCCGCGAACCGCAACAGCCCTAGCTAGCGCTGCGCCTCGCTTTCGAAGCCATCGCCAGCCGCAACAGGCTTGTATTAGCCGGGTGGCCCGGCCCCCATCAACGCGAGCCTGGAATCGGTGACCAGTAACGGCATGTTCCGCGGTGCGTTTGCCAGCCAACGGTGCCTGGTTCCCATGGCCGGCTACTGCGAGTAGCAGCAGATGGATGACGGCAAGCAGCAGAGCAGGGGATTGGGTATGGGCTTCCTTGTGCGATCCCTGAACGCGCAGTCGTGACGCACGAGGTGCGGGTCAGCTGAAGCTGAGCGGTGGTCGCCGGTCATTCATCGCAGATATTGATTCGTTCAGCTTGACGAATGCATCGTCCAACCACTCCTCGTCGATCCAGAAGGGTCACGTCCCGCTGGGTGGTGTAATTCCTCGTCACCGTGCGGGTCAGTTGGTTTAGTTTAGGCGGCAGCGAGTTCTGGGAGAATCACCGCCTCGTCGATGACTTCGATGGGGTTGTTCATGGTGGCCAGCTCGAGCATTGATGCTTCGGAGAAGTAGCGTCGTTCGCCAGCTTCCCATTCATCGTGTTGCTCGATCAGGACTGACCCTGCCAGGCGCAGCAGGGCGGCAGCGTTGGGGAAGACGCCGACGACGTCGGTGCGGCGTTTGATCTCCTTGTTGACCCGTTCCAACGGATTCGTGGACCAGATCTGGCGCCAGTGCCGCCGCGGAAACCCGGCGAACGCGAGGAGGTCGGGTTGCGCGTCGGTGAGCATCGCCGCAACTTTGGGGTGCGAGCGGCCGAGCATGGTGGTGACCTCACGGAACTGCTTCTCGATGTGTTCGCGGTCGGGCTGGGCGAAGATGGTGCGGATGATTGAGGCGACCATCTCCTGGGATCCCTTCGGCACGACCGCGAGGACGTTGCGCATGAAGTGCACCCGGCATCTCTGCCAGCCAGCGCCTTGAAAGACGGTCCCGATGGCTTTCTTCAGCCCGGTGTGAGCGTCAGACATGACCAGCTTCACCCCATCCAGACCGCGAGTCTTCAACGACCGCAGGAAGCTGGTCCAGAAGCCCTCGTTTTCACTGTCGCCAACGTCGAACCCAAGAACTCCCCGGCGCCCGTCGGCGGCCACGCCGACCGCGACGACGACTGCTTGGGAGACGATCCGGTGCCCGACGCGCGCTTTGCAGTAGGTGGCGTCGAGGAACACGTAGGGGAAGTCTTGTGCGGCGAGGGTCCGATCCCGAAACTCCGCCACTTCCGCATCGAGGCCGGCGCAGATCCGGGACACTCCGGACTTGGAGATCCCGGTATCAGCGCCGAGAGCTTTGACGAGGTCGTCGACTTTGCGGGTTGAGACGCCGTGGACATAAGCCTCCATCACGACGGCGAACAGGGCTTGATCAACGCGGCGGCGCCGCTCCAGCAGCGCCGGGAAGAACGACCCGGCGCGCAGCTTCGGGATCTTCAGGTCGAGGTCCCCGGCCGTGGTGCTCAGCGTCCGGGATCGGGTGCCGTTGCGGTGGGTGGTGCGGTCGCCGGAGCGTTCGAACGGGGCGGCGCCGATGAATACGGTCGCTTCCGCATCGATCAGTTCTTGATACAACGTTTCGGTCGCGACGCGGATGCGGTCGGTGACATTGGTGACTTGAGTTCTCCCAGCAGGTCAAGCAGGGCAGACTGGTCTAGAGCCATCGTGTGGTGTCCTTTGTGAGTTGCTTTAGTCGGTACTCACTGACCATCCCACGGTGGCTCTTTACGTTGACGAAGCAACACTCAGAAGCCGGAAACCACACCACTCACAGGGACGTAACCACACTCGTCAGTAACGGCTCAAACAAAGTCCACTCGGGATCGATTGAGGAATCGGTTCGAGACACATCGAAATCCTCCCAAATCACACATCAACCGGTCAGGAGACACGCCCTAATCCGGAACGAGTGCTATTGTCACGATGCCCATAATCGGTACAAAGCACGTAGATTGTCTGGTCACAGCAAATTTTTCACCACTTGGCATGAGCCTCGGCATTTCAGCAGTGGAGATCCTATGTGCAGAAGAATGTCAACGGACGCCAGCTATCGAAGCGGACCAGCGCGGTGACGCCGCTGTCTGAGGCATCCGATCAGCAGACGCTGATGCTCAGCATGGCTTCGGGTAATCAGGCCGCGTTCGGCCTGATCTACGATCGCTTAAGTGTTACGACTTTTGACATCTGCAATCACCATCTGAAGACCCCGGCAGCGGTCGACGAGGCCATGCTCGGTCTGTGGCTGTACGTCTGGCAAAATGCGGCGATGTTGTCGGGGCTGGACGGGTCGCCTTGGTCCATCATTATTAGGACTGCGGAACACCACGCCGAGTTTCACGCTCAGACCGAGTGCCTGGCCCGAGAAACGGATAACACTCTTCTCGGATGAGTCCCGGTCCCCGGATGGCTCATATTCACGCCAGTGACGAGGTCAACGTCGCATGTGAGAACAACAATTTCGTCCCCATCACTGCCCCTGACCGAGTCATGGGCGCCGGGTACACACCGGTCAGATCAGACGGACGTCACCCCGGCAAGATCGTATTCGGGATCTTCGCGGCCTTGCCGAAATGGAGCGGCCACTCATTTCGGAGCGCACCGTTACCGGGCTCGCAGTGGCGAGGGTGAGAGGCCGGACCGGTGGGCTCCATTTCAAGATGACGCCGGACCAAGATTCTCTCGGCCATGGCTGCGACGGGGCAGAGAAATGAAGGTGGGCACCCTCCACAAGGAACTTGGAATCAATCCGCATACGTTGTATCGACATGTTTAGCCTGCGGGGAAGTCGCTGTCTGAGGGGGCGAAGCCTCTCGAGGAAATAGCTCACCCGGGGAATACGGGCGGCATCGAAGCGCACTTCGGAGTGCCGCTGAAGTCGAATGCTGGCCGCGTCCTGAGGTTGCGAGACATTTGCATCGCCGCCTGGTTTCGTTGGCTCTTATTCGCGTTGAAACTAGTGAGGAAACGTTACTAGAGCAGGGCTGCAACCGTTCTCTCCGCTGCCTTTCGACGACCGACCCGCCATCGTCGGGGCAGCCTCTCGCGAGACCGGCCTTCTCCCGCTGGCCCGCGACGTGGATCATCGCCGTGCGCGAGCCACAACAATCAGCTAACATCACCGCATGAAGCGCATAACGTACAACGGCGGTTCCATTGTCACGAGCAACAGCATCACGACAGCGCTACTCGACTACATCACCTCTGTGGCCGATAGCGACAACAGTGTGGCTGTGGGTGTCACCACGCTCGACGAGAACGACGAGACATCCGTACACACGCTAATTCTCAGCCCAACCAATCAGTTCGACGTCGTCGATGTCGACGTCGAAGGGATTACGGAGGAAGATGAAGCTACGCGTTTCCCGTTACCTGAAATGCCGATGATCGGTATTACCGGCACCGTCGAAACCACAGGCGACGCTGGTCGGACAGCCAAAGACTTTAACTTTGTCGCTAACGAAATCGACAATGGCCTTGGGAGCACTCATGGGTAAATTTATCTACGGGACTCCGTCGATCACCGTCAATTTCGACGACCGGGTGCTCGCGCACCTCAAGGTCGTCATTCTGTCCAAGGTACGCCGGGGGGAAAGTTTCACGTTTTCGTGGGAATACTCGGCGGCATCAGGACACGGTCACAGCACCATTTGGATCCACCCAACGATTCCGCTTCAATTCGACTTCTTCGGTAATAGGGAGCCCCTCCTAAACCGTGCTTGGGTCGAAGAATTGGTGCGCCTGTCAAACACACCGGGCGGCCTGAGGGTAACGCCGGAACCGGCCGAGCTGGAGGCGCCCGCACGCGATCGATAATCGCCTGACTACTCCACCCTGGCCCCCGGCGTGAAGCCTGCCAGCGGGGTCATGGCCAATGGATGCGCGACGTCGTGTCGACGACCCGGATTGCGACGGACGCACTCGCCCTCAGGGGCTCCATCAGGTCAAAGGGCTAAGGCACGCACCCACTTTCGGGGCAATGATAAACTTCGCAAAACTTATGAACTTGGGCTGTGGTGTCCGCGGAAGTTCCGGTCGGCCTCGCCCCGGAAGGACTATTTAGCCATGTCCCAACCTCTCTTCGAAGCGAGCACGGTGCCACCGAGACTCCTGATCCTCGGGATCACCGCCTGCCCCACCGGCATCGCGCACACCTACATGGCGGCCGAAAAGCTTGAGAGCGCAGCGGCTGAGTTGGGCTACGAGATGAAGGTCGAGACGCACGGCTCGGTCGGCGTCGAAGGCACCTTCAGCCAAGACGACATCGACCGTTCGGACGCAATCGTGATCGCGGCCGACACCAAGATCGATTGCTCGCGCTTCGCGGGCAAGCGGATCGTCTCCGTCGGGGTCGCCGACGGCATTCACCGCCCCGCCGCCTTGATCCGGGACGCCCTCGCCGCCGAGCCGTCCACCGTCGGCGACAGTTCCAGCCGCGACGCCACGCCCTCGCGCAGCGGTAAGGCCGACTTCGGAAGCACCCTGTACCGCGCACTGATGAACGGCGTGTCGTACATGATCCCGTTCGTTGTGGTCGGCGGGCTCCTGATCGCCATCTCGCTCTCCTTCGGCGGCGAGGCGACCCCGAATGGGCTCGTCATCCCGGAGGGCAGTTTCTGGCTGACGCTCAACCAGATCGGCGGACTCGGTTTCACCCTGATGGTGCCGATCCTCTCTGGCTTCATCGCCTACGCCATCGCCGACCGGCCCGGGCTCGCACCGGGCATGATCTGCGGCTGGATCGCCACGACCGGGGCCTTCTACAATTCCGAATCAGGCGCCGGCTTTATTGGCGGCATCATCACTGGTTTCCTGGTCGGCTTCGTCGCCCTCGGCATCAAGAAAATCCCCGTGCACCGCTTTATCAAGCCGATCATGCCGATCCTCGTGATCCCCGTGCTCACCACCGTGATCGTCGGCGGCGCCTTCGTGCTCGCCCTCGGCCAGCCGATCAGCTGGGTCTTCTCCACCATGACCACGTTCCTCACCGGCCTGCAGGGTGGCAGCGCGATCGTGCTTGGCCTGATCCTCGGCGCCATGGTCGCCTTCGACATGGGCGGCCCGATCAACAAGACCGCATTCCTCTTTGGTGGAGCATTGATCGCGGAGGGGAACTCAGCCCCGATGGGCATGGTCGCCGCCGCGATCGCCGTCCCGCCGCTCGGGATGGGCTTGGCCACCCTGATCCGCGGCCGCTACTTTTCCAAACCAGAGCGTGAAGCCGGCATCGCCGCACTGTTCCTGGGATTCTTCGGCATCACCGAGGGCGCGATTCCGCTCGCCGCGGCCAAGCCGTTGCAGGTCATCCCGGCGAACATGATCGGTGGCGCCATGGCCGGAGGCATTGCCGCCCTGTTCGGGGTCACCAACTCCGTACCGCACGGCGGCCCAATCGTCGCCGTCTTCGGTGCGGTCTCCGGGGTGCCGATGTATTTCGCGGCCTTGCTCACCGGCGCCGTCGTCACCGCCCTCGTTTCGGTGCTGCTGCTCGGCATTTCCGCGCGCAAGTCGACCCGCCACGCTGCAGCGACGGGTGCGGCCACGGGCACCGCCGCCGGGGCTTCCGGTCCTGTCCCCGCGCCCACGGGCCCATCGGACGCGGATGCCGGCACGGTCAGCTCGGTCGCGTCCGAGTCCGAATCGTCGCCTGTGCCCCCGGCGAAGAAGACGGTGCTCGACTATATCGACGAACGCACGATCGTGCTCGACGTCGACGAGACCGACCGGGATGCGATGATCAGCACCCTCGCCGGCCTGATGAGCAAGACCGGCCGCGTCACCGACGAGACCCTGGTGACCCAGGCCGCCCTCGCCCGTGAGAAGCACGGCACGACGGGCATCGGCGACGGCATCGCGATCCCCCACGCCAAGTCGGACGGTGTAACCGCCCCGGTACTCGCCTTCGCCCGCAGCACGCAAGGCATCGACTGGAACTCAGCCGACGGCTCCAAGGCCACGCTGATCTTCATGATCGCCGTCCCGGAGGCGAAGGCCGGAACCGAGCACCTGAAGGTACTCGCCCAGCTATCCCGCGCCCTGATAAAGCCCACCTTCCGCGACGCCCTCCAGGCCGCCACGACCCCCGCGCACGTACTCGAGGCGCTGGCCCTGCAAGTCGGCGCGAAGACGGTCGCACCCGACGCTTACTAGAAGCCTGCTGAGGGACCACATCGGCAACCCAAGCGCTGAGTCACCAGCAGACCAGAACCGCCGCGGCTAGGGATCCAGAACTCAACGATGCTGGCCTGCCATGGCGGGTGTCACGAGGGAACCCCGACTCGGTCGGCGCAAAATGTCCAGCGCTTCCACGTGCCATGTGTACGTCCTTCCACGGGCCGATCCTGATCCCGTAAAAGGGACGTTCAGCAGACGCGACTAGGTGCCCATCGCTCCGAATGCTGTGGAGTTGATTGCTAAGTGGCGATAAATATTTGATCCGGCCCGTTGCCGATCGAATGCCGGACTTGACGTTCGTGACCATGCTTGAGGTCAAGGTCGGCAAGAGTCGGTTGCACCTGGGCTTTCACCCGAGCGACCAAAAAGCAGAAATTGATCGCCTGTTGGGCATGGGGGGCCAAACGGACGGATACCGTGCGAGAGGAGCAGTCATGGGTTGTGCTCGCCGATCCGGAGTGCAATGGATTCTGCATTCAGGAATCCCCAAACTTCACGGGATCGAGCCCCATGAAGCCAGATCGTTCTGGTGAGGCTTATTGACCGTTTCCGCGAGCTGGTTGACTGCGAGTTCCTGATCGCGAAGAGCCAGGATAATCCGAATGCGCGTGGCGTCGACGAACATCGCGAAAACCTCCCTGGCTAATTCGACGTATTCACTATCGGGGTCCAATGTGCAACCATTCGCGTTTGCATTAATACGCAGAGTATTGCATATAAGTCCGGCCTGCCGGTCAGTAGCCCCGTCACGAAAATGCCTGGGCCACCACGTGAAATCGGAACCTCCGGATCTGGCGACGGCCGCTCCTTTACGCAGCGCTGCCACGTGCAACTGAGGATACTTATGGGGGAACGGGCTACCCTTCTCGACGTCAGGGCAACCGGCGCTCTTCGGTGCCCAACTGAGATACTCAGCAGCGCAACGTCGTCACATTACTAGCATCTTTTGGTTACTCGGAACGCCCACACCGACTCTCTTCCCGTCGATGAAGTTTCCCAGAGTCGGCTCTAGCGAGTGGTGCGCACCACCCGGGTGAGGCCGGCCGGCACTAGCAGGGTGCCGTCGACCGGAGTGGTGGTGAGCAGCTCGGTGCCGGTTGCGGGCACGGCGTGGTCCGCATCCGTGTGGTTGATGTGGAAGTCCTCGGTGTCGGTCGAGCGGGTGACCACCTCGACGCCGCCGATACCGTGGGCCGCGTCGATGCCGGCCGCATTGAGCGCGTCCATGAGGAGTGAGCCCAGGTCGCTGCCGACGAGCTTGGTGGACAGATACCATGCCGACCCGGCACCGAACGCGTTCCGGGTGATGGCCGGTCCGCCCGCCGCCGGTCCGTCGACGTACCAGGCCAGAACCTCGGCGGTGGTCACCTCGATGTCGTCGGTCCACGCGGCACCGGTGCGGGAGTCGCTGAGCGTGACGGTCTCGTTCTCGTGCAAGGGCAGGAACTCGGGGATGGTGAGGCCGAGGACCTCGCGGAGGGCGCCGGGCGCCGCGCCGGGATAAACGGTGTCGTTCAGGTCGACAATGCCGGAGAAGTAGGAGACCACAAGGTGGCCGCCGTCTCGCACGTACCCGGTGAGGTTCTTCGATGCGGCTTGTCCGGCGAGGTAAAGGCTGGGCGCGATCACCAGGTCATAGCTGCTGAGGTCCCCGGTGGGATGAGCGAAGTCCACCGTCACGTTGCGGTTCCAGAGCGCCGCGTAAAACGCCTCGATGCGCTCCGCACATCCGGTGGCACCAGTGTTGAGACATCCGTCATCAAGCCCACGCACCGAGAGAACGGGCTTATGTCAGGTTGGCCACACCGCCGGTGGTCGAGATTGCTCGTGGTTTTGCCAGGCTCAATCACACGCGCGACGTGCCCGATTTCCCGCAATAAAGGCCTTGGCCGACAATCAGCACTAGAAGTCGGGCACGTCAGAGCCAGCGTGATCAGATGAGTCAGTTCGCGAAACCCCCGCTATCGGCGTCGGGTATTTGAACACTGGGCCCGTCTAGCTTTCTGGGCTCATCCGGCAACGAACGCGCCAGCCATGAGGTCAAT
>NZ_SOFT01000025.1:0-131892 GCF_004402645.1 Cryobacterium sp. TMT2-42-4
CTCGGCACGGCTCGGGCGGCCCGCGACGGCCGGCGTGGCCGCCGCACTGGCCGGCCTCGGCGCGGCCGAGCTGACGGCCGCCCTGCTCGCCCCGGTGGGCAGCCCGATCTTCGCCGTCGGCGCGCTCGTCATCGACCGTGCCCCGGCCTGGTTGAAGGAACTCGTCATCGCCCTGTTCGGCACGGCCGACAAGGTCGTCCTGGTGTTCTGCGTCGCGCTCGGTGCCGTGGTGCTGGCCGCGGCCGCCGGGGTGCTGGAGTTCCGGCGGCCGCCGATCGGGCGGGTCCTCGTGGCCCTGGCCGGCGCGCTGGCCGTCTTCGCGGTGCTGTCCCGGGAGAATACCGCCGCCTTCGACGCGATACCCGCAGTGCTGGCGATGGTCGTTTCGGCCGTGCTCCTCACGGTGATGGTCGCCCAGCTGCGCCGCACGCCCGCAGGCGCCGAGGCATCCGCCCCGGACCGCCGTCGGTTCCTGGCCTGGGCCGGGGCCAGCGCCGGCCTGGGCGTGCTCGCCGCGGCCGGCGGGCAGCTGATCTCGGCCGGTATCCGGGCGACGGATGCCGCGCGCGCGCGCTTCACGCTGCCGGCCGCGGCCGTACCCGGTGCCCCGATCCCGGCCGGTGCCGCGCTGGAGATCCCCGGCCTCACTCCGCTGATCACCCCGAACGCCGACTTCTACCGCATCGACACCGCCCTTCAGGTGCCCCGGATCGACCCGGGAACCTGGACGCTGACGGTCACCGGGATGGTCGAGAGGGAGATCGAGATCGACTTCGCCGAGCTCCTCGCCCTGCCCCTCGAGGAGAGCACGACCACTCTCGCCTGCGTCTCCAACGCCGTCGGCGGCGACCTGATCGGCAACGCGACCTGGCTGGGCTACCCGATCCGGCTGTTGCTGGCGCGCGCCCGGCCTCTGGCCGGGGCCGACATGGTGCTCTCCCGCAGCGAGGACGGCTGGACCGCGGGCACCCCACTGGAGGTGCTCACCGACGACCGCAACGCGATCCTCGCGGTGGGGATGAACGGGGAGCCGCTTCCCCTCGAGCACGGCTACCCGGTGCGCATGGTCGTGCCTGGGCTCTACGGTTACGTGTCGGCCACGAAGTGGGTGATCGAGTTGAACGTGACCCGTTTCGACCGGGAGACCGCCTATTGGACGACGCGCGGCTGGACCGACCGAGGACCGGTCAAGCTCTCCTCCCGGATCGATGTGCCGAGCCGGAACGCCGACGTCGCTGCCGGACCGGTGATCGTGGCGGGCGTGGCCTGGTCGCAGTACGTGGGCATCCGCGGTGTGCAGGTGCAAGTTGACGACGGAGCCTGGAACGACGCGACCCTGGCCGACGCGATCTCGGCCGACACTTGGCGGCAGTGGAGCTGGGTCTGGCCGGCATCGGCCGGGCGCCACACCCTGCGGGTTCGGGCGACGGATGCCGCGGGTCTGGTGCAAACCTCCGTGCACCGGGACGTGATCCCCGATGGGGCCACCGGCCTGCACGATATCCCGGTCACGGTCGCCTGAAGCGACCCCTCACCCCTCACCGCCCCGCGACAGCCGGCCGGCGCGGGCGTATCCTCAACAGCGAAAACCACGCAGCGTGCCGGCGCATTGCCGTGCCCAGCTTGAGAGGACGGGAATCATGCACCGGAATGACGGCTCGACAGCGCGCGCCGGCGGCTCACGTCGCCCCCCGGCAGCGGAGTAGACGCCCATGCCCACCCAGACGAAACTGACCCCCGCCGACCGGCGGCACTTCGAGAAGCTGCTCCGCCATCAGCGCCACGACCTCGACATCGCGCTCGGCCGGATCGGCACCACCCTCGACGGTGTGCTCGAGGCCAGAAACGCCGGCACCGCCGACGACGAGCACGACCCCGAAGGACCCACCCTGACCATGGAGTGGTCGCGCATCTCGGGTGTGCACAGCGACCTGGCGGCGCAGTCCGCGGCGATCGACCAGGCCTTGGCGCGCATCGCGGACGGCAGCTACGGGTTCTGCACCCGCCGGGGCGAACCGATCGGCCGGGAACGACTCGAGGCCCGGCCGTCCGCGGAGCTGTGCATCGACTGCGCGCGCGAGTTGGAGGCGCACCGCCGGGCCTGACCGAACCGATTCGACGGAGATTCTGGTCTCCAGAGCGGTTTTTGGTCATTCTGGGGCCGCTTTGGGCAAAATCTCCGTCGAATTCGTTCCGGACGGAGCACCTGCGGGTCGGTCTCGGAGACGGCCCCTAGACCTCGTCGGCGACCGCCGCCGCGAACTGGGCGGTGTAGAGGGCGTGGTACGCGCCAGTCGTTGCCAGCAGTTCCTCGTGCGTGCCCTGCTCGACGATCCGGCCGGCCTCCATCACCAGGATCAGGTCGGCGTCCCGAATCGTGGAGAGCCGGTGCGCGATCACGAAGCTGGTGCGCTCGGCGCGGAGGGCGCTCATCGCTTTCTGCACGAGCACCTCGGTGCGCGTGTCGACCGAGCTGGTCGCCTCGTCCAGGATCAGCACGCTGGGCTTGGCGAGGAACGCGCGGGCGATGGTGAGCAGCTGCTTCTCGCCGGCGCTGACGTTGCTGCCCTCGTCGTCGAGCACGGTGTTGTAGCCGTCGGGCAGCGTGCGCACGAACCGGTCCACGTAGGTCGCGCGCGCCGCGTCCAGGATCTCCTTCTCCGTGGCATCCGGATGCCCGTAGGCGATGTTGTCGCGGATCGTGCCGCCGAACAGCCAGGTGTCCTGCAGCACCATGCCCATGCGTCCACGCAGGTCATCGCGGGTCATTCGGCGCACGTCCACGCCATCGAGCGTGATCCGGCCGGCGTCGAGCTCGTAGAAGCGCATCATCAGGTTCACCAGCGTGGTCTTTCCTGCCCCGGTGGGGCCCACGATGGCCACGGTCTGACCGGGCTCGGCCACCAGGCTGAGGTTTTCGATCAGCGGCTTGTCCTCCGTGTAGCGGAACGAGGCGTTCTCGAAGACCAGTCGGCCGTGGGCGGCCGTGGGGGCCTCGGCGCGCTCCGGGTCGGGGCTCTGCTCATCGGCGTCGAGCAGGGCGAAGACCCGCTCGGCGGAGGCGACGCCGGACTGCAGCAGGTTCGCCATCGACCCGAGTTGGGCCAGCGGCTGAGTGAATTGGCGGGAATACTGGATGAACGCCTGCACATCGCCGAGCTGCATGGCCCCGGATGCCACCTGGAGGCCGCCGACGACGGCGATCCCGACGTAGACGAGGTTGCCGATGAATGTCATCGCCGGCATGATCAGGCCGCTGACGAACTGGGCGCCGAAGCTGGTCTCGTAGAGCTCGTCGTTCTTGGCTCGGAAGCGTTGCTCGACCTCCTTCCGGCGACCGAACACCGTGACCAGGGCGTGGCCGGTGAAGGTCTCCTCGATCTGGCCGTTCAGCTCGCCGGTGTGGGTCCACTGGGCGACGAACAACTTCTGCGAGCGCTGGGCGATCAGGACGGTCGTGACCAGGGTCAGCGGCACCGTGACCAGGGCGATCAGGGCCAGGAGAGGCGAGAGCAGGAACATCATCACGATGACGCCCACCACGGTGAGCAGTGAGGTGACGGCCTGGCTCAGCGACTGCTGCAGGCTCTGTGAAACGTTGTCCACGTCGTTGGTGACACGGCTGAGCAGCTCGCCTCGCTGCACCGTGTCGAAGTAGCGCAGCGGGAGGCGGTTGATCTTCGCCTCGATCTCGCTGCGGAGCCGGAACACGGTACGCTGCACGACGCCGTTGAGCACATAGGCCTGCACGTAGGCGAACACGGAGGACAGCAGGTAGAGCGCCATCGCCCAGAGCAGCACGGTGGAGAGCATCGCGAAGTCGATGCCCTGGCCGGGCGTCAGCGTCATCCCGCTGAGCAGGTCGGCCCTGCCGGTGTCGCCGGAGGCGCGCAGCTGGTCGATCACCTGGGCCTGGCTCACCCCGGCAGGCAGGTCCTGGGAGATGACGCCGGAGAAGATCAGGTTCGTGCCCTCGCCGAGCAGACGGGGTCCGAGCACGGAGAACGTGACACTCGCGACGGCGAGAACCAGGACCAGACCGAGCCACAGACGCTCGGGGCGCAGCGTGCCGAGCAGCCGTTTCGCCGACGGGCCGAAGCTCATGGCCTTCTCGGCGGGGGCGTTCATACCGCCGAACGGACCGTGGCCGGGGCCCCGCGCGGGCGGGCGGGCCGAGGCCCCGGATGTCTGGCTCATACTGCTTCCTCCGCCGCCAACTGGGACGACACGATTTCCTGGTACGTCTCGTTCGATTCGAGCAGCTCGTCGTGGGTGCCGCGGCCGACGATGCGGCCGCCTTCGATCACCAGGATCTGATCGGCGCCGACGATGGTCGACACCCGCTGGGCGACGATCACCATGGTGGCGCCGCCCGTGCCGACGGCCAGTGCCTGGCGCAGCCGAGCATCCGTAGCCAGGTCGAGCGAGGAGAACGAGTCGTCGAAGATGTAGAGTTCGGGCCGTTTGACCAGGGCCCGGGCAATGGCCAGGCGCTGCCGCTGCCCGCCAGACACATTCGTGCCGCCCTGCGCGATCGGGGCATCGAGTCCGTCCGGCATCTCCGCCACGAAGTCGCGGGCCTGCGCGATGGTCAGTGCCTCCCAGAGTTCCGCCTCAGTGGCGTCGGGCTTGCCGTAGAGCAGGTTGCTGCGCACGGTGCCGGAGAACAGATACGGCTTCTGCGGCACCAGCCCGATGCTGCCCCAGAGCAGGTCGGGGTGGAGCTCGCGCACGTCCACCCCGTCGACCCGCACGCTGCCGTTGGTGGCGTCGAAGAGGCGCGGCAGCAGGTTGACCAGGGTGGTCTTGCCCGAACCCGTGCTGCCGATGATCGCGGTGGTCTGCCCCTGATGCACGGTAAAGCTCACGCCGGAGAGCACCGGCTGCTCGGCGCCGGGGTAGGCGAAGCCCACGTCCACGAGTTCCACCTCGCCGCGGCCGACACTGTCGACGACGGGGTGGCGCGGCGGGCGCACGCTGGACTCGGTCTCGAGCACCTCGCCGATCCGGTCGGCCGACACGGTCGCCCGCGGGATCATCACGGCCATGAACGTGGCCATCATCACGGCCATCAGGATCTGCATCAGGTAGCTGAGGAAGGCAACCAGGGTGCCGACCTGCATGGACCCGTCCTCGATCCGGAACGCCCCGAACCAGATCACGGCCACGCTGGAGACGTTCAGGACGAGCATGACGACCGGGAACATCAGGGCCATCAGGCGGCCGGCCTGAAGGGCGGTGTCGGTGACATCCGTGTTCGCCTTGCCGAACCGCACGGACTCGACGTCTTCGCGCACGAACGCCCGGATGACGCGGATGCCCGTGAGCTGTTCCCGCAGTACCCGGTTCACCGTGTCGATGCGGGTCTGCATCAGGCGGAACAACGGCACCATCCGCGCGATGATCAGCCCGACCGCGATCAACAGCACGGGCACGCTCACGGCGATCAGCCAAGACAGCTGCACGTCCTGCCGGATGGCCATGATCACGCCGCCGATGGACAGGATCGGTGCGGTGACCATCATGGTGGCGGTCATCAGCACGAGCATCTGCACCTGCTGCACGTCGTTGGTCGACCGGGTGATCAGCGACGGGGCGCCGAACCGGGTGACCTCCTGCTCGGAGAACTCGCCGACCCGGGAGAAGACAGCGCCGCGCAGGTCGCGTCCGAGCCCCATGGCGGCCTTCGCGCCGAAGTAGACGGCGACGATCGCGCACACGATCTGGAACAGGGTGATCAGCAGCATCAGGCCACCGATGCGCAGGATGTACTCGGTGTCTCCCGTGGCGACGCCCTCATCGATGATGTCGGCGTTGAGGGTGGGCAGATAGAGCGAGGCGATCGCCTGGGCCAGCTGGAACACGACGACGGCCGCCAGCAGCCGCCGGTACGGCCGCAGGTATGTCACGAGCAGTTTTCGGAGCATCGGATCTCCTAGCGGGGGGCGTTCGTCGGCGTCGGGGAGCCGATGATGCCGTAGAGGATGAGGGCGGTGAGCTCATCGTCGTCGAAGTCGGGGCCGGCCGTGATGTGGGGCACGGATGCCGCAAGCGCGATCATCCGGATGACCTGCCCTGCCCGCTCCGGGGCAACCGTGAGGCGCAGGAGGTCAGGCGCGAGCACGTCGGCGAGCAGCACGGTGAACTCGTGCGCGACGTCGTGGGTGTGGGGTCTGCCCATCGAGCCCACCGCCGTCATCAGCGCGAAGACCTGCGCGAAGCGGCGGCGTAGCAGGGAGACCATGGCACGCACCCGTTCCTCGAGCGGGAGCTCACGGTCGAGCGCGGCAAGTTCGAGACGGAACGGCTCGGGGTCGAGCTGACGGTCCATGGCCGCCCGGAGCAGGTTGTCCTTGCTGTCGAAGGCTCGGAAGATGGTGCCCTCGGCGATCCCGGCACACTGGGCGATCTGCCGAGTGGTGACGGTCTGACCGTGCTCGATCAGCAGCGGTGTGACCGCGTCGAGGATCATCGACTGCCGGTCCTCGACGGATAGGGCTTTCGCGCGCGCAGGTTTGACGGACATCCCCCCAATCTATCTGAGTGAGCACTCACTCACAAGGTGGATGGGGGTTCGGGTTCCAGGAGGACGGTTCAGGCGAAGAGGTCCGAGATCCAGGCCACATCCTCGGGCGACGGCCTCCACGCGCTGCCCTCGGTGGCGTTCTGCAGGATCTGTTCCGGGCGGGTCGCTCCGGCAATGACGCTGGTGAGCCCCGGCTGGGCCAACAGCCAGGCGAAGGTGGCGGCGAGCATGGTCACGCCGCGCTGGTCGCAGAACGCTTCGTACCTTTCGATAACGTCCCAGGGCGCGTTCCGGGTCAGGTGCGGCCGGACCATCATGATGCGGCTGTCGGCGGGGCCGCCCGCACGGGAGAACTTGCCAGTGAAGAGCCCGTTGTAGAGGGGGAAGAAGGGTAGGAAGCCGAGCCCGTACGCATTGACGGCCGGCAGCACGTCGTCTTCGGCGTCACGCACCAGCAGGCTGTACTCGTTTTGCGCCGAAACGAACCGCGGATGCCCCGTCAGCCGGGCGGTGAACTCCGCCTCGGCGATCTGCCAGCCGGCCAGGTTGGAGTGGCCGATATAGCGCACCTTACCCTCGCGGATCAGGTCGTCGAGGGTCTGCAGGGTCTCCTCGATCGGGGTGTTCGGGTCAGGCTGGTGCAGTTGGTACAGGTCGATCCAGTCGGTCTGCAGGCGCCGGAGGGACGCCTCGACGGCCAGTCGGATGTAGCGACGTGAGCCGCGGGCGCCCCAGTCGGGTCCGTTCCGACCGTTCATGTCCATGCCGAACTTCGAGGCGAGCACGATCTGGTCGCGCTTGCCCCGCAGCGCGTAACCCATCAGCGTCTCGCTGAGGCCGCGTTCCGCGCCGTAGATGTCGGCCGTGTCCAACAGGGTGATCCCGGCGTCGACGGCCGCGTTGACGACGGCGGTGGTTCCGGCCTGGCTCTCCGTCGCGGTTCCGGCGCGTCCGAAATTGTTGCAGCCCAACCCGATCGTGGACACCATGAGCCCCGAATTGCCCAGTCTGCGGTACTCCATCTGCTCCATCCCTCCACATTAGGCTCGCCGGCCTGTGCTAGACAGGACTCAACCACGAAGGGGTACCAGTGAGTCGTTTCACACTCGGAGTCATGTCCCGTTCCGGTAAGCCGAATGAACGGCGCTTGCCCATTCATCCGTCACATGTCGAACGGATCGATCCGGACCTCCGGGAGCAGATGTTCCTCGAACTCGGCTACGGCGAGCAGTTCGGCGTGTCGGACGAGCAGCTGGTCCCGCTCGTGGGAGGGCTGCGCTCGCGCGCGGACCTCATCCGGGAGTGCGACGTCATCCTGCTCGCCAAGCCTCTGCTGGCGGATGTCGCGGCGCTGCGCGATGGACAGGTGCTCTGGGGCTGGCCGCACTGCGTGCAGGATGAGGAACTCACCCAGCTTGCCATCGACAAGCGGCTGACCCTGATCGCGTTCGAGGCGATGAACCACTGGACCGGAGGCGGCGAGTTCCACCTGCACGTGCTGCACAAGAACAACGAGCTCGCGGGGTACTGCTCTGTGCTGCACGCCCTGTTCCTGATCGGTTCGACGGGCGACTACGGCCGCAAGCTGCGTGCCGCGGTGATCGGTTTCGGGGCCACCGCCCGGGGCGCCGTGACGGCGCTCAACGCCCTCGGTGTCTACGACGTCACGGTGCTGACCAATCGCGACGTGACCGCGGTCAGCTCCCCGATCCACTCCGCCCAGATCGTGCAGCTCGACCACGGCGACGGCACGAACGGGAACTTCGCCCTGCCGGGAAACGAACGGGTGCCGCTACCCGAGTTTCTCGCCGGCCACGACATCATCGTGAACTGCGTGCTGCAGGACCCAAACGCCCCGCTCATCTTCCTGAGCGACGACGACCTCCCGATGGTGGCCCCGGGGTCGCTGATCATCGACGTGTCCTGTGACACCGGCATGGGTTTCAGTTGGGCGAAATCGACGACGTTCGACGAACCGACCTTCCGGGTCGGCACCAACGTCACCTACTACGCGGTCGACCACAGCCCGTCGTACCTCTGGAGCTCCGCCACCTGGGAGATCAGCGAGGCGTTGTTGCCGTACCTGCGCGAGGTCCTTGCCGGCGAGGTCGCCTGGACCGCCAACGAGACCCTTCGGCGGGCCATCGAGATCCACGAGGGGATCATCCGGAATCCCAACATCCTGGCATTCCAGCACCGCTCCCCCGAGTATCCCCACACTCGGCTCGCCTGAAGCCGGCCGGTTCCTCCCCAGCCCGGCCCGGCGTTGTTCCCACGCCAGGTCCGAAACCCGCGCTGTGCGCAGGGCGCCGCCGACTACAGTCGAGGCATGACGACCATCGGAACCTTCCTGATCCGGCTGCCCAGCCCCATTGGGCGGCTGGAACTCACGAGTGACGCCGAGCGCATCCTCTCTCTCTCCATCGAACGCGACGGACAGCTGCCCCTCGACGAGACCCCGGAAGCCCCGTCGCCCCTGCTCGACCGGGCCGCGCGCCAATTGGCGGAGTATTTCGGGGGCACCCGCACGGTTTTCGACCTGCCCGTGGCGCCGAGCGGGGGCACTGCGTTCCAGCAGGGCGTCTGGCAGCGACTGTCCGAGCTCGGTTTCGGCGAGGCGACCTCGTACGGCGAGCTGGGACGATCGCTGGGCAAGCCGGGGTCCGGCCGGGCCGTGGGCGGCGCCGTCGGGGCGAACCCCGTTCCGATCCTGATCGGCTGCCACCGGGTGCTCGCCGCCGACCGTCGCATCACCGGCTACAGCGGCGGCAGCGGAGTGCCCACCAAGGTCTGGCTCCTCGACCACGAGGGCATCGAGCACCGCTCATGAGCACCCCGGCGACCGGCGCGCTGCCAGCCGAGGCCACGACATCCGCCTCACTGAAGCTCGGTGACGACGGGCTCGCCCGCTGCGGCTGGGTCGGCGGCGACCCAGAATACCAGCGCTACCACGACGAAGAGTGGGGGCGACCGCTCCGGGACGAGAGGCTGCTGTTCGAGAAGCTGTGTCTCGAGGGGTTCCAGGCCGGCCTGTCCTGGATCACCATCCTGCGACGTCGGCCGGCCTTCCGGGCCTCCTTTTACGACTTCGACGTCGACCGCGTGGCCGTGATGGACAACGTCGACGTCGCCCGGCTCCTCGGGGATGCGAGCATCATCCGGCACCGCGGCAAGATCGAGGCCGCCATCCGGAACGCCCAGGTCACCCGTGACCTCGGCGAGAGCCTGACCGAGCTGATCTGGAGCTTCGCGCCCGAACCCCGTCGCCACCGGCTGCGGGAGCGCGGCGAGGTCCCGGCGACCACACCGCAATCGATGGCACTGAGCCGGGAGTTGCGCACCCGGGGCTACACGTTCGTCGGCCCCACCACCATGTACGCCCTGATGCAGTCGGCCGGCCTCGTCGACGACCACCTGAGCGGATGCCATCGGTCGAACGACGCCTGACCACCCCAACGCCGACGGCTGACGCTATGCCGACCGCCGCCCTGCCAGCCGCCACGCTGCCAACCGCCGCCCTGACTGCCACGGGCTGCCCGACCGCGGGCTGTTGTGCGTGAGGTGCTCCTCGAGGCGAGTAAGTCCTGAACGATTGGTTCTGGCGCGCCCGCACTACAGCCCTGACTGCACCGTGTGGACGCCGTTCATCACGGGCGGAGCGCCGTGTCCGGTGTCGAACCAATTCGACGGAGATTCTGCCGAAAATGAGCACATTTCTGGGATTTAGGGGATATTCGGGCGGAATCTCCGTCGAATTCGTTCGGGACGGAGTCGCCGCGAGGCCTCGGACTCAGACATACGGCGGTCGGAGCGCACGTTCATCCCCCTCCGACTCGCGGTCACGTCTCTCCGACGTGGTCATCGAAAACGACCGCTTCGGAGCCCCCAATCCGCGAATCCTCATCGCCCCCAGCCTTCGGGACTCGCGCGTCTATCGGAGGGACGGCAACAGGCCGAATGCGCGTACGGCCTCGCGCTCCTCGATCAGCTCAGCGACGGACGCGTCGATCCTCGCCCGCGAGAACGCGTTGATCGCCAGGTCCGGCACGATCTGCCAGCGGCCGTCGACAGCCCGAACCGGGAAGGAGCACACGAGCCCCTCCGGCACGCCGTAGGAGCCGTCGGAGCTGACGCCCGCCGAGGTCCACCGCTCACCGGTCCCGTTGACCCAGTCGTAAACGTGGTCGATGGCTGCGCTGGCCGCGGAGGCCGCGGACGATGCACCGCGGGCCTGGATGATTTCGTAGCCTCGGTTCGCCACTCGGGGGATGAAATCGTCGACGAGCCAGTCCTGCGCCACCAGCTCGGAGACCGGACGTCCCCCGGCGGTGGCGTGGAAGACATCCGGGTACTGACTGGCGGAATGATTGCCCCAGATGGTGAGACCGTCGAGTTCGGCGACGTGCACCTGCAGCCGGCTTGCTAGCTGAGCGATGCCGCGGTTGTGGTCCAGTCGCGTCATGGCGGTGAACCGGTCGGCGGGGATGTCGGGGGCGAAGGCACTGGTCACCAGGGCGTTGGTGTTGACGGGGTTGCCCACGACCAGCACGCGCACGTCGGATGCCGCGCCCGCGTTGAGGGCGGCCCCCACCGGACCGAAGATGCGGCCGTTGCTTTCGAGCAGCGCGACGCGCTCCATGCCGACGGCTCTAGGGCGGGATCCGACCAGGAGGGCGATGTTGACGCCGTCGAAGGCGCGCACGGGGTCTTCGGTGACCGTCACGGAGCGCAGGAGAGGGAACGCGCAGTCCTGCAGTTCGAGGGCGGTGCCCTCGGCTGCTGCGCGCCCCGAGGGGATCTCCATCAGGGTCAGGTTGACGGGAACGGTCGGGCCGAGGAGGTCTCCGGACGCGATCCGGAAGAGCAGCGAATAGCCGATCTGTCCGCCGGCGCCGGTGACGGTGACATTCATTGGTGTGGACACGAAAGCCAGCCTAGGGCCGGAATGTGCCCGCGTCAGCCTCGGGTTGCGGCAACCTCGGCGGCGACGACCAGATTCAGCTCCCGGACCGCTCCCGGGCGCAAATCGAAGCCTGCCCCCGGTGCCCAGTCGAGCAGCTCTACGGCGGTGTCGAAGGACCGACCGTGCCGGATCAGAGCCCGGGTGAAGTTCCCCTTGGCCGTCTTGTTGAAGTGGTTCACGGCTCGCGTCTGGCCGTCCGCCGTCTCCGTGACCACGCGCAGAAACACCGCGTCGGGCCGCACCGGCGCGGGGCCGAGCGCCACGTACCCGTTCGAGCGGAGATCCAGCAGGAGCCCCGCTGACCCCGCCAGAACGCAACCCACAGCGCCCGCCCAGTGCTTCTTCAGCGGCAGCTCCGGCAGCCTGGAATCGCAGGACAGCCGGTAGGCCGGGAGGAGATCGAGAGCGCCGACCGGCCCGAACAGGGCGGAATGCACGAGGACGTTCCGGCCTGCCCAGTCGCGTTCCAACGGGGACAGGCTGGCGGCGTCGAGGGCGTCATAGACGACGCCGGTGTACCGGTCGATGGCCGGCATTGTGGCGGCGGAGGACAGCACGCGATTGCGCTCCACCTCCGCGGACTGCGTGCGACCCAGTCTTAGGGCCGACATCATCGCATCCGGATGCTTCGCAAGCGACTGCAGCGCACGCACAAGTACCCGCCGCTTGGGTCCAAGCGACGGGTACGTGAGGCTCTGCAGGTCAAGCGGTAATTCGATGCCCCCGTGACGTTTCGTCTCGGACGGCGGCAGAAGGATCAGCACACTGACTAAACGAGTTCTGCCTTGCGAGCGACGATCGTGACCACATTGTTGGCGACCGACAGGAAGCCGTCCGCCGCCTCGGCGATGATTTTCTCGCCGCCGCTCAGGGTCACGCGCACCTCACCGCTGGCCAGGATGGCCAGCATGGGCTCGTGCCCGGGGAGGATTCCGATCTGGCCTTCGACGGTGCGGGCGACAACCATGCTCGCCTCGCCGGACCACACCTCGTGGTCCGCCCCGACGACGCTGACCTTGAGCGAAGAATCGGCCATGACTAGTCGTTCTCCTTCTGGATTTTCGCCCACTTCTCTTCGACGTCGGCGATGCCTCCGACGTTGAAGAAAGCCTGCTCGGCCACGTGGTCGAAGTCACCATTGGCAATCGCCGTAAAGGATTCGATGGTGTCCTTAAGCGATACCGTGGACCCCTCGACACCCGTGAACTTTTTGGCCATGTAGGTGTTCTGCGACAGGAACTGCTGGATGCGGCGTGCGCGGGAGACGGTGACCTTGTCCTCCTCGGAAAGCTCGTCGACACCGAGGATCGCGATGATCTCCTGCAGTTCCTTATTCTTCTGCAGAATCGCCTTGACGCGAACGGCCGTGTTGTAGTGATCGGCACCCAGGTAGCGGGGGTCGAGGATACGGCTGCTCGAGGTGAGCGGGTCGACGGCCGGGTAGAGGCCCTTCGAAGCGATCTCACGCGACAGCTCGGTGGTGGCGTCGAGGTGGGCGAACGTGGTCGCCGGGGCCGGGTCGGTGTAGTCGTCAGCAGGCACGTAGATGGCCTGGAGCGACGTGATCGAGTGGCCACGGGTCGACGTGATGCGCTCCTGCAGGATGCCCATCTCGTCGGCCAGGGTCGGCTGGTAGCCCACAGCGCTGGGCATACGGCCCAAAAGGGTCGACACCTCAGAGCCAGCCTGAGTGAACCGGAAGATGTTGTCGATGAAGAGCAACACGTCCTGCTTGGCAACATCGCGGAAGTACTCGGCCATGGTGAGCGCGGAGAGGGCGACGCGCAGACGCGTCCCCGGCGGCTCATCCATCTGGCCGAACACGAGGGCGGTCTTGTCGAAGACGCCCGCCTCTTCCATCTCGTGGATGAGATCGTTGCCCTCACGGGTGCGCTCACCGACACCGGCGAACACGGACACTCCACCGTGGTCCTGCGCGACACGCTGGATCATTTCCTGGATCAAAACGGTCTTGCCGACGCCGGCACCACCGAACAGGCCAATCTTTCCACCCAAAACGTACGGGGTGAGCAGGTCAATGACCTTGATGCCGGTCTCGAACAGCTGCGTCTTGGATTCCAGCTGGTCGAAGGGCGGTGGCTTGCGGTGGATGGGCCAGCGCTCAGTGATTTCGATCTTCTCGCCGGGCTCCGCATTGAGCACCTCGCCAATGGCGTTGAACACGCGCCCCTTGGTAACGTCCCCGACGGGAACCGTGATGGGCGAGCCGGTGTCCCGGACCTCCTGGCCACGAACCAGACCGTCGGTCGGGTTCAACGCGATGGCGCGAATGAGGTCGTCGCCCAAGTGCTGGGCAACCTCGAGCGTGATCACGGTCGACACATCACCGATGACGATGGTGGTCTTCAATGCGTTGTACATGCCCGGAATCGAGTCGTGCGGGAACTCGATGTCGACGACCGGGCCCGTGACCCGGGCGATCCGGCCCACGGCCACGGTCTCGACCGGTGCATGGACTGGCGCGGTTGCGGTGTCAGTCATAGCTCTCTCTTCTCTGGTTTAGTGCTTGGCGGATGAGAGCGCGTCGGCTCCACCCACGATCTCGGAAATCTGCGACGTGATCTCGGTCTGCCGGGCGTTGTTGGACAGCCGGGTGTAGTCCTTGATTAGCTTGTCCGCGTTGTCGGAGGCCGATGACATGGCCTTCTGACGTGCGGCGTGCTCGGCTGCGGCGGACTGCAGCATGGAGTTGAAGATACGGCTCTCGATGTAGACGGGCAGGAGCGAGTCCAGCACCGTTTCAACGTCCGGTTCGAACTCATAGAGTGGCAGGACCTGGTTGTCACCAGGCTCCTCAACGCCCTCCACGACCTCGAGGGGAAGCAGCCGGACAACCTGAGGAAGCTGGGTGACCATGCTGACGAACCGGTTGTAGACGACGTGGATCTCGTCGACGCCACCGTCGTCCGCTTCGCGGAGGAAGGCCTCGAGCAGCGCGTCGCTGATATCGCATGCGGTCTCGTACTGCGGCTGATCGGTGGAACCGGTCCAAATGCGCTCGGAGACGCGGCGGCGGAAATTGAAGTACGACGCGGCCTTGCGACCCACCAGGAAGTAGACGATGTCCTTACCCTGGCTGCGCAGCAGCTCGCTGAGCGATTCGGCCTCACGCAGCACCTGCGAGCTGAACGCCCCCGCGAGACCACGGTCGGAGGCGAAGATGACGACCGCAGCGCGCTCGATCTTCTCCGGTTCGGTCGTGAGCACGTGGGCGACATTCGAGTACGTCGCTACCGCGGACACCGCCTGCGTGACGGCACGAGCGAACGGGGTTGACGCGGCGACGCGAGCCTTGGCCTTTTGAATGCGCGAGGCAGAGATCAACTCCATGGCCCGAGTGATCTTCTTAGTCGTCTGGGCAGACTTGATCTTCTGCCGGTAGACCCGAAGTTGCGCTCCCATGTGTCTCCTGTGCTTCCTTGTCAGTGCTGAATTGGTGCGGGCGATCGAGTGATGCCGGCCGCGCCCCGCGGCTCGAACGAGTCGGGAGCGCGGCCGATGTCACTTAGCGGCGGTGCTTGACGATCTTTTCCTGGTTGACCTTGTCAGCGGGAATCGCCTCGAAGACTTCCTTGCCCACCGAGGCGAGCGGCTTGCCCTCGCCCGTCTGGAATCCTTGCTTGAACTTGTCGACCTCGATCTCGAGCGTCGCGATGGTCGCGTCGTCGAGAACGTTGGTGTCGCGCAGTGTCGTGAGTACGCTCGTGGTGCGGCCCAGGTGGTCGAGCAGACCACGCTCGAAGCGCAGGACGTCGGCCACGGGCACCTCGTCGAACTTGCCGTTCGTGCCGGCCCAGATCGAGACGACCTGGTCTTCGACGGGGTACGGCGAGTACTGCGGCTGCTTGAGCAGCTCGGTCAGGCGTGCGCCACGACCGAGCTGGCGACGGCTCGTCGCGTCGAGGTCGGAGGCGAACATCGCGAAGGCCTCGAGCGAACGGTATTGCGCCAGCTCGAGCTTCAGAGTGCCGGAGACCTTCTTGATCGACTTGACCTGAGCGTCACCGCCGACTCGGGAGACCGAGATGCCCACGTCGACCGCGGGACGCTGGTTGGCGTTGAACAGGTCGGACTGCAGGAAGATCTGACCGTCGGTGATCGAGATCACGTTGGTCGGGATGTAGGCAGAGACATCGTTCGCCTTGGTCTCGATGATCGGCAAGCCGGTCATCGATCCGGAACCGAGGGCGTCGGACAGCTTGGCGCAACGCTCGAGCAGACGGGAGTGCAGGTAGAACACGTCACCGGGGTACGCCTCACGTCCCGGCGGGCGGCGCAGAAGCAGCGACACCGCACGATAGGCCTCGGCCTGCTTGGACAGGTCGTCGAAGATGACGAGGACGTGCTTGCCGGCATACATCCAGTGCTGACCGATGGCCGAGCCGGTGTACGGGGCGAGGTACTTGAAGCCGGCCGGGTCGGAGGCCGGGGACGCGACGATGGTCGTGAACTCCATGACTCCGGCATCCTCGAGCGCACCCTTGACGGCGGCGATCGTGGAACCCTTCTGACCGATGGCTACGTAGATGCATCGAACCTGCTTGTTCACGTCGCCCGTCGCCCAGTTGGCCTTCTGGTTGATGATCGTGTCAATCGCGATCGCGGTTTTGCCGGTCTGGCGGTCTCCGATGATCAGCTGACGCTGGCCACGGCCGATCGGGATCATGGCGTCGATGGCCTTGATTCCGGTCTGCATGGGCTCGTGAACCGACTTGCGGTCCATCACGCCGGGTGCCTGTAGCTCCAGCGCGCGGCGGCCTTCGCTCTTGATCTCGCCGAGCCCGTCGATGGGCGCCCCCAGCGGGTCGACGACGCGGCCGAGGTAGCCGTCGCCGACGGGTACGGAGAGGACCTCACCAGTGCGGTGCACCTCCATGCCCTCGACGATTCCGGCGAACTCGCCGAGAACGACGACGCCGATCTCGTCTTCGTCCAGGTTCTGGGCGAGGCCGAGGGTGCCGTCCGCGAACGTGATGAGCTCGTTCGCCATCACGCTGGGAAGGCCCTCGACGTGCGCGATGCCGTCGCCGGCCGTGGTGACGTAGCCAACCTCGGTCGTCGCGGTCTTGTTCGGCTCGTAGGACTTCACGAAGTCCTGGAGAGCGTCACGGATCTCATCGGGGCTGATCGTTAGTTCTGCCATCATCTTCCCTTTTCTGTACTGGGTGTACAGGTTCTGTCGTGCACGAGACGCTGCCGTCCCGAGGTGTGTGGTACTGACTGAAGCGGTCAGCCAGCGAGCTGGATTCTCAGATCTTTAAGACGGGTGGCAATGCTGCCATCGATGACGTCGTCACCGATTTGAACGCGGACGCCCCCGACAATTTCGGGGTCGACAACCTCGTTGATCGTGAGCCGACGCCCATAGCGCACCGTGAGGCTGGCTCGAAGGCGATCAACCTGCTCCGGAGCCAACGCGGCGGCCGACGTGATCGTGGCGATCGAGCTATCCGACTGGTCCGCGACGATGGATGCGGCGTAGCGCAGCAAATCCCCGATGCGGCGACCGCGGGGCTGCTGCACCAGGTGTCGAACAATCGCGAGCGTCTGTTCGGAGACCTTGCCGGCCAGGAGGGCGTCAACAACACTCACCTTGGCCGCTGTGGTGCCGAGCTTTGAGGCGAGGGCGAGTTCGAGTTCGCCGTTGGACGACACGGTCTTGCCGAACGCGAACAGTTCCTCCGCCACCTGCCCGGGGACCGTGGCCGAAGACGCAATCACCCGCAGGCCGAGGTCTTCGATGCCGGCCAGAAGATCGGTGTGGTTCGACCAGCGTGCGGCGGAGGCGGCTTGAAGCAACTCCAGCGCGGTCGGCGTCATTGCGCCCGAGAAGATTGCGCTCACGAGGGTGGCCTTCGCCGCCGCATCCGCTGACGGGTCGACCAAAGCCGACCGAAGCTGTGACGTGTGGCCGATGACACGACCGGAGTTCAACAAATTGACGCCGGTCGCGAGGTCGTGCGTTCCCCCGGGACGGGACAGAACCGCCCGTGTTGAGGCTAAGGCTTCCCTGGTGGCGCTACCCATTACCGGACCACTTTCTCCGAGGCCTCGAGGTCAGCCAGGAATCGGTCGACGATGCCGCTGGCCTTTTCGTCGTCGGTCAGGCTTTCGCCGATGACGCCGGAGGCCAGGTCGATGGCCAGTGTGCCGACTTCGCTGCGCAGGGAGATCACTGCGGCCTGACGTTCGGCCACGATCTGAGCCTTCGCCGTCGCGGTTACCCGAGCGGCGGCGATGACGGCCTGCTCCTTGAGCTCGTTCACGATCGTCTGTCCGTCGACGCGGGCGGCGTCGCGGATCCTGCCGGCCTCGGCCCTCGCCTCGGCCAGCTGGGTCGTGTACTGCTCGAGAGCAGCTTCGGCCTTGCGCTGGGCATCGTCTGCCTTGGCGATGTTGCCCTCAATGGCCTCCGCACGATCGTCGAGGATCTGGCGGAAGCGCGGGATCGCGAAGCGCACGAAGAAGACCATGACGACCAGGAAGACAACAGCCGACCAGGTGATGTCGTAGATGGCAGGAAGGAACGGATTCGTTTCCGCTTCTGCTGCCAGAACAAGCTCAGGCATGGTGGCGATCCCTAGACGAAGATGAAGAAGACGGCAACACCGATGAATGCAAGGAGCTCCGTGAACGCGATGCCGAGGAACATGGTGACCTGGAGACGGCCTGCGAGTTCGGGCTGGCGAGCCATGGCTTCAACGGTCTTTCCGGCGACGATACCGATGCCGATACCCGGGCCGATCGCGGCAAGACCGTAGCCTACGGTGGCGATATTGCCGGTGATCTCGGCAAGAATGGTGGATTCCACTATGTGTGTCCTTTCAATCGAAAACGACGTCGGTCGACGCAGTTGTGTGTGTCAGTGCTCTTCAGCCACGGCCTGTTGGACGTACACCGCGGTCAAGAGGGTAAAAATGTACGCCTGGAGGATGAACACGGCGAACTCGACGAAAGTGAAGATGAACCCGAACGCCAGCGTCCCGATTCCGAAGAGCCCCAACCAGCCACCTGCAGTGAAGATGAAGAAGCTCGTCGCCCCAAAGCACAGCACGAGCAGGAGGTGTCCGACCATCATGTTGAGCAGGAGTCGCAAAGCGAGCGAGATCGGCCGCACGATAAAGATATTGATGAACTCGATCGGGGCGAGCAAGATGTAGATCGGCCACGGCACACCGGCCGGGAAGAGCGAGTTCTTGAAGAACTTGGCGGCGCCGAGCTGCTTGATACCCGCGTAGATGAACACGACGTAGGCGACGAGACCGAGCAGCAGGGGCATGCCGATGAGTGCCGTGCCCGAGATGTTCAGGGCCGGGATTACGCCCGTGACGTTCATCGCAAGGATGCCGAAGAACATGCCGGCTAACAGGGGCAGGTAACGGCGACCCATCTCCTTGCCGAGGATCTGATCGGCGATCTGCACCTGGACAAAACCCAGTACAAGCTCGGCGATGCTCTGACCGCGGCCAGGGACCCGGGATGGTTTGCGCAGGGCGAGCCAGAAGAGCAGGAGCATCACGGCTACGGCGAGGATGCGGACCAGGATGATCCGGTTGATCTCGAAGGGCGTTCCCTCAAAGAACAACGCGGGGAGACCAAGGAACTCACTGATGCCCGGAGCCTGAAACTCATCGCCGGTAGCCATGGGAACCAGTAAGTTCGCAGCGTAATACAACAGCGCTATCTCCTGTTTCTGTGCGGATGCACAACGGCGACAATGGTCAAGTGTGGTCTGTGGCACAGTGGATCACACTGCGGCCGGTGACAGTTTTTTGACTCTATCAACTTTCGCTCACGGCGACTAATCGACCGCCCCTGTTCCGGTCAGGACCTGGGGTGGTCGGATTTTTTTGGGAGCACGGCGTCACTCACGTAGCCCAGATGGGAGCGGAAGACCACCAGGACGTCGACGATCATGGTGCCGATGGCTCCGGCAATGACGGTGATGAACAGAACTGTCGTCTGCACGAAGGAAGCATCCCGAAGCAGAGCGAGTATCACGATGAACACGACGATTTTCAGCAGCCATGCCCCCATCACGATGCCGAAAAAAGCGGCAATGTCGAACCGCATGGCCCCGATGATGCTCACGGCAGTGATCGAAGCGAACAGCACGGCAAGAGCGGTGCCGATGAGGGCGCTGATGAGGCCTTCGGTTGACGCGAAAAGGTAGCCGAGTCCGCCGCCGACGATCGCGATGGCAATCGCGAGGAAGCCTGTGTATCGAAGGACTGCGGTCAGGACCCCCCTGGCGTTCGATGGCACCGCTCGGAGCGTGGTGGGCAAGCTGGTGGGATCGGGTGCGTTCATACGTTTTCCTCCACCGTCGCGGACGCCTCATCGAGGCGGTCGAGTCGGGCGATTTCTTCTCTGTGTTCGGCCGTTCGGGCGAGCTGGCTGGCGGACTCGACGGCCTTGCGCCGACTCAACGGAGCCAGCGTGACGAGGGTGCAGATCAGCAGCGCGACGATCAGGAAAATTGTGGCATACCAGGTGGGCAGCCCGAAATACACCGGGAGCAGAAAGTAGAGCAGGCAACCGACGGATGCCGCCGCGGTCCAGCCGTAGAAGATCAAAACGGCATGCAGGTGCGAATGGCCCATGTCCAGTAGCCGGTGGTGCAGGTGCTTGCGGTCGGCGCTGAAGGGTGATTTACCGGCCCGGACGCGCCGGAACACCGCCAGACCGAAGTCGAGGAGCGGAATGATCAGGATGGCGACGGGCAGGATGATCGGGATGAACGCCGGGAAGAGCTGCGACCGGTTTACGGCGGTCGGGTCGACCTGGCCCGTGATCGCGATCGCGGACGTAGCCATCAGCAGACCCACCAGGAGGGCGCCCGCATCACCCATGAACAGTTTCGCCGGCCGCCAATTGAGCGGCAGGAAGCCGACGCAGGCACCCACCAGGACGGCAGCGATCAGTGAGGCGAGGTTGAAGTAGTTGCTCGGGGAGGTGTCCCGGGCCAGCAGGTAGCTGTAGAGGAAGAACACGCCGTTCGCGATGAGCGCGACGCCGGCCACGAGCCCGTCGAGCCCGTCGATGAAGTTGATCATGTTCATCACGATCACGATCACGATCACGGTGATCAGGATCGACATCCAGGAGGACCCGACGGTCAGCCCGCCGATCGGCAGCGACAACACCTGCACGCCCTGCCAGGCGATGAGGCCGGCAGCGATGAACTGCCCGGCCAGTTTGGTCATCCAGTCGAGGTCCCAGAGGTCGTCGGCCACTCCCAGCAGCACGATCAGCAGGGCTGCACCCAGGATGGCGAGGATCTGCTGGGGGTCACTGAAGATGAGTCGCAGCGGCGCGAAGCGGGCCGCAACCAGGTAGGCCACACCGAAGGCGGCGACGATGCCGACGAAGATCGCGATTCCGCCGAGGCGGGGCGTGGGCCGCGTGTGCACATCGCGCTCGCGGATCTTCGGATAGAGGCGGTAGCGGTGACTGAGCTTGAGTACAAGAACGGAGAACCCGAGGGTCACCAGGGCCGAGACCAGGCTGAGCAGGACGAAGACGGTCATTGCTAGCGTGCGTCTGCAGCGGGATCGACCGGTTCGGTCCTCACTGCGGTGCCGGGCTCGGTGGTCGGCTCGGTGGTGGTTTCGGCAGCGGGCTTGTCCTCAGGCGCGCCGAACCCGATCGGCGCGAGCGCCTCTCCGATCACGGCTTCGATGGTCTCCCGTGAGATCACGCCGTTCCGCACGATGACGACCTTGCCGCCGTTGGAGTCGAAGCCGGTGGCATCCACGATGGTCGACGAGGTGTCCCCCGGCCGGTCGCCGATGGGTTCGTAGCCGAGTCCGGCCGTTCCGCCGTCGAGGTAGACGGCCACGCTGCCGCCGAGCATCTCTTCGGCGCCTTCCGCGTCGATCGCGGAGGGCCGGCCGCTGGTGTTGGCGGATGACACGGCCAAGGGTCCCGTCTCGGAGAGGAGGTCGAGGGCAACCGGGTTGCTCGGCATCCGCAGGGCCACCGTGCCGCGGGTGTCACCGAGATCCCAGGCGAGCGACGGCTGGGCGTTCAGCACCACCGTCAGACCACCGGGCCAGAACGCGGCGACGAGCTCGCGCACCGGTTGCGGAATGTTCTGGGCCAGGGCGTCGAGGGTGGGAATTCCGGGGATCAGCACGGGCGGCGGCGAGGAACGGTCGCGGCCCTTGGCGTCGAGGAGGCGCTGGACCGCCTCCGGGTCGAAGGCGTCCGCGGCGATGCCGTAGACAGTGTCGGTGGGGATGACAACGAGCGCGCCGCGGCCGATGGCCGAGCGCGCGAGCCTCATGCCGGCCGCGTATTCCGTGTCAACCGAGCAGTCATAGATGCGAGTCATTGTGCCTGATTCTACTGCAGCCGCCCAGAGGGAACCGCCCTCACCGATCGGCGGGAACGGGGGCGAGGGCCGTGGTGGCGCGGTCGCGGGTGGTGTAGTCGCGGTGAGTGGCCGGGACGCGCCAGCCGTCGGCGGCCAGGAGGGCACGGATCTGCGCCCCCTGCAGCTCACCGTGCTCGATCACGATCTGGCCGCCGGGACGCAGGAGGCGCAGGGCCGTGCGGGAGACGTGCCGCACCACGTCGAGCCCGTCGGGGCCGCCGAACAGGGCGCGGGCCGGGTCGAAGAGGCGTACCTCGGGGTCGCGCGGGATCGCATCCGTCGGAATGTAGGGCGGGTTGGAGATGACCACGGCCACGGTTCCGTCGAGTTCGGTGAGCGCGTCGGTGAGGTCGCCGAACACCAGCGTGGCATTCGGCGCGGCTACCTGCTCGAAGTTGCGGGAGGTCCAGGGGAAGGCCTCCGGCGAGTTCTCGACCGCCCAGATGCGCGCGTTCGGCACCTCGACCGCCAGGGAAAGCGCTATCGCGCCACTGCCGGTGCCGAGGTCCACCACGATCGGCTCCGCGTCGGGCAGTGCCCGGAGCGCGTCGATGGCGAACTGCGCCACCTGCTCAGTCTCAGGGCGGGGAACGAACACGCCCGGTCCGACGAACAGTTCGAGGGAGCGGAAGGGTGCCCGCCCGGTGATGTGCTGCAGCGGCTCGCGCAGGCAGCGGCGACGAACGAGTTCACGGATGGTCGCGGCATCCGCGGCGTCCAGGGCGGTGCCCAGGATGGCGGCGGCCTGCACCTGGCCGCGGCTCTGGGCGAGAACGTGACCGATCAGGAGATCGGCGTCGACGTCGGGGTCGCTGATCCCCGCCTGGGAAAGGGAGTCGATGGCCCGGGTACGCAATTCGGCAATGTCGGTGGGAACAATGTCGGTAGGAATTGAGCTGATGGGAATGGAATGGTGGCCGTGCGGAGTTGTCACGTATTGAAATGTAACGCACGCACGCGCCCTCTGCCGGAGCCGTAGGCTGGGCGAGGTTCCTGACCCCGATCGAAAGGCGACCACCGATGCCCGCACAGATTTACTCCGATATCACTGCTGCAGTCGGCAAGACCCCTCTGGTCAGGCTGAACCGACTCACCGCCGGCCTCGACGCTACGGTTCTGGTGAAACTGGAGTTCTACAACCCCTCGGGCAGTGTGAAGGACCGGATCGGGATCGCGATCGTCGATGCGGCCGAGGCCTCGGGCGAGCTGGCTCCGGGCGGAACCATCGTCGAGGGCACCAGCGGCAACACCGGGATCGCCCTCGCCATGGTGGGCGCCGCCCGCGGGTACACGGTCATCCTGGCGATGCCGGAGACCATGAGCCGCGAACGCCGCCAGCTGCTGCGCGCCTACGGCGCCCGGATCGTGCTGACGCCGGGCTCCGACGGCATGCGCGGCGCGGTCACGAAGGCCGAGGAAATCGCCGCCGCCACCCCCGGGGCGATTTTGGCCCGCCAGTTCGACAACCCGGCCAACCCGGCCATCCACTACGCGACCACCGGCGTCGAGATCTGGGACGACACCGCGGGAGCCGTCGACATCCTCGTCGCCGGAATCGGCACCGGAGGGACCATCACGGGCACCGGTCAGCTGCTCAAGGAACGCAAGCCATCCGTGCGCATCGTCGGCGTCGAGCCGATCGACTCCCCCATCCTCACCGGTGGCAAGCCCGGACCTCACAAGATCCAGGGCCTCGGCGCCAACTTCATACCGAACGTTCTCGACACGCACGTCTACGATGAGGTCACCGACGTCACGCTCGCCGACTCCGTGTCCACGGCGCGCGCGCTGGCAACGGATGAGGGCATCCTCTCCGGCATTTCCGGCGGATCGGCTGTCTGGGCGGCCATCGAACAGGCCAAGCGCCCCGAGAACGCCGGCAAGACCATCGTGGCTATCATGCCGAGTTTCGGCGAGCGGTACCTCTCCACGGTGCTCTACGAGGACCTGCTGGACTAGTCGGCGGAACCGGGCAGGCGACGCAGCGAATGGGTGTCTTGTCGAGCATCCGTGAGGACCTGGCTATGGCGCGCGCCCACGACCCGGCCGCCCGCAGCAACATCGAGGTGTTCCTGGCGTACAGCGGTCTGCACGCCGTGTGGTCGTATCGAGTGTCCCACCGGCTGTGGGAGGCCGGATTGCGGCTTCCGGCCCGGCTCCTGTCGCAGTTCACCCGGTTCCTGACCGGGATCGAGATCCACCCCGGCGCCCGCATCGGCCGGAGGCTGTTCATCGACCACGGCATGGGCGTGGTGATCGGGGAGACCTCGGACATCGGCGATGACGTGATGCTCTACCACGGAGTCACCCTCGGCGGGAAGACCCGGCACGGGGTGGCCCGGGGGGAGAAGCGGCACCCCACCCTGCACGACGGGGTGACGATCGGCGCCGGCGCCAAGGTGCTCGGGCCCATCGTCATCGGCGCCTGGAGTACCATCGGCGCCAACGCGGTGGTGACCCGCGATGCCCCACCCAAGTCGCTGCTGCTGGGGATCCCGGCCATCGTGCAGCCGGCCAAGACCGACACCATCGAATCCGCCCGCGGGCTGCTGCCCGGCGACGACTGAGGGATAGAGACCAATGACCACCGATACCGCCGCCCTCACCCTCCCCGTACTCGACCTCTCGCGGCTCGACCGGGGCGAGGCGGAGGCGGAGGCTTTTCGGGCCGATCTGCGGGAGGCCACCCACTCCTTCGGGTTCTTCTACCTGACCGGTCACGGCGTGCCCGCGGACCTCACGGATCGGGTCATGCACACCGCCCGAGCCTTCTTCGCCCTCCCCGAAGCCGACAAGATGGCGATCGAGAACCTGCGGAGCCCGCACTTCCGTGGCTACACGCGGGTGGGCGGCGAGCTCACCCAGGGTACGGTTGACTGGCGCGAGCAGATTGACATCGGGCCGGAACGCCCGGCACTTCCGCGTCCCACGGATGCCGACTACCTGCGTCTCGAGGGACCGAACCAGTGGCCGTCCACTCTCCCCGCGCTACGAGACGTGATGACCCTCTGGCGCGACGAGCTCACCGCGGTCGCCCTCCGCCTGATGCAGGCCTGGGCGTTGTCTCTCGGTGCCGACGAGCACGTGTTCGACGCGGCCTTCGCCGAGAAGCCGTTCACCCTGATCAAGATCGTGCGCTACCCCGGCAAATCCGATCCCACTCCCCGGCAGGGCGTCGGCGCGCACAAGGACTCCGGGGTGCTGACCCTCCTGTTCGTCGAACCCGGCAAGGGTGGCCTGCAGGTGGAGAAGGATGGCGACTGGCTCGACGCTCCCCCGCTCGACGGCGCCTTCGTGGTCAACATCGGCGAGCTGCTGGAGGTGGCCACGAACGGCTATCTCAAGGCCACCGTGCACCGGGTGATCTCGCCTCTGATCGGCGACGACCGGGTTTCGATTCCGTTCTTCTTCGGCCCCGCGCTCGACGCGACCATCCCGCTGCTCACCCTGCCGGACTCCCTCGAGGCGCCCGGGGTCACGGCCGACCCGGACAACCCGATCTTCTCCACCTACGGGGAGAATGCCTTGAAGAGCCGACTGCGCGCGCACCCGGACGTGGCCGCCATCCACTACTCCGACCTGGCCGAGTAGCCATCGCAGCCGCCGCCGCTGCCCGCGCAGCGATCGTGGCCGCCCTGGCGGGTGCTACGGCTGGAGGCGCTCCCGCTTCCAGCCGCCGCCCGCCAGCGCCGTGAAATGCAGGCGGTCGTGCAGCCGGGACGTGCGGCCCTGCCAGAACTCGATCGCGTGCGGAATGACCCGGAACCCGCCCCAGTCCGTGGGCCGCGGGATCTCCGCGTCGTCGGGGTACCGCCGGTCGACCGCGCGCACCTGTTCCTCGAGCAGTTCGCGGCTCGCGATCGGTTCCGATTGCTCACTGGCCAGGGCGGCGATCCGGGCGGGCCGCGGACGACGCGCGAAATAGGCGTCGCTGACGGCGGCATCCGTGGCGTGGGCCGTGCCGTAGACGATCACCTGGCGCTGCATCGGGTACCAGGGGAATAGCAGCGTCACACCGGAATTCTTCCGGAGCGCGCGCCCCTTGCGCGAGTCGTAGTTGGTGACGAACTCGAACCCGCTGCCGTCGAGCCCCTTGAGCAGCACCGTGCGGCTGCTCGGCCGCCCGTCGGGGTCGATGGTGCCGACGACCATGGCGTTCGGCTCATACAGCCCGGCCCCCTCGGCGGCCGCCAACCAGGTGGCGAACTCGAGCATCGGGTCAGAATTCACCTGCGCCTCGGTCAGGCCCACAGCGCCGTAGTCGGTGTGACTCGTCAGGGATTCCATCAGCATCCTCGCCTCGTTGTCGAACGGTGGATGCGAAAAGCCCAGCCGCCGTTCTCTCCAGACTACGAGAGACCGGCGGCTGGGCAACCGCTGCGTGCAGGGTTGGTCAGTCGTGATCACCGATCTCGGCCAGCCGGGTGGCTTCGTCGGCCGTGATGCAGGAGTCGATCACGGCGTCGAGGGCGCCGTTCATGACCGTGTCCAGGTTGTAGGCCTTGTAGCCGGTGCGGTGGTCCGCGATCCGGTTCTCCGGGAAGTTGTACGTGCGGATGCGCTCGGACCGGTCCATGGTGCGGATCTGGCCCTTGCGCACGAGGGAGGCGGCGGCGTCGATTTCTTCCTGCTGCCGGGCCAGAACGCGGGCACGCAGAACGCGCATGCCGGCTTCCTTGTTCTGCAGCTGGCTCTTCTCGTTCTGCATGGCCACGACGATGCCGGTCGGAAGGTGGGTGATGCGCACGGCGGAGTCGGTCGTGTTCACGGACTGGCCGCCGGGGCCGCTCGACCGGTACACGTCGATCTTGAGGTCGTTCGCACTGATCTCGACCTCTTCGGGCTCGTCGACCTCAGGGAAGACGAGCACGCCGGCGGCGGAGGTGTGGATGCGTCCCTGCGACTCGGTGGCCGGCACTCGCTGAACGCGGTGCACGCCTCCCTCGTACTTGAGGTGCGCCCAGACGCCCTCGGCAGGGTCACTCGCGTTACCCTTGATGGCGAGCTGGATGTCTTTGATGCCGCCGAGGTCGCTCGTGGTCTGCTCGATGATCTCGGTTTTCCAGCGCTTCGACTCCGCATAGTGCAGGTACATGCGGAGCAAGTCGGCGGCGAACAGTGCGGATTCCGCACCGCCCTCCCCCATCTTGATCTCCATGATCACGTCACGGGCGTCGAGCGGGTCGCGCGGAATCAGCAGGCGCCGCAGCTTTTCGGCCGCGTTTTCCAGCTGCTCCACCAGACCGGGGATCTCCGCGGCGAAGTCGGCGTCCTCGTCCGCGAGTTCCCGCGCGGCATCGAGGTTCTCGCCGATCTCTTTCCACTCGTGCCAGGCCGCGATGATGCGGCTGAGCTCGGCATAACGACGGTTGACCTTCTTCGATCGGGCCGGGTTTGCGTGCAGCTCGGGATCCGCCAGCTGAGACTGGAGCTCATCGTGCTCAGCCAGCAGAGTCAGGACAGACTCGAACATCAGTGATCCTTGTCTGACCCACCGAGGGTCGGCATCGACTTCTGAACCTGCATCAAGAACTCGACGTTGGACGTGGTCTCCTTGAGGCGACCGAGGATGATCTCCAGTGCCTGCTGCTGTTCGAGCCCGGCGAGGGCGCGTCGCAGTTTCCAAGTGATCTTGACTTCGTCCGCGCTCATCAGCATTTCTTCACGACGGGTTCCGGATGCGTTGACATCCACCGCGGGGAAGATGCGCTTATCGGCCAGGTGGCGCGACAGGCGGAGCTCCATGTTGCCCGTGCCCTTGAACTCCTCGAAGATAACCTCGTCCATCTTGGATCCGGTCTCCACCAGGGCGGAGGCGAGGATGGTGAGCGAGCCACCGTTCTCAATGTTGCGCGCCGCTCCGAAGAAACGCTTCGGCGGGTACAGCGCGGACGCGTCGACGCCGCCGGAGAGGATCCGGCCCGACGGCGGGGCCGTCAGATTGTAGGCGCGGCCCAGGCGAGTGATCGAGTCGAGCAGCACAACGACGTCGTGGCCCAGTTCGACGAGACGCTTGGCACGCTCGATGGCGAGCTCGGCGACCGTGGTGTGGTCTTCGGCGGGACGGTCGAAGGTGGAGGCAATGACCTCACCCTTCACCGTGCGCTGCATGTCGGTGACCTCTTCGGGACGCTCATCGACCAGGACGACCATGAGGTGGACCTCGGGGTTGTTCGTGGCGATGGCGTTGGCGATCTGCTGCATGACGATGGTCTTGCCGGCCTTAGGCGGTGCGACGATCAGGCCGCGCTGTCCTTTACCGATCGGGGCGACCAGGTCGATGATCCGCTGCGTCAGCTTGCCCGGCTCGGTTTCGAGGCGCAGCCGCTCCGTCGGGTACAGCGGCGTGAGCTTCTGGAACTCGACGCGGTTCGCGGCCTCTTCGACGGTCAGGCCGTTGATGGAGTCGACCTTGACGATCGCGTTGTACTTCTGGCGTCCGCTCTGATCGCCTTCGTGGGGCTGGCGGATGGAGCCGACGACGGCGTCTCCCTTGCGCAGGTTGTACTTCTTGACCTGGCCGAGCGAGACGTAGACGTCGCTGGCACCCGGCAGGTAGCCGGAGGTGCGCACGAACGCGTAGTTGTCGAGGACGTCGAGGATGCCGGCGACGGGGATCAGCACGTCGTCGTCGTTCAGCTCCGGCTCGAAGTCGTCGCCGGTGGTGACGCCGCGACGCTTGCGGTCACGGAAACGGTTGCGGTTGCTCCGGCCGTTCAGGTCGTCTTCGAGTCCGGCGCGGTCGGGACCGGCGTTGCGGTCCTGACCCTGACGATCCTGACCCTGACGCTCTTGGCCCTGGTTGCGGTCCTGGCGGTCCTGACCCTGGTTTCGATCCTGACCCTGGTTGCGGTCCTGATTCTGATTGTCCTGGCTCTGGCCCTGGCCGCGGTTGCCGGTCTGGCGTTGCTGGCGGGCGGTCTCCTCGCCGCGCTCGGCACCCTGCGTGCGGTCGCCCCCACGGCTGCGGTTGCGGTTGCGGCCCTGTCGGGGCTGTTCCGTCTGCTCGGACAGTTCGCCCTGACCGGCGTGCTCGCCCTGCTCGGTCGATTCGGCCTGATCGGTGACGGCGTTCTCGACCCGGGCGTGCTGCTCGGTTCCGGTCTCGGTGCCGGTCTCGGTGCCGAGCTCGTCGGCGTTGTTGCGGGCGTCGATGCTGTTGCGGGCACCGCCGTTGCGGCCACCGCGTGAGCTACCGCGACGCGACCGGCCGGAACCGGTGGCCTCGGGCGCCGACTCGGTGATGGCGGGGGTCTCCTCGGCCACGACTGCGGTCTCGCCGGCAGCCTCGGTGATTGTTTCAGTCTGAACGGTGGGGGCCTCGGTGTCCACGATGGGGGTGGCGGCCGCTTCGGCGGCCGCCTTCACAGTGACCGACGTGGCACGCTTGCGAGCCTGGCGGACCGGCTTCGTGGCCGGGGCTACGGTCTCGGTCGCGGGTGACTCCGGCACGGTGCCGGCATAGGTGGTGGGGGCGGTCGTGCGGCGGAGGGTCGCGGCGTCATCCGGAACGATCATGCCGATGCCCAGGTCGCCGTCAGCGTTGACGTGTGCCACGGCGGGAGCCGCGGTCGCGGTGGAGGCGCGGCGGGACGCGCGCTTGCGCGGCGCGGCGCCGGTGACGTTGGCAGCAACGTCGGTGGTCGAGGCCGCGTCGGTCGCAGCGTCGGCCGTGGGAGTCGCCTCTTCGACGGGATCGGCGGCCGTGGTGTCGGCGGGCGTGGTGTCGGCGGGCGTGGCCTCGGCGGAGACACCCGAGGATGCGCTCTTGGCCTGCTCGGCGGTGATTGCTCCTACGAGCTCTCCCTTGCGAAGCTTGGATGCACCCGGGATACCCAGCTCGATCGCCAGAGCCAGAAGCTCGGCGACGCGAAGGGTGGTGAGGTGCGAGGAATCCGCACCGGGGGTGAGGAGGTTGACGTCAGTCACGAAAATTGTCCTTTCCCCTGGCGTCATGCGTGCTGGCCAGGGAAGCTGTTGCAGCGTCTCACGCGCTGCGGGTGGTCCAATCCCAAAGTGATGTGGATTGAAGTGAACACACACAGCTACGCATAGATGATGCGATAGCAGTGAGTTACAGGGAATGCACCGGAGAAGGGAGCCGGGCGTTACGCGGTTCCATCGGGTGCACGTTCACTGTAGCAGAACGTGAGAACGCCGAGGACCGCCCGGATACGGCGTGTCCTCGGCTTTCAGTTACTCCGTGACATGAGTGAGCCCTCACAGCCGTCAGCGATGAGTCACCGCTACCGGGTCCAACCGGAGCGGGCACTGCGACGGCGAGGAACACCGCCCGGGCGGTGCAGCCGGCTGACCGACCGGGAGCGACACACCCAATCGATTCGGACTCGGCTCTCTAACGCTCGGTGCGGGTGACGGTTGCGCCCAGCACGTCGACGGCCAGCATCAGCGCCTGCCAGGGCGTTTCGGACTCGGCGGCGACGAGCTCGGCCGCGACGAGTCGCTGCCCTGGGTCACTGGCCAGCACCAGGATCGATGGGCCGGCGCCGGAGACGACGGCGGCGAAGCCGTGCTCCCGGAGCAGGGTGATCAGCCGGTTGGTCTCCGGCATGGCGGCGGCACGGTAGCTCTGGTGCAGTTTGTCCTCGGTGGCCGCGAGGAGCAGCTCGGGGCTCTGGATCAGGGCGGCGATCAGGAGGGCCGAGCGCGACAGGTTGAAGACGGCGTCTTCGTGCGGCACGCTCTCGGGCTGCAGGCTGCGGGCGAGCGCCGTGGACATGGCGTGCTCCGGAACGAACACGAGCGGCTTGACGCCGCGGTGCACCATCAGCTTCTTGTGGCGCGGTCCGTCGGGTGTCATCCACGCGATCGTGAGACCCCCGAACAGTGCCGGCGCCACATTGTCGGGGTGCCCCTCCATCTCAGTCGCGAGGGCCAGGAGCGCCTCCGCATCGATGTCGACGATGCCCTCGAGCAGGCCCTTCGCGGCCATGATCCCGGCGACGATGGCGGCGCCGGACGAGCCCATGCCGCGGCCGTGCGGGATCTCGTTGTGGGCAACGAGGTTCAGTCCGGGCAGTTCCTGGCCGTAGGCGGCGAAGGTGTGGATGAGGGCGCGCACGACAAGGTTGGTCTCATCGGTGGGCACCACGCCTTCACCGACGCCGTGCACCTCGACCGTGACGCCCGGCTCATCGCGAACGGAGGCCTCGAGGTGGTCGTGGTGCGCCAGGGCCAGACCCAGGGTGTCGAAGCCGGGGCCGAGGTTGGCCGTGGTCGCCGGCACCTGCACGGTGACGGAACGGCCCGAGAGCACCGACTTGCCCGAGAGGGCCTCGGCGATGGTCATTTCTGGACCAGCCCGAGGACGCTGGCGATTTCGGCGGTGTCGACAGGCACGATGGTCGGTTTGACGTCGGAGCCGTCCGCGGTGCGGAGCGCCCACTGCGGGTCCTTCAGACCGTGGCCGGTGACCGTGAGAACCACGGTGGAGCCGGCCGGGATGAGCCCGGCTTCGGCGCGTTCGAGCAGGCCGGCGACGCTGATCGCGGAGGCCGGTTCGACGAAGATGCCGACCTCGGCCGACAGGATGCGGTAGGCCTCGAGGATCTTGTCGTCGCTGATCGCGCCGAAGTAGCCGTCGGTCAGGGTGCGCGCGGCGAGGGCGAGGTCCCAGGAGGCCGGGTTGCCGATGCGGATGGCGCTGGCGATGGTCTCCGGGTGGTCGACGCGGTGGCCGAGCACGATCGGGGCGCTGCCGGCAGCCTGGAACCCGAACATGCGCGGCAGCTTCGTAGTGGCGCCGCGCTCGAGCTCTTCGGTGTACCCGCGTGTGTAGGCGGTGTAGTTGCCGGCGTTGCCGACGGGGACGATGTGGATGTCCGGCGCGTCTTCCAGCACCTCGACGACCTCGAAGGCGGCCGTCTTCTGGCCCTCGATCCGGTCGGGGTTGACCGAGTTGACTAGGTGCACGGGGTAATTCGCGGAGAGGTCGCGGGCGATGTCGAGGCAGTCGTCAAAATTGCCCTGCACCTGCAGCAGCTGCGCGTTGTGCGCGATGGCCTGGCTGAGCTTGCCCATGGCGATCTTGCCCTCGGGCACCAGCACGACGGCCTGGATTCCGGCGTGGGTCGCGTAGGCGGCGGCCGACGCGGAGGTGTTGCCGGTGGACGCGCAGATGACGGCCTGGGCACCGTCTTCGACGGCCTTGGAGATGGCCATGGTCATGCCGCGGTCCTTGAAGGAACCGGTCGGGTTCATGCCCTCGTACTTGATCCAGACCTTCGCGCCCGTGCGAACGGAGAGCGCCGGAGCCGGAATCAGCGGGGTGCCCCCCTCGCCGAGCGTGATGATCGGCGTCGCATCCGTGATGTTGAGGCGGTCCGCGTACTCGCGCAGCACGCCGCGCCACTGCCGGGAAGCCGTCTTCGCGGCTGGTTTCGGCAGAGTCTCTCGTTCGCTGGACATCAGGCTCCTTCAACTCTCAAAACGGATGCGACATTGGTGACAAATCTGTTCGCGGCGAGGTCTGTCACGGTGGCCGCCAGGGCGGCCTCCGTGGCCTCGTGCGTTCCGATGACTAGGGTAGCCGTGGCGGAGACGGCGGAGCGACTCGCGGTGCCCGGCTGCGCCGGCGTCATCGACTGCTCGACCAGGGCCAGGGACACGCCGTGGTCGCTGAACACGCTGGCGAGCGTGGCGAGAACGCCGGGCTCGTCGGTGACTTCCAGGGTCACGGCGTAGCGCGTGACGATCTGGCCGATGTCGAAGACCGGCAGGTCGGCGTGCTGGGACGCGGGAACGCCGGGGCCACCGGCGATGTGGCGGCGGGCCAGTGACACCAGGTCGCCGAGCACGGCGGACGCCGTCTCCACGCCCCCGGCGCCGGCGCCGTAGAACATCAGGCTTCCGGCCGACTCGGCTTCGACAAAGACCGCGTTGTTGGCGCCGTGCACGGAGGCGAGCGGGTGGCTGCGGTGAACCATGGCTGGGTAGACCCGGGCGGAGACGCCCTGCTGGCCGCTTTCGGCGTCGACGAGGCGTTCGCAGATGGCGAGCAACTTCACGACGTAGCCGGCCTTGCGGGCCGAGTCGATCTGCGCGGGCGTGATGGCGGTGATGCCCTCGCGGTAGACGGATGCGAGCGGCACGGTCGTGTGGAAGGCGAGGCTGGCCAGAATGGCCGCCTTCTGCGCCGCGTCGTACCCGCCGATGTCGGCGGTCGGGTCGGCCTCGGCGTAGCCGAGGTCGGTGGCCAGGGCGAGAGCCTCCTCGAGGGTGTCCCCCTCAGTGTCCATCCGGTCGAGGATGAAGTTGGTGGTGCCGTTCACGATGCCGAGGATGCGGTTGACCTGGTCGCCACCGAGACTCTCGCCGAGCGGCCGAACGATCGGGATCGCACCGGCCACGGCCGCCTCGTACTTGAGCTGTGCGCCGACCTGGTCGGCGGCGGCGAAGAGTTCTGGCCCGTGGGTGGCCAGCAACGCCTTGTTGGCGGTGACGACATCCGCCCCCGAGTTGATCGCCATCAGAATGTATGAGCGAGCGGGCTCGATGCCGCCCATCAACTCGATCACGACATCGGCGCCGAGGATCAGGGTCTCGGCGTCGGTGGTGAACAGCTCGCGGGGCAGGTCGACGGTGCGCTCGGCGTCGATGTCGCGCACCAGGATGCCGACGAGCTCGAGGCTGGCACCGACCCGGTTGGCGAGTTCTTCACTGTTTTCGAGCAGCAGCCGGGCGACCTGGGCGCCGACGGAGCCGCCGCCCAGCAGTGCGACGCGCAGATTGCGGTATTCGATCATCGGGCGGGTTCCTTCGGTAGATCGGTCGAGCCGGTGGTCGAGCCGGGATTCGAGCCGGGGATCGAGCCGGTCGAGACCGAGACCCCGGTGTCGCGGGCGAGCAGGTCGGCGATGGTCTCGCCGCGCACCAGCATCCGCGGGATGCCGTCGGCCACCGCGACCACGGCCGGCCGGCCGAGGAAGTTGTAGTTGTTCGACAGCGACCAGCAGTAGGCGCCGGTGGCCGCGACGGCCACCAGGTCGCCCGGGGCCACGTCGCCGGGGAGATAGTCCGCGTCGACGACGATGTCGCCGCTCTCGCAGTGCTTGCCGGCGAGGCGCACCAGCACCGGGTCGGCCGCCGACACGCGGCCGGCGAGCCGCACGGTGTAGTCGGCGCCGTAGAGGGCGGGGCGGGCGTTGTCGCTCATGCCTCCGTCGACACTGACATAGAGGCGCGGGTTGCCGGCCACGTCGACGGACTTGGTGGTTCCGACCTCGTAGAGGGTGATTCCGGCCGGGCCGATGATGTAACGTCCCGGCTCGAAGGCGACCACGGGCACCGGGATGCCGAGGGCGCTGCACTGCGCGGCAACGATGTCGGCCAGGCTGGCCGCGAGCTCACCGATCGGGGTGGGGGTGTCGGCCAGCGTGTAGGCGATGCCGAAGCCGCCGCCGAGGTTCAGCTCGGGGACGGGGCCGCCTGCGAGCAGGGCGGCGTGCACGGCGAGGAGGCGCGACGCGGATTCGGCGAAGCCGTCGGCGCCGAAGATCTGCGAGCCGATGTGGCAGTGCAGGCCGCGGAAGCTTAGGCCCGGCTCGGCCCGGATGAGGCCCACCAGCGCCGCGGCGTCATCGAGCGTCACGCCGAATTTCTGGTCTTCGTGCGCCGTGGCGAGGAATGCGTGGGTGTGTGCGTGCACGCCGCTGTTCACGCGTAGCCGAACGGCCTGCACGATGCCGTGCCGGGCGGCGGCCGCGGCGACGCGCCCGATTTCGACCAGGCTGTCGATCACGATGGTGCCGACGCCGACGCGGCAGGCCTCGTCGATCTCGGCCAGGGACTTGTTGTTGCCGTGATAGCCGAGCCGGTTCGGCGGGCTGCCGGCCGCCAGCGCCACGGCGAGTTCGCCGCCGCTGCAGACGTCGATGTTGAGGCCTTCGGCAAGCATCCAACGGGCGATCTCGGTGGACAGGAACGCCTTGCCGGCGTAGTAGATGTGCACGCTCGTGCCGATGCGGGCGAACTCGGCCTCGAAGACGGCGCGGAGCGAGGCCGCGCGGGCGCGGGCATCCGTTTCGTCGACCAGATATAGAGGAGTGCCGTATTCGGCGGCCAGGGCGGAGGCGGTGCAGCCGCCGATGAGGAGTTCACCCTGCGGGGTGCGGTCGATGGTGGCCGGCCAGAGGCCGTCGGCAAGCGCATTGGCGTCGTCGGGCAGGCAAAGCCAGTCGGGGGCGAGCGGGTTGGTGGCCACGGGTGAAAACCTCACGGGAAATGTCGAGTGGGTGTCTCACTGAGTGGCGAGCGAACCCGGATTGGTCCCTGAAGCCAGTGAAAGGATGCCGTCGGCTGCGACCGGAGACCTGTCCCGAGTGTAGCGAACGCCGCCGGTGCGCGCCGAATCGCGTTACGTCCCGCTGCGTGGTGAGAGGCGCGGGCTGAGCAGCGGGGCGGGCCGCGATCAGACCAGCGCGGCGGTTTCGGCCACGTCGACGATCCACGCCTCCGGGTCGATCATGACCGACGAGCCGCTGCTAGTCCAGATGCGCCGCATCTTGAGGAGCATCTTCTCCGCCTCCCGGACGGAGCCCAATTCCAGGTCGACCATGACGAAGTTCGGATTAGTCACCGAGCGGAGGATCGTGTAGCGGATCACCCCGGATCCGCGGCGGTCGGCCGGGTCCAGGTCGAAGGCGCGTTTCCAGCGGTCATAGTCGGGCACGGGGTGTTGAATGCGCAGGACAGTCATGGAGCCTCCTCGGACAAGCGAATGCGCGACCGGCGGTACCTTCCAGCCTACGACCCCGCGGTCACCCTGTCAGGCCCCGGTTTGGTCGCGGTTCGAACGGTCCGCGAGCGGCGCGGCGTGCCGCTCACGGCTCAGCCTGCTCCGCAGCTGCCAAGGGTTGTCAGCGACTGGCGGCTCAGCGTCAACGTGCTCGACTGCAGCGTGAGTCGCGCTCGATCCGAGGTCACGTTCACTCCGGCAAGGGTGACCCCCTCGGGGAGGTACTGGGCCACGCAGATGCGGAGCGGTTCCTCCCCCAGAACACGAGACAGCAGGTTGCCGGCGTCGATGCTGCCGCCGCCTGAGGTGACGCTGGCACCGCTCGGCGTGAGCAGCAGTGCGTCGGCGTCCACGCTCGGCGTCGCCGAGGCGCGGTAGCCGATCGGGAAGCCGAGCACCTCCAGGCTGCCGCTGTAGCTGATCTCGTCCTGCCCGAGTTCGACGCCGGCATCGGGGACATTGCTCGGCAGAGACTGGCTCAGCAGGGTGTTGAGGGCGTCGGGTTCGAGGTCGATGATGCCGCGCACGTCGCCGACGGGCTGGGATTGGTCAAGCGGGACATCCGTCGCCACGACGTGCACGGATGCCTGCACGCCGTCCACGGTCAGGGTGCCTGATTCCAGGGCCACCCGGTCGAAGCTGCCGCCGAGGTACTGCGCGATGACCGACAGGCCTCCGATGGAGACGGCCACGTCCCCGGTCACGGTGTCGGGCAGGTTCGAGGCGATCTCCCGCTCGATCTGGCCCTCGGCGTAGCTGCGCAGTCCCCCGTCGACGAAGAAGAAGGCAGCGACGAGCCCGACCACGACCAGACCCGCGACGATGAACGCCCCGAGCCCGCGACGACGGGATTTCCTGGCGGACGCGTCCATGCCTACATGCGTTCCGGTGCGGAGACGCCGAGCAGGCCGAGGCCGTTGCGGATGACCTGGCCGGTGGCGTCGTTGAGCCAGAGCCGGGTGCGGTGCCGGTCGGTGATCGGTTCGTCGCCGAGCGGGATCACCCGGCAGCTGTCGTACCAGCGGTGGTAGTAGCCGGCAACCTCTTCGATGTAGCGGGCGATACGGTGGGGCTCGCGCAGTTCGGCGGCCTGCGCGACGACGCGCGGGTATTCCTGCAACACGCCGAGCAGGGCCGATTCGCTGTCGTGGGTGAGCAGCTCCGGGGCGAATGCGGTGCGTTCCACCCCCGCGGTGGCCGCGTTGCGGGCGACCGAGCAGGTACGGGCATGCGCATACTGCACGTAGAAGACCGGGTTCTCGTTGGTGCGCTTGCCGAGCAGGTCGAGGTCGATGTCGAGCTGGGTGTCGCTGCTGGAGCGCACCAGGGAGTAGCGGCCGGCGTCCACGCCGACGGCGTCGACGAGGTCGTCGAGGGTGACGATCGTTCCGGCGCGCTTACTCATCCGCACCGGTTCGCCATTGCGCAGCAGGTTGACCATCTGGCCGATCAGGATCTGCAGGTTCACGCCGGGCACGTCGCCGAACGCCTCGACCATGGCCATCATGCGGCCGACATAGCCATGGTGATCGGCGCCGAGCATGATCAGGTTCTGGTCGAAACCGCGCTCACGCTTGTCGAGGTAGTAGCCGAGGTCACCGGAGATGTAGGCCGGTTCGCCGTTGGAACGGATGATGACGCGGTCGCGGTCATCGCCGAACGTGGTCGTGCGCAGCCAGATGGCCCCGTCTTCTTCGAAGATGTGGCCCTGTTCGCGCAGCCGTTCGATGGCCCGGTTGACGGCGCCGGACTCGTGCAGGGAATCTTCGTGGAAGTACACGTCGAAATCCACGCCGAAGCCGTGCAGCTTCTCCTTGATCTCGGTGAACATCAAATCGACGCCGACGCTGCGGAAGACTTCCTGCTGCTCGTCGCGGGCCAGCACCGCGATGTCGCCTTCGTGGCTGGCCACGACCTGGTCGGCGATGTCTCCGATGTAGGCGCCGCCGTAACCGTCTTCGGGGGTGGGCTCGCCGAGGTAGCCGGCGAGCACGCTGCGGGCGAAGCGGTCGATCTGCGAGCCGTGGTCGTTGAAGTAGTACTCGCGGGTGACGTCGGCGCCCTCCGCCTGCAGCACCCGGGCCAGGCTGTCACCCACGGCCGCCCAGCGCACGCCGCCCATGTGGATGGGGCCGGTGGGGTTGGCGGACACGAACTCGAGGTTGATCTTGAGGCCGTCGTAGAGGTGCCCGGTGCCGTAAGCGGGGCCCGCATCGACGATGGTCTTGGCGAGGGCGCCGGCGGCGGCGGCCTCGAGACGGATGTTGATGAAGCCGGGTCCGGCGACGTCCACCGAGGCCACGTCGGGAAGCTGTTCCAGGCCGGCAGCCAGTTCGGCGGCCACCTCGCGCGGGTTGGAGCCTAGTGGCTTGGCAATCTTCATCGCGACGCTGGAGGCCCAATCACCGTGGTCGCGGTTTCTCGGACGCTCGAGGGTGACATCCGCCCCGGTCAGTTTGACGTCGGTCACGTCGATTCCGGCCTCGCGTCGACGCTCGCTCAACTGGAGGATGAGGTCGAACAGGGATTGGGAAAGCTCAGCGGGAGTCACGACAAGCAAGCTTACCGGCCCGGTCACAGACAACCCTCTTGGTAAGGTCAAGCGTGACTCACTCCCTCTCGCCCAGACTCCCGCGCGGACGGCTCCTGCGCACCACCCTTCTCCTTGCCACCGGCACGGTCGCCGTCGTGGCGCTGGCTGCCTGCGGTTCGGGTTCCACCCCGGACAGCAGCCCGTCGGCAGCGTCGCCATCAGCCACTCCCGGGTCGACGTCGAACGCGACGCAGACACCGGGGCCCACCGCGACGCCGACACCCACCCCCACGGCAGCAGGCACCCCGGTCACACTTACCTGCGACCAGGTGCTCACCCTCGACGACGTCTACGCCTTCAACCCGAGCTACGGCACGGCCCCCGGTTTCGAGCCGACCATCGCCGCGGGTCAGATGGCGGCAGAGTACCAGGGGCTGAATTGCGGACTGCTCAATCAATCGAGCGACGGAACGATCGAGGTCTCGGTGACCCAGCCCAACGACGTGCTGCTGTCGCAGCTGAAGAACGAGGCCAGCAGCTCCAGCAAGATCGTTCCCACATATGGCACGCCGCCCGACGTCGAGGGCTATTTTTCGGCTGCCGGCGGGACTGGTGTGGCTCAGGTCTTCACCTCCACCTACTGGATCACGGTGGGCTCGAGCGAGTTCGTCGAGCCGGGCGACGCCGAGTCACTCGTTTCCGCGGCGATCGCGAACCTGCAGTAACACGCCCGGGCGGACCGCGCGGCGGAACCCACCTGAACCTGCCCGAACCTGCCGAATTCGGCACTACCGGTCGAGTTCGGGTGGTGTGCCGGGCGAGCTCGACCGCATCCGTCGAACTCGATGCGGAACATCGCCTGCCCGGATGCTGATAACCTAGTGTTTTCCCTGGCCCCCATAGCTCAGGGGATAGAGCACTGCCCTCCGGAGGCAGGGGCGGCAGTTCGAATCTGCCTGGGGGCACAACTGTCAGAGTCCGTGCGAACACTCGGGTCGCGGACTGATCGGTGACACGATCTGAAGGCTTTGCCGCGCCGTTTGCCCACACTGGCCCACAGCTGCTCTCCGACGAAGCTCGGCGTCGCTATGCCGTGGTCGCACCGGTCACCCGCACCACCGACAGGTCAGCGATAACCATTGAGCCCCACCGGGACGGGACCGCCGCCATCCGATGGGCACGCAGATCAGCTGCGGAGCGCGACGGGATCACGTGGACGTCGGTGCCCGCGGCGGCCGGTCGGGTCTGGTCGTCGGACCCCACCGCAACGACTCGAGACCGCGGTGCTCACAGACGATGGCCGGGGAAGGGCTGCCACCAAGACCTTCCCCCGTTCGAATCCGGAGGCAGCGAGGTTGCTGCGCCCCGGCCCCTCGGGAATCGCGTGCAACGCGGAGAACACCGCTACCGCCTCTGCAGCTCCGGGCCCGGTGGTAGACCGATTTGACGCAGATTCTGGTCTGAAAACACATATTTGGGTTTCCTGGGACAGTTTCGAGCAGAATCTCCAGCGAATTCGTTCGGGAGAGAGTCGCAGCTCAACCTGTGACGAGGAGACACGGGAGTCACGAGAGTCACGAGAGTCACGGAACGCTCGCTCAGGAACCACGGACCGCTCCCTCAGAAGTCGCGGAACCCACGCTTATCCCGCGTCGCGGGCGAGCCCGTCGAGACCACCGCTACAGCGCTGCCCGCTTGCTCGGCAGTGCGATCAGCGTCTGCTTCGGGTCGACCTCGACCGGTGGCCTAAGCCAGTACTGCGTTCCGGTGCGGCTGATCGTCCAGTGCTGGTTGTGCAGCAGCAGGTGGTGGGGGTGGCAGAGGAGTACCCCGTCGGCGAGGTCGGTGTCGCCGTTGTCTTGCAACCATTCGTTGATGTGGTGGGCTTCTGCCCACGCCGGTGGCCTGTCGCAGTCGACCCAGAGGCATCCGCCGTCACGTACTCCCATTGCGGCGCGCTGGTGCTCGGTGAAGAGTCGTTCGTCGCGGCCGACGTTGATGATCTGGCCGTTGTCGTCGAATGTGATGCCGCGGGTGCCGGTGTCGCAGAGCAACCGGTCGATGGTCTCCTGCGAGATGGGGACCGGGTTGCCCTCGATCTGCCCGTGAGCGGCGGGTTCGGTGGCACCCGGCTCGCCGGTCTCGGCTGTGAGCGCCTTTTCGGTCACGATGACCCGCACCGAGGGGCGGCGGCCGCCGAAGACCCGGCCGGGGTCGGCCTCGCCGGCGATCTTCAGCAGCTGCACGAGGGAGTCTGCGTTGATCTGTTCGGTCGTGCGGGGGTCGTCTTGCATCTTCTGTGCCCAGGCGGCGCGGTCCGGGTCGACGAAGCGCACTCCACCGCGGCGGGGGCTGGTGATGGAGTCGAAGGTGGAGAGCACGAACTCGCCGTCTTCGGGCGCGAAGAGCCCGTTCAGGCGCACGTTGCCATTGGCGAGCCGGTAGACCCGCAGGTAGCGGTCGTCGTGGGCCTGCTTCTCGCGGGCGGCGATGCCCGCCTCGTCGAGCCAGTCGCGCATCCGGCGGGCCCGTTTGAAGACCTCGTCGGCATTCAACGCTGACACCTCCGCCAGGAGCGCTTCCAGCGCCACCGCGAGCTTCTCGGCGGTGACCGAGGTATCGATTTGGCCGAGCCCGGCGCGAATCGACTCGGCCGCGTCGACGGAGAGGGTGCCGGCGGTGACGGCCCGGGCGATCGGTGCCTGCCAGGGCACCTTCGCCTCGACCTCGGCGACCTCGGCGGCATCCGCGTCGGGCGTCGAGAGCGCCGCCTCGACCAGCCTGTCGGCCGCCTCGGCATCGGCCATCATCGTGCCGACCGCGACCAGCTTGTACGCGTCGCCCTTCGACGAGCCGGTCGAGTTCTGGATCAGGGCCTCCGGGGAGAGATACCCCTGCCGCGCCGCCAAACCCGAGTGCCCGAGCTCCGGCCGGGAACGCTCGNGCTCCGGCCGGGAACGCTCGGCGATGGTCGCCGCCATCCAGGCGGCATAGGTCTCGACGAGACGACGGATCGCAGCGATTCGCTTCTGGCCGGCCAACACCTCGGCATCGGGCAGGGCCGAAAGGTCGGCACTCGAGGAACCCAGCCGGGCCACGGCATCGGCCGCCTGCCTGAGGTCATCCGCGAGATTGATCATGTTACGAGGATACCTCATTGCGAACACAGAGTCGAGAGTTTGGCAGTATTTGACGACTCAATGCACTGTAAGTTTAGAAGGTTTGTTCACAAATTCAGGGAGTGCCTCACCGGGTCTCGCCCAGCGCGACCACCGGGTCGGGAGCCCTCTGAGGCTGGGCGGCCGCACCATTGCTCCCGGGATCAGTCGGGCCTACCATCCGTCGCAGCCCCGCTTCGGCGCCGCCCTGTCACTCATGATCAATTCGACGGGTTCCGTGACCGTGCGTTCGAAGCCGCTCCTGACAGTGACGGATCTCGACGACGCCGCCAAGAAGACGCCGGCGTATCGGGCTCCCGGCCACTAGGTCTGCAGCGGCGTTCTCCCGTTCTCGCGGCGCATCCCTGGGCACGCGGATGCGGTGACGCCCCGAGCCGGATGGCTACCGGCTGACACCTACTCCGCCCAGTTGCCCGAAACGACGACGACCAGTTTGCAGCGTGGACATCGGTGACAGGACTCGAGCCCCTGAGCGGTGTCCACACCGTCGGGGGTCATTTCGGCCCCGCACGCCGGACACACCGGGCCGTCACCGTCGAAAGCGAACTCTTCCATAACCCCAGTCTGCGGCGTCCGTGCGGGCCGGTGCCGCGGCAACCGTCTCGCGCGCATCGTGCGCCGTTGCGCGCGTGGCACGCAAGGCGCGCAGCGGCGCAGCTCCGGCGCAGTTCCGGCGCGACGCCGACTGGCGGCGACGCGGACAGGAATCGGCACGCGAAGCGGAAAGGGGAACGAACGGGCACTGTGCCATGCTGGCCGAATCGACGATCGGGGGCTCTCAGTGGTGCGTGACCACGGCTCCGAGGACGCGTACTCGCTGGCCCAGCGCGATCCGGCCTACCTCGCGGCGGTTCGGGTCGCTTACTCGGGAGAGAAGAACGTGCTCAACGCCCTGTGGTGGGCGACTCACCCCTCCGAGGCGGCACCGGATGGCTCACCGTCCCCGGCAAACCAGCTGCGCGACCTCCAGAAGCGCGTCTTCTCGGCGAACGGCGACTCCGTCGGCGATCCGAGGGCCACCGCCGCACTGCGGGAGCTGCAGGCCACGGTGGCCGCCGACCGCGCCGCGATCGCCGCCGCGATCCGTGCGGCCGAATTCGAGGTCGACACCCAGCCGCCCCGCTCCCCCGGTGAGTCGACGGCACCGAGGGAGACGGGTCCCCGAACGATGCACGAGGGGACGAACGAGGGTTCGCTCCAACCGTTTTTCGAGGAGGTACTCGACGAGACTGCGCTGCCCGCCGGGGGACGCGACCGCAACTCCCTCCTGATTCTCGGCATCCTTGTCGCACTGGGTGTCGGTTTCGTCGTCGGCACTCAAACGAATGCCTCACTCGTCACCGCATCGCCTTCCGCGGATCCCGTGAACGCGGAGGACACCTGCGGCCAGGTGAGTGACGTTGTGACACTGATGCACAATGCGTACGGTTCGCTGCTCGCAGAGCCCTCAACCCAGCAGGAGTTCGAGGGAGCCGCACGGCTCGTTGCGCGGCTGAGCGCCCGCGTGGACACCGTGCCCGGCTCCGCGGTGGCGGACCAGGTGGAGGCCCTGAAGGGCCTGCTGCCGTCGTCGGCCAGCGAGCAAATCGATCCGCTGTCGACAGAGTGGGGGCAGGCTCTCGCCCGTGTCAGCGCGGCCTGCAGCGCTGCCGGGTTCGACATCAGCGTGGACGCCTGGATTGGCGGCTGACGGTACCGGCCCGGTCGGGAGCGCGCTTTCTCGGATGCATGGACCTGCGGTTTGATGCCCTGGACTTTCCGTCGTGGGCGCCCGCGCCGCAGATCAGGCGGTGCGCCCCACGCCCGCCAGAATCGCGGCGCCGAGCTCGGCCGGCCTGGTGAACTGGAGCCAGTGCCCGGCGGGCAGGTCCACGTACTCGCCGAAGTGCAGGCGGGCCAGCTCCGCCACTAACGGATACCCGGTGGCGATCCACTCGGTGAGCAGCGCGAACGGGATCTCGCAGGAGCGGTGCGGAGGCATGGGCTGCCGCGGGACATCCGGTGTGCCCGCGGCACCAACCTCGGAGATTTTCGCGCCACGCCGCACAGACTGGCTGGGGTGACCCAGTGTTTCCCGAAAAATCTCCGAGATAACGGCCAGCACGGCCTAGCGCGCACCGCCGCCGACATCACCGGCCGGGCAGGCCACGGATGCGTTCACGACGAGACCGACGACCGTCACGACGGCCCCGACGAAGACGATCCCGACCCTCGACCGTGGCGCTACCGGCATTCCCCGGCCGCACTTCGGCGGCCCTCCGAGTCAGGCAGAATGATCGCATGCCAAACAACGAGTGACCGCTGCGCTCTGTGAGCCAGGACCCGGACGCACCTGCGCTGCCGCGCGGCGCCTGGCCCGGCACCCTCGCCCCGATCGCGCAGCTCCTGGACAGCGGCCTCGAGCTGGGCCCGTTGACCGTCTTCGTCGGCGAGAACGGCGTCGGCAAGTCGACCCTCGTCGAGGCCATCGCGGGCGCCTACGGGATGGGCCCGGAAGGCGGATCGACCGGGTCCCGGCACACCACCCGTCGGAGCGAATCCACCCTCACCGACCACCTGCGGCTGACCCGGGGCTCGGCGCCGGCCGCGGCGGCAGCGAGCCGGTGTTCCACGAGCGCTCGCACGGCGAATCCTTCCTCCACCTCGTCACGGCACGGTCCCGCTACCCGGGCTTGTGGATCCGCGACGAGCCGGCGTCTGCCCTCTCCTTCACCGGTTCTCTCGCCCTGATCCGCGGCCTGCAGGACATCCTGAACGCGGGCGGAGCCCGGGTCATCCTCTCGACGCACTCCCCGATCCTGGCGTCGCTCCCGGGCGCCGCCATTTACGAGGTCGGGCCCTGGGGTTACCGCCCGTGCGCCTGGGAAGATCTTGACCTGGTGCGCGACTGGCGCTCCTTCCTGGCGGCCCCGGAGCGCTACCTGCGGCACCTGATCTGACCCGGGGCAACCGACGGCCACCGGCCGCGACCGGCACCCGCTCTCACCATCGGCCGGGCCTCAGTTCTGCAGGAACGTGGTGACGTACGCCACCGTGTCGGCCGGGCTGACCCCCAGCTCCCGCAGCCGTTCGACATAGGTCTTTGCCGCGCCGAGCGCCTGCTGTTCGACCGAGTCCGGTGCGGCCTTGACGAAGGAACCGGCCCTGCCGCGGGTCTCGATGAACCCCCCAGCCTCGAGTTCCTTGTAGGCGCGCGCCACGGTGTTCGGCGCGAGCACCAGGTCAGCGGCGAGCCTGCGCACCGTGGGCAGGCGTGTTCCCGCGACCATGGCCCCGCTCCGGATGTGCGCAATGACCTGCACGCGCAGCTGGTCGAACGGCGGTGTCGCCGAGCGCGGGTCGATGCCGAGGATCACTGCGGGCCGACCGGGCGCGAACCGGCATCCGTGTGGAGGGTTCGCCGAAAGTGACGCCGTGACGAGGTGAGAACGGATGCGGCGGCACCCGCGCCCAGCACGGCCAGCCCGAACAGGTTGAACGCCTCCACGGAGGCTACGCCGCCACCGATTCCCGGTCGCACCGCCATCGCGATCTCCTGAACGCCGAAGAAGACACCAAAAGCACCGAGGAAGAACGCGGCGGCGACCAGATCCCGGATCGCGGCCGAGCGCATCGCATCGTCCCAGGCCAGCTCCTGCTCCGACGCCATGGTCTGGGGACGCGCGACGACGATGCGACCGCCGATTTCGAAGGCCGCGAGCGCCGCAACGGCCAGCCCGGCCACGACGACCGCCACGCTGAAGGACTGCGGGAAGACGGAGAGCTGCAGCGTCCAAAAAACAGGCAGCACTACCAGCACACCGACGACCGCCAGGTTGAGGAATACGGTGCCACGAACGCCGACGCGTTCCCACCGCGGAACGTAATCGGCCAAGCGGGTGCGCCGCCCATGGGCAACCCGCTCACCCTCACCGGTCCTCGCCACCTCGCCGGCCACGGCTGCGATCGCGCCACCCAGCACCCCGACGATCACGAAACCGCCAAGCAGGAACACGGTGGCCGGACCACTGCGGTCCGCCCCGATGAAGTACACGAGGAAAATCGAGACGATCACGCCGAGGAAGCCGCCGCCGGAGAAGCCCCGTACTCTCCGCACCTGGGCCGCCAAGACCATCGGATGCGAGGCGTGCGGAAGGCCGAGCCCGGCGACCGTTGACGCGTGGGCGACGAGCCGACGCTGCACGGCGGGAACGTGGGTCAAGACCCACAGCAGCACGCACGATCCCACGAGCAGACCGGCTGCCGTCCACGTGGACACGGCGACGTGGAAGATCATGTTGGACCAGACGTCACCGAGCATCAGATCCCCCCTTTGTGTTCTAAGTTTTGTATTATCTTATCAATACAAGTATGAATACACAACAGGGATCCCGGCGTGCTGCTGTTCTATCGCCGCGCCATATGAGCTCGGAGCTCGACCTCCGGAGCTGGGGTGATTCCCCGTTGACGTCCACGGTCACCTCGCGGATCGTGCCGGTGAACCAGAACGGTCTCGTGTACGCCGGCGTCACCGGGGAGTCCGGGTCGGCATTCCCTTGCCCGCCTTCAGGTCGGGCGGTCCGGTCGGCAGGATGTCAGGGCAGGAGACGGTACAGAGTTCGCCCACGACGGAATCGTGCGCGTGATCCGTCGCCGTCGTTGACATCGAACGAGCAACCCGCGGCCGGGCACGCACCGCCCGGCTCGGCTCGGTTCAGCGGGCCAGCATGTCCGGCAGCAGCAGCGGCGAGAAGATCATGACGAAAGCCAGCACATTCAGGGCCACCGTGCCCCAGAACGCCTGCCGAAAACCGGCCTTCTTGGTTTTGTGCCGCAGCACCTGCTGCGCCACGATCGCGCCCGGCCAGCCGCCGGCGAATCCGAGCAGCAGCAGGGTGTTCTCCGGCACCCGCCAGCGCGCGGCGACCGCGGCGGACTTGTCCATGGCGTAGGCGACGAAGCAGACGAGGCTGACGGCCAAATAGAACGCAGCCACCCAGATCGAGACCGGTCGGTAGGCGTCGACGACGAGATAGATCGACGTGAAGGCGACGATGGCGAGGTAGGCGCCGGCTCCCGAACCGGTGCGGGCGGGCATCCGTCGCCGCGTGCCGGTCTGCCTCGTTCGTGAGCTCTGCCGCCTGGGCCTGGTCTGCCTCATCTGTGTCTCCTCGCGGCAGCGGCTCAGTCGAGGAAGTCGCGAACGACGGTGTCGAGGGCCGCGACCGTCAACGCGATCGAGCCGATGTCGATGCGCTCGTCGTTGCCGTGGAACAGCTGCCGGAAGGTGCCGTAGTCCCAGTGCCGGCTGAGCAGGGCGAAACCGTAGGCAGGGACGCCGCGGCGGCGGTAGAACCGCGCATCGGAGCCGCCGACGCTGAGCACCGGGAGCAGGTCGGCATCGGGGTAGGCCCGGCGCACGGCCCGGCCGAGCGAGTGGAACAGCGGCGTGTCGACCGCGGACCGGGTCGCCGCGGCGAATTCGTCGCCCTCGATCGTGACGTCGTCGGCCAGGTCGCCGAGCGCCTCCCGCAGGTAGGCGTCGACGTCGGCGGCTGACAGGTCGGGCAGCACCCGGATATCGAGGGTGATCGTGGCGAGCGCGGGGATGACGTTGTCCTTCACCCCTGCCGTCACGATGTTGGGCGAGATGGTGGTGTGGGTGGATGCGTGCGCGAACCCGGCCAGGCTGCCGAGCTCGTTCAGGGCGCCATCGATCCGGTGCGGGTCGAGCAGGCGCGCGGCAAGGTCGGGTTCCAGTTCGAGGGCCTGCACATATCGGCGCCAGTCGGCGGTGATCTGCACCGGGGCGCGGTAGCGGGCCAGGCGCCCCACGGCATCCGCCGCGATCACCGCGGCGTTGCGCGCGCCCCACGGGGCCGACCCATGGCCGGGGGTGCCGCGCACGGAAAGCCGCCGACCGGCGATACCTTTTTCGCCGACGGCCGTCGAGATCAGCGGCCGCGGCCCGACCATGGCCCCGCCGGATTCGGTGAGCACGGCGTCCGCGTCGATCAGATCGAGCCGGTGCTCGGTGAGCCATTCCACGCCGAAGTGGCTGCCGTCTTCCTCGTCGGCAACCGCGGCGAAGATGAGGTCGCCGCGCGGCCGGAACGGTCCGGTCGCAATGGCCCGGGTGACGACCGCGTAACTGGCGGTCAGGTAGAGCATGTCGAGGGCGCCGCGTCCCCAGATCTCGCCGTCGATGATCTCGGCGCCGAAGGGGTCGCGGCTCCAGCCGCCGTCGTCGACCGGCACCACGTCGAGGTGGCCGACCAGGGCGAGCGTGGGCGCCGTGGGATCGGTGCCCCGGATGCGAGCGATCAGTGAGGCGCGGCCCGGATGCGGTTCGACCACCTCGAGGTCGAGTCCCGACCCGGCGAAGAACCCCTCGAGCGTACGCACGCTGCGAATCTCGCCGCCCGAATCGGGAGTGCCGTCGTTGACGCAGGCGTTGCGGATGAGGTCGCGCAGCAGGTCTACCGTCTGGCGGGTCAGGGCTTCATGGTCGCTCATGCGCACGCTGGACGGAGATGGTGCGCGACAATCGATTCCATGGTGGCGGCCAGTCCTTTTGTAAAGTGCCTGAACTCTACCGGGTGAGATCGGCCGCGGCGCACGCCTGGGCGGCGGCCGCCCGGGAAACCGCGTAGCGGATGTGCACCCGGAGCGGTGAACCGACGGGAATCTTCGGATGCTGGAACTCGGCGGTCGCGGTCATCCCGAGTCGTTCCATCACGGCCCGCGACGGTTCGTTGATGACCGCCGTGATCGCCTGCACCTGTTCGAGCTCGAGCCGCCCAAAAGCGAAATCGAGGGCCGCACGGGCGGCTTCGGTGGCGTAGCCCTGGCCCCAGAAGGAGCGGGCCAGCCGCCAGCCGACCTCGAGCCCGCCGGGTCCGGGGATGAACGCGGGCACGGGAGCGAGCCCGGTGAAGCCGATGAAGTCACCCGTCGACCGTTTCTCGAGCGCCCAGAGCCCGTAGCCGTGCGTCTCGAAGAGCCGGTCGGCCCGGCCGGCGAGCGCGTCGCTCTGGGCCCGGGTCAGCCGAGACGGGAAGTACCGCATCACCTCCGGGTCCTCCCCCATCGCGGCGAACGGCGCCAGGTCTGACTCCCGCCAGCGGCGCAGCAGGAGGCGGGCGGTGCGGGTCTCGAGCGGCATCCGTCCAGACTAGTGACCCGGACCCCCGCGGGTGGTCAGGGAATCCAGTTGAACTCGTCCGGGTCGGGGCCGGTGCGCTCGTTGCGGTTCAACGCCGTGATCGCAGCCAGGTCGTCGGCAGTCAATTCGAAGTCGAAGAGCGCGAAGTTCTCCTCGACCCGACTGCGGGTGACGGACTTCGGGAACACGATGTCGCCACGCTGCAGGTGCCAGCGCAGGGTGACCTGAGCGGCAGAGCGGCCCAGGCGGCCGGCAATGGCCGTGATCACCGGGTCACCGAGCACCCTGCCCTGCGCGATGGGCGACCACGCCTCGGTCACGATGCCGTGCTGTGTGTTGAACGCGCGCACGTTGTCCTGGGTCAGGTACGGGTGCACCTCGATCTGGTTGACGGCCGGCACTGTGCCGGTCTCGTCGAGGAGGCGCCGCAGGTGCTGCGGCTGGAAGTTGGAGACGCCGATGGTCTTCACCCGCCCGGAGGCGTGCATCTCCTCCAACGCCTTCCAGGTCTCGACGAAGTCGCCGACGGCCGGCAGCGGCCAGTGGATCAGGAAGAGGTCGAGGTAGTCGAAGCCGAGGGTCTCGAGCGTCTGCTCGAAGGCGGCGAGGGCATCAGATCGGGAGTGGAAGCCGTTGTTGAGCTTGCTCGTGACGAACACGTCGGCCCGATCCAGGCCGGATTCGCGCACGGCCTCGCCGACGCCCTGCTCGTTGCCGTACATCTCGGCGGTGTCGATGTGGCGGTAGCCCACCTCGAGGGCGGCGAGCGTCGACCGCCTGGTGTCGGCCGGCTCAATTTGGTACACGCCGAACCCGAGCTGCGGGATCGTCTCTCCGTTGTTGAGGGTGATGCGGGGAACGGATGTCGTCGGTGCTGCGGTCATGTCGTAGAGCTCCTTTTGTCGACGAGGCGCACGGAGAAGACTGCGCGCCCCACCTTGACCTCAACGGCGCACGGTGACGCGAATTCCCCTTCAAGGCCGATCGACAGGCTCGAGACCCGGCGGGCGCCGGCGAGGTGCTCGACGACCTCGACCTGACCGTCGGGGCAACGTCGATGATCTGCAGCCCGCGGCAGATGCCCAGCCGGCCGGCCGTGACAGTGGGCAACCGTGATACTCCTGCCTGGGCGGTGGACGGGCCTGCGTCGCCGTCCTATGCTCGATCTGGGAACGCCGGAGTGTCGATGGTGGTGTGAGGATGGGGTCCATGCGGTCACGGTGGTTGATTCCGGTCGCGGTTGCGGCGGTTCTGAGCTTTGCGATGTCCAGCGCGTCGGCGCCCACGGCGGCTTGGGCGCAAAACCCGGTCGACTTCGGCGCCAGCCACATCGTCGACACGGTCGACGCCGTCACCGCCCGCGCCGACGAGGTCACGGCCGCGTTCGACGAGCTCTATTCCGAGACCGGGGCCGACCTCTTCGTGGCCTACGTCGACAGTTTCACCGGGGTCGAGGACCGCGAGCAGTGGGCCGACCAGACGGCTGACAACAACGGCTTCGGCACCAACGACGTGCTGCTGGCCGTGGCGACGGATGACCGCCAGTACCAACTTTCCGTGGCCCCCGACTCCGCCCTGACGGATGCCCAGCTCCAGGAGATCGAGACCGTCGCCATCGAGCCGGCTCTGCGCCAGAACGACTGGGCTGGCGCCGCGATCGCCGCAGCCGAGGGTTTCTCCGCGGCTCTGCGGGGCGAGCCGGTCTCGATCGGCGAGATCACCCCCGGGGACGAAAGCCCCGGCGGCGGTGCGGGCGGGTTCCTCATCGTCGTGTTCGTGGTCATCGCCGTGCTGGTTCTTCTGGTCGTCGGAGCGGTCATTCTGCTCGCCCGACGCGGACGAGGACGTGCCGTGCCAGCCGGCGCCGGGGCGCCGACCGGGCTGCAGGCCCTGCCGACGCCCGAGCTCAAGCGGCGCGCCTCGAGCACCCTCGTACAGACCGACGACGCGATCCGTTCCAGTGAGCAGGAGCTCGGCTTCGCGGTCGCCCAGTACGGCACGGAGGTCACCGCCGCCTTCCGGGCCGCGCTCGAAACGGCGCAGAAGCAGCTCAGCCAGGCGTTCACCCTGCAGCAGAAGCTCGACGACGCCGAGCCCGACTCCGAAGAGCAGGCGCGCGCCTGGTACGCCGCGATCATCGACCTCTGCAGCCAGGCCAACCTCACCCTCGATGCGCAGGCCGACGACTTCGACGAACTGCGCCAGCTGGAGAAGAACGCGCCGGAGGTCGCCGCTGCCGTGTCCCAGGGTGCCGAGGCCGTGCGGGCCCGGCTCGCCGGCAGCGAGGAGAGCCTGGCGACCCTGGCCGCCCGGTACACCGACGTGGCGCTCGGCACGGTTGCCGACAACCCGGCCGAGGCCCGCGAGCGTCTCGCCTTCACGGAGACCGCTCTGGCCCGGGCCACCACCCGGCTGGGTGCCGGCGATACGGCGGCCGCGGCCGTGGACATCCGTGCGGCCGAGGAATCGGTCGACCAGGCGCGGTTGCTCCTGGACGCCGTGGACCGTCTGGGCACCGACCTCGCCGGCGCGACCCGGCAGCTGGCGGCCACGGTCGCCGAGCTGCAGACCGATCTGGTGACCGCGGGCAGCCTGCCTACATCGACCGAGGCCGCCGCCGCGTTGCCGGGAGTGATCAGCCAGACCGAACACATTCTCGCCGAGGTGCGCGCTCGCTCCGCGGCCGGCCGGATCAACCCACTCGAGGTGATGGCGATGCTCGACGCCGCCAACACCGCGATGGATGCCGCACTGCAGGGCGTGCGGGACGCCGAGGCGCAGGCCCAGCGCGCCCGGGCCGCCCTCAACCAGAACCTGCTCGCCGCGCGCGCTCAGGTGTCGGCCGCGGAAGACTTCATCGGCGCTCGGCGCGGGGCGGTGGGCGCGGAGGCGCGCACCCGGGTCGCCGAGGCCGGCAGGGTTCTCGTGGAGGCCGAATCGCTGGCCGCCACCGACCCGAATGCCGCACTCGCCGCCTCGCAACGGGCCAACTCCCTGGCCGCGGCCGCCATCGCGGGCGCCCGGAACGACGTCGACGGGTTCGCCGGTCAGGTTCCGGGCGGCTACGGTCCCGGCTACCGAGCAGGCGGCAGCGGCGGGAACGGGGTCATGGGGGCCGTGCTCGGAGGAATCCTGATCAACACACTCCTCTCCGGCGGCGGGGGTGGCATGTTCGGTGGCGGCGGCCGGCGCGGCGGCGGCGGCTTCGGCATGCCCGGCGGCTTCGGCGGTGCCGGTTCCCGCTCACGCCGGGGCGGGGGCGGGCGGTTCTAGAAACCGGCGACGTCGCAGCCGTTTCGGCCGTCGCAGCCGTCGCAGCCGTTGCCGCCGTGTCAGCCCGCACGGCGGCCCACACGTCTTGACCAGCACAAACCGACACACTGGAGGTCAGCCGATGCTCCGGAACTCGAAAGGACACCGCACAATGACGAAACAGTCCATCTTTGGCCGTATCTCCCAGTTGGCGAAAGCGAACATCAACGCGCTTCTGGACTCCGCAGAAGACCCGCAGAAGATGCTCGACCAGATGGTTCGCGACTACACCAACAGCATCGCCGACGCGGAGAGCGCGATCGCCGAGACGATCGGCAACCTGCGCCTGCTCGAGGACGACTACCGGGAAGACGTCGAGGCAGCGACCGAGTGGGGCGGCAAAGCCCTGGCCGCGAGCCGCAAGGCCGACCAGCTGCGCACCGCCGGAAACGCGGCCGACGCCGACCGTTTCGACAACCTCGCCAAGGTCGCCCTCGGCCGTCAGCTGCAGTCGGAGAAAGAGGCGAAGCTGGCCGAGCCTCAGATTGCCTCGCAGACGGCCGTCGTGGCCCAGCTCAAGGACGGCCTCAACAAGATGAAGGAGAAGCTGAACCAGCTCTCCGCCAAGCGCAGCGAACTGATCGCCCGGTCGAAGACCGCCGAGGCGCAGACCAAGGTGATGGATGCCGTCAAGAGCATCGACCTGATGGACCCCACCAGCGAGGTCAGCCGCTTCGAGGACAAGATCCGCCGCGAGGAGGCCCGCGTGCGGGGCGCCAGCGAGCTGGCCGCGTCGAGCCTGGACGCCCAGTTCGAGAGCCTCGAGGACCTCGGCGAGCTCACCGAGGTCGACGCCCGCCTCGCCGCGCTCAAATCCGGCGGCGCCGGCTCCATCACGCAGTAGCCTCCAGCGCAACCGGGCGCCGACGGGAACATCCCGTCGGCGCCCTGCGTTGTTCCTAGCATGACAACTCTTGGAATCATCGGCGCCGGCAACATCGGCAGTCAGCTCGCACGACTCGGCGTGGCCAACGGATACGACGTGGTCGTGAGCAATTCGCGCGGCCCCGAAACCCTCACTGACCTGATCGGCGAGCTCGGCCCGCACTCCCGCGCCGCGACCCCCGCCGAGGCCGCCACGGCCGGCGACCTCGTGGTCGTGACCATCCCGCTGCACCAGATCCACACCCTGCCCACGACGGAGCTGGCCGGCAAGCTCGTGATCGATACGAACAACTACTACCCGCAGCGCGACGGCGACATCGCCGCACTCGACGACGAGAGCACCACCACGGCCGAGCTGCTCCGCGATCGCCTGCCGGAGTCCACGATCGTGAAGGCGTTTAACCACATCTATGCTGCCGATCTCACGGAGCACGGTCAGCCGGCCGGGTCCGTCAACCGGCGCGCCCTGGTCATCGCCAGCGACGACGCCTCCGCCGCCGCTACCGTGACCGCACTGCTGGACCGCTTCGGCTACGACACCGTCAACGTCGGCGCGCTCAGCGAGGGCTGGCGCATCCAGCGGGACACCCCCGGCTACGGCCCGCGCTTGAACGCGGCCGAGTTGCGGGACGCGACGGACGCCGCTGCGCGCTACCGCGACCAATAGGCGCTGCGCGGAGATCGGCCCGATCCAGCACGAAAATCCCACGCGCGGGGAAGCTCTGGGAGCATACTGAAGTATGGCTCCCTCCTTCGTTGTCGTGCCACAGTGGCAGGGTTCGGTTTCTCCGCGCGCGATGCGCCTGAGTGACGGGGCGGAGGCGATCCGAGGTGATCTTCCCTACTCCGTCACCCGTGAAGTGCCGGTGCCGGTCGAGGCCGGCGATTCTCTCGACACCGGCATCGACCGCTTCTCCACCCTGATGATGGTGCGCGAACGCCTCACGGCTGCACTGCACGGCGGCGCTGGCCCGGTGGTCACGATCGGCGGCGACAACGGGGTGTCCCTGGCGGCCGTCGAGCATGCGTCGCGGCAGCATCCTGATGACCTGGCCGTGGTCTGGCTCGACGCCCACCCCGACCTGCACACCCCCGACACCTCACCGTCCGGAGGTTTCACGGGGATGGTGCTGCGCGCCATCACCGGCGAGGGTGCCGCCGGCCTGACCCTCGACCCGGGTGAGCGCGTTCCTCTGGAACGCGTCGTGATCGGCGGCGCGCGCGCCATCGACCCGGCCGAGGACGCCCTGATCCGGGACCTCGGAATAGTGAGCCTCCCGGTCGAGGACCTCGACCCTCCCGACGCGCTCGTCGCGGCCCTGCGCGCCACGGGCGTGGGCACCTTCTACCTACACCTCGACCTGGACGTGCTCGACCCGTCGGCGCTGGCTGGCCTGGCCGACCTCTACCCGTTCGGGCTGAGCGTCGACACCCTGAACCGGCTGATCACCGCCCTGCGCGCCGAATTCGAACTGGCCGGCGCCACCATCGCCGGCTTCGCCCCGGCCTCGCCGGAGGCCGCCACCGACGACCTGCCGAGCATCCTGCGCATCATCGGCGCGCTGACCCGACCTGCTCAGCCATAGCATGGGAGCGACGCGCCAGCGTCACGAGGCCAAGGGAGGCATCCGTGAACGAGCAGCACTCCGTTTCCGATCCGTCGAGGATCATCACCGAGAGGCGCGGGCACGTGCTGCTGATCGGGTTCAACCGCCCGGAGAAGCGCAACGCCGCCGATCTGGCGCTGCTGATGCAGTTGGCCCTCGCCTACGGTGAACTCGACCGCGACCCTGAGCTGCGGGTCGGCCTCGTCTACGCGGTCGGCGACCACTTCACCGCCGGTCTTGACCTGGCCGACATCGGCCCCCGGCTTGGCCCCGACGGCCTCGACATGGTGCCGCCCGGCGGCATCCATCCGTGGCAGGTCGACGGGCCAAGCGTGTCCAAGCCCGTGGTGATGGCCGTGCAGGGCACCTGCCTCACCCTCGGCATCGAGCTGATGCTCGCGAGCGACATCTCCGTGGCGTCAGAGTCCACCCGCTTCGGCCAGATCGAGGTGGCGCGCGGCATCCTGCCGTTCGGCGGCGCGACCATCCGCTTCCCGCGCGCGGCCGGCTGGGGCAACGCCATGCGCTGGATGCTCACCGGCGACATGTTCGACGCCCGCGAGGCCCACCGCATCGGGCTCGTGCAGGAGGTCGTGCCGGACGGCACCCAGTTCGAGCGCGCGCTGGAATTGGCCGAGCGGATCGCCGCCCAGGCCCCGCTGGCCGTGCAAGCCACGCTGGCCAACGCCCGCACGGCCGCGCGGGAGGGTGCCGCGGCCGCCGAGGCGGGGCTACAGCCGGCCCTGGCCCGCCTGGCCGCAACCGAAGATTCCCGCATCGGCATGGAGGCATTCGTCAGCCGCCGGCCGGCTACTTTCGTGGGTCGTTAGGCTGGCAGCACCACCTCATCGGAACTACAGCACCACTCAGCTGCACCACTGACCAAAGGAGAGACGGATGTCTGCCGCCGCCAGCACCACCCCATCTGACCCTGCCGCCAAGAGTTACGACGTCATCGTGATCGGCGCCGGCGCGGCGGGTGAGAACGTCGCCGACCGCACGACGCAGGCAGGCCTACGCACCGTGATCATCGAGGCCGAGCTGGTCGGCGGCGAGTGCTCCTACTGGGCCTGCATGCCGTCGAAGGCGCTCCTGCGCAGCGGAGCGGCCCTCGCCGCAGCCCGGCGCGTCGCCGGTGCGGCCGAGGCCGTGACCGGCGACCTGGACATCGCGGCCGTTCTGCGCCGCCGCGACTCCTTCACGAGCAATTGGTCCGACGAGGGCCAGGTGCGCTGGCTGGAGAAGACCGGCATTACCCTGATGCGCGGCCACGCCCGCCTCACCGGCGTGCGGGAGGTGACCGTGACCGCTGACGACGGCACCACGACCGTGCTGGTCGCGGCGCACGCCGTGGTCGTCAGCACCGGGTCGGCGGCGCTGCTGCCCGATATTCCCGGTTTGGCAGCCGTGTCGCCGTGGACCAGCCGCGAGGCCACCAGCGCCCCCGGAATCCCGGACAGTCTGGCGATCATCGGCGGCGGCGTGGTCGCCGCCGAGATGGCCACCGCCTACGCCGGGCTCGGCGCCGAGGTCACGATGATCGTTCGGAGCGGTTTGCTCGGCGGTCAGGAGCCCTTCGCCGGTGAACTCGTGCTCGCGGCCCTCCGGGGGGCGGGCGTCACCGTGCTGACCGGGGTGTCGACCACCGGGGCGGCCCGCACCGCCGGCGGCGACGTGACCCTCACCCTCTCCAACGGCAGCGGGGTCACCGCGACCGAGGTACTCGTGGCCACCGGCCGGGTTCCCCGGAGCGCGGATGTCGGGCTCGAGACCGTGGGCCTCACACCGGGCGACTGGCTCGAGGTCGACGACACCCTGCTGGTGCGGGGCACCGCGCCGGACCTGACCCGGGACTGGCTGTATGCCGTCGGCGACATCAACCACCGGGCCCTCCTCACCCACCAGGGCAAGTACCAGGCCCGCGCGGCCGGTGACGTGATCGCGGCCCGGGCCGCCGGCAGGCCCGTCGACGACGCCCCGTGGGGATCGCACGTCGCCACAGCCGACCATGCCGCCGTGCCGCAGGTCACCTTCACCGACCCCGAAGTGGCATCTGTGGGACTGACCCAGGCTGCTGCCGAGAAGGCCGGGTTCCGCACCCGGGTGCTGGACTACAACCTGGGCCAGGTGGCCGGGGCATCCGTGCACGCCGACGGCTACACCGGGTCGGCGCGCGCGATCGTGGACCTCGACCGTGAGGTTCTGATCGGGGTCACCTTCGTGGGGCCGGATGTCGCGGAGCTGCTGCACGCGGCCACCATCGCCGTGGTCGGCGAGGTGCCCATCCGCAGGCTGTGGCACGCCGTGCCGAGCTACCCCACGCTGAGCGAGGTCTGGCTGCGGCTGCTCGAGGAGTACGGTCGTCCGTAGCCGCACTTTCGCCCTCGCGGCGCACTCGGTGGAGGCTGGCGCACTTTCCAACCCGCGCCACCTTCCACCACCTGCCCCGCGCCACCTTCGCCGTGAATCGATCATGGGAAACCCAGGCTTCTATCGTGGGGGCCACCTACGCTAGAGGAGTGCGGCGCATCCTCTTCGACTCCCCCATCAGCCGGGCCGGCTACCTCTACGCCACCACGGTCGGCGTGATCTGGGGTTGCATCTGGAGCACGGGCACGGTCGAGCGCCGAGGCGGCCTCATCGTTTTTCGCGGGATGCCCGCCTGGGCATTCGGACGCGGCGGAGCCTGTGTCGGCGGCTGCTACCTGACCAACCAGAACGTGTCGATGGCCATCCTCGAACACGAGGCCGTGCACAAACGCCAGTGGCAACGCTTCGGGATGGTTTTTCCGCTGCTCTACCTGGCGGCCGGCCTCAATCCGCTGCAGAACCGCTTCGAGATCGAGGCCGGCCTCAAAAAAGGCGGCTATGTCAAATAACCCGGAGGGACCCAGAATGACCGCACGCACCATCGTGATCACCGGCGCCAGCGACGGGATCGGCGCCGCCGCCGCCCGCGCCCTCAGCCAGTCCGGGGACCGAGTCGTGATCGTGGGCCGCTCGCCAGCCAAGACCGCCGCGGTCGCCGAGGCACTGGGTGCCGACTTCCTCGTGGCCGACTTCGCCTGCCTCGACGAGGTGCGCACCCTTGCCGCCGAGCTGCAGGAGCACTATCCGCGCATCGACATGCTCGCCAACAACGCCGGCGGCATCATGGGCGACCGCGTAACCACCGTTGACGGCTATGAGAAGACCTTCCAGGTCAACCACCTGGCTCCCTTTCTGCTCACCACGCTGTTGATGGACCGGCTCGTCGCCAGTCGGGCCCGGGTGATCAACACGTCCAGCGCCGCCAACCAGCTCTTCGGCAAGATCGACCTCGACGTTCTGCAGGGCGAGACGAAGTATTCTGCGAACAAGGCGTACGGCGACGCCAAGCTCGCGAACATCCTCTTCACCAGGGAACTCCACCGCCGCTACAGCGACGAGGGACTCACCACTGCAGCCTTCCACCCCGGTGTGGTGGCAACGAGCTTCTCCACCGGGTCGACGACCCTCATGCGCCTCATTTACCAGACTCCGCTCAAACGCCTGCTGCTCGGCGCTGAACAGGGAGCCGACACCCTGGTCTGGCTGGCCACCGCGACGCCGGGCACCGACTGGGCATCGGGCGAGTACTACGAGAAACGCCGCATCCAGAAAGCGAATAAGCAGGCCTACGACTCCCAGCTGGCCGCCGCCCTCTGGGAGCAGAGTTCCGCGCTGGTCGCCGCGCACTCGGCGCCTCTGGCCTCCTAGCCGGAGCCTCCGGCACGAGGCTTCCGGTGTCGGATTCGTGCGGGGTTCGGGTCGCGGTGCGGAACTCCAAACGGGAGAGACTTCGGCTGCGCACCGGGCTCGCCACTGCTCCGGACGATGGGCCCTGCCACCCTGCGTCCTGCCTCCCCGGGTCAGGGCGGCCCGCGTGCGCGTGTGGCCAACTCAGGACATCCGTCACCTGCAGTTACCCGCCGGTGCGGAGCAGTGCAGGATCCGCACGGATGTCCGGGAGGCCCGGACGGATCTCCTGAGTTGGCCACACGACGAGCCGGACGTGCCGCGGCACCCGTATGGTTCGGGCGCCCACCCTGAGCTCCCTCGTGGCCGAACCGGTGCAGCTCGGGGCCGGTAAACGTGGCCCGGATGAATGGGGACGACAGCCGGAGCACGTGCGCGGCCGAGTGGCGCAGAATGGTCGGCAGCTCGCGCGGGGGCGGGTGGCGCCGGGCGCATCCGTTGAGGTAAGCAAGTCCCAGGTATGAAATGCCTGACCTTACGAGAATCCACCGGTTCACGGTGGCAGATCGGGCCGGTGGCGCGCATGATGGTCTGGGGGCGTCGCGGTCCCCAATAAATGTCACCCCAGTGGAGGAACAGCATGAGCTACGCACACACCGTCACGGTCAATGTCTCGTTCGACGAAGCGGTCAGGATGGCCCGGGAAGCACTGGCCGACCAAGGATTCGGCATACTGACCGAAATCAACATGCAGTCCACCTTCGCCGCCAAGCTGGGCCAGGAGGCCGCCGACGCCGTCGGCGACTACCTGATTCTCGGCGCCTGCAATCCCGCCCTGGCCCAGCGGGCCGTGACCGCCGACCCTGGCATCGGCGCTCTGCTCCCCTGCAACGTGGTCGTGCGCCGCCACGCGGGGGCCGGTGAAACCACCGTGGAAGCCCTCGACCCGGCCATCATGGCGCAGCTCAGCACGAAACCGGAGATCAAGCAGGTCTCCATCGAAGCGGATGCCCGGCTGCGCGCGGCCCTCGCCGCCGTGCTCGCCGGCGCCGCGCAGTAACCTTGGGCCAGGCCTGATCAGGCGGGAAAACGTTGACCGGCGGGGGAATCAATGAACGAACGCACCGAACAGGTGATCGGACCCGGTCCAGGATCCGGGGCGGCGTCGCCCTGACAGTGCTGGCGGGACTGCTGCTGAGTGCCTGCTCCTCGACCCCCGCACCGGGGTCCACCCCCACGCCCACCGTGTCGACGATCGTGATGAGCGGCTCCCGACTGGTCAGCCAGACCCCCGACGGGCAGACCGTGCAGACCGCGGACTTGGACGACGGCCCCGACACGGCCATCGTATTGCTCACGAACGCCTTCGGAACGTCGCCGATCCAAACCGAGATGACTCGGGACGAAGCCTGTGATGCGCCTTCGACCCACTATGTCTGGGACGACGCAATGCTCTCCGTGTCGTCCATCGGGTTCACAGTCAGGTTCAGCGGCCCCTCCGTAGCGGGGATAGCCCTTCGGAGCAGCGGTGGATTCGCGGTCGGCGAAAATGCCCAGGCCTTCTTCGATGCGCTCCCGGAGGATCAGGCGCACGATGAATACAACGACGGTTCAGGACCCTTCGTCTACGACAAGGTGGCTGACGGTGCCCCCTGGGGTGAGGACGGCTCCGCCTTCGGCGGAGTGGCCCTGCTCCAGCCGGGCGGTGTCGTGAAGGCGATCGTCGCGCCGGACACGACGCGCGCCTTCTACTGCTGACGCCGGGCCACCGGCGCACCGGATAGGAAGCGGGACACGGGAGCGGGACACGAGAAAGCCCCACCTCGACGTGGTCGGGCTTTCTCGGTCAAGCGGATGCTGCTACGGGGCGGCGTACCCGGCTGCGGCCTCGGCCAGCAGGTCGGCTTCGGCCCAGGTCGCGAGGTTCGCGCGCAGCTTCACGCCGAGGTCGGCGTCGACGCTGGTCCAGTATGAGATGGCCCGCTCGGTCACCTCGGGGCGCTCCACCCCGCTGATCGCGCCGGTGATGGTGTCGAGGAAGCGCGCCTTTGCGGCGTCGTCGTAGACCTCGCGGTACAGCGTCCCGGCCTGGCCGAAGTCGCTGTCTTCGCTGCGCAGCTGCGCGGCGGCGCGCATGAGCTCACCGTCGTTCTCCCAGCTTCCGTCGGTTGCCGCCTGCGGGTCGGCCACCGGGCCGCCCAGCGAGTTCGGAGCGTAGTTCGGGGCATCCGTCGCATTGAAGTGATAGCGGGCGGCGCCATCCTGCGAGTAGTTGTTCACGGGGGACTTCGCTGCGTTCACCGGCAGCTGGCTGAAGTTCGTGCCAACACGGTAGCGCTGCGCGTCCGGGTAGGAGAAGATGCGCGCCATCAGCATCTTGTCGGGGCTCGCCGCGATGCCGGGCACGAAGTTCGCCGGGGAGAACGCGGCCTGCTCGATCTCAGCAAAGAAGTTCTCCGGGTTGCGGTTCAGGGTGTGCGTGCCGATTTTGACCAGCGGGTAGTCTGCGTGCGGCCACACCTTGGTGATGTCGAACGGGTTGAACCGGTAGGCCTTGGCGTCGTCGTACGGCATGATCTGCACCGAGACGTCCCAGGACGGGAAGTTTCCGGCATCGATGGCGTCGAAGAGGTCGCGCCGGTAGTAGTCGGCGTCGGCCCCGGCGATGAGCTCAGCCTCCGAGCCCTCCATCTCGATGTTGCCCTGGTTGGAGGTGAAGTGGTACTTGACCCAGAAGCGCTCACCGGCTGCGTTGATCCACTGGTAGGTGTGCGAGCCGAAGCCGGGCATCTCGCGCCAGGAGCGCGGCAGGCCGCGGTCGCCCATCAGGTAGGTAACCTGGTGCGCGGACTCCGGGGAGAGGGTCCAGAAGTCCCACTGCATGGTCGCGTCGCGCAGGCCGGAGCCCGGCAGGCGCTTCTGCGAGTGGATGAAATCGGGGAACTTGATACCGTCGCGGATGAAGAACACCGGTGTGTTGTTGCCGACGATGTCGTAGTTGCCCTCGGAGGTGTAGAACTTCACCGAGAAGCCGCGCACGTCGCGCCAGGTGTCGGGGCTGCCCTGCTCGCCGGCGACGCTGGAGAAGCGCTGCAGGGTCTCGGTGGTCGCTCCCGGTTGGAAGAGCGCGGCGCGGGTATACGCGGAGACGTCTCCGGTCACCTCGAAGAGGCCGTGCGCTCCGCCTCCCTTGGCATGCACGATGCGCTCCGGAATGCGCTCGCGGTTGAACTGGGCGAGCTTCTCGACCAGGTAGACGTCGTGCAGGGCAGTGACTCCCTCGGTTCCAACGGTCAGGGAGTGCTCGTCGCTGGCGACGGGCGTTCCCGTCTGCGTGGTGGTGGGCTTGATTGTCATCGTGCTCCTTCGTTGGACAGCGGTGCAGGTGTGGAAAGCGCGGTAAGTGTGGCGGTCTGACAGGCGGGGCAGAGACCCCAGTAGGTGACCTCGGCGGTGTGCACGGTGAATCCGGAGGTGTTCGAGGGCGTTAGGCAGGGGGACGCACCCACGGCGCAGTCGACGTCGTGCACGGCGCTGCACCGGGTGCAGACAATGTGGTGGTGGTTGTCGCCGACCCGGCGTTCGAACAGAGCCGGGGAGCCGGCCGGCTCGATCTTGCGGGCGATCCCTGCGCCGGTGAAGGCCGCGAGCACACCGTAGACCGCCTGCAGTGAGGTGCCCGGCAGCTCGGCTCGAACCGTGGCGTAGAGCCGCTCCGCGGTCGAGTGCGGGGCCTGGTCGAGAACACGCAGCACCGCTAAGCGGGGCCCGGTGACCTTGAGCCCAGACGCCCGGATGCTGTCGGCGAGCGGGCCGGACGCCTCAACCGCCCGCATCCGCCCTGTTTCCGTCATGCACCCCACGCTAACAGTTGTTTTGAATTACTCAAAACAACTGGCGACCACCGGGCGTGGCGCACGCGGGTTGCTCTGCGCGGATCACCGGCTCAGGACGGCGAGCCGAGTGCCGATTGGTAAACGTCGACGACCCGGGCCAGGAAGGCCTCGATGACCTCTCGTTCCCCATCAGAGAGATCCTGGGTGAGCGCCGCCACTCCCCCGATCACCGGAAGCAGTTGCTGGAATGCCCGCGAAACCGACTCCTGAGCCGGCACCACGACCACCTTTCGCCGATCCGACGAGTGCGGATGACGCTGGGCGTGCCCCAGGGCCACGAGCCGGTCGACCACGAGAGTGGTTGCCGCCGTGGAGATGTCCAGGCGGCGGGAGAGCTCGCCCGGGGTCAGCGACCCCTCCTGGATCAGGTGCTCCATCGCGGACAGGTCGGTGGCGTTCACCTCGAGCGCCTGCCCGACTTGGCGCTCGAAGGCGCGGGACAAGTGCACGATGTCGTGCAGCTGGAAGCCGATCCGGTCCGAAACCGGCAGACCGGACTCCCGACTTTCGCCGCCCCCTGGCGCGCCGACGACCCCGACCTCGGAGCCGGGAGCGAACTTGCGACGCTCTTCCATAGGAGCCATACTATTACCAATATTGCTAGGACGCCTAGCAATCAGGTTTCTTGGAGGAATTTTGCTCGCGATTCAGCGGTTCATCACCGGTCGACGCACGGCCTGGATCGTCCTGATCGCGACGATCGTCGCCGTCGGTCTGCTCTTCTCCCTCCTCCCCTCGGACGATTCCGAGGAGTTCCCCACCTCCGGGCTGCCCACGTCCAGCCAGGCCGCACAGGTCGATGCGCTCCTCGCCGAGTTCCCCTCCGCCGAGCAGACCTCAGCGATCGTGGTCTGGACCCGGGAGGGTGCCGACCTGACCCGGGCCGACATCGCGGCCATCGCCGAACGCGGCACCGCCCTCGCCGAGCAGTCGATCGTGCCGCAGGCCACCATGCCGCGGTTCAGCGATGACGGGCAGGCCGCGATCAGCATCGTTCCGCTGGACGCGGACGAGGCCAACGCCGACATCGGCGGGGCGGCCGCCGGCATCCGTGACGCCGCGTCCGACGCACTGCCGAGCGGCCTGAACGCCTATGTCACCGGCGCCGTCGGCTTTCAGTCCGACATCACCAACGCCTTCGCCGGTGCCGACTTCCGGCTGCTGCTCGTCACCGTGATCGTCGTCGCCGTGCTTCTGATCGTCACCTACCGCAGTCCCGTGCTCTGGATCGTTCCGCTCGTCGTCGTCGGCATCGCAGATTGCCTGTCCGGGGTCGTCGTCGGCGCCCTGGCCGAGCCGTTCGACATCACCCTCGATCCCTCCGTCGCCGGCATCCAGTCCGTGCTGGTCTTCGGCGCGGGCACCAATTACGCCCTGCTGCTCGTGGCCCGCTATCGCGAGGAGTTACTCCGCACCGATAACCGCAACGACGCCATGCTGGCCGCGGTGCGCGGTGCCGGCCCGGCCATCGCCGCCAGTGGCGGCACGGTCGCGCTCAGCCTGCTCACCCTGCTGTTCGCCGAGCTGTCCGGCAACCGCGCGCTCGGTTTCGCCTGCGCCATCGGTGTCGTCATCGCCATCACCTTCGCGCTGGTCGTGCTGCCGGCTGCCCTTGTGGTCTGCGGCCGCGGGCTGTTCTGGCCGTTCATCCCCCGCTTCGTGCCGGGCGCCGGCGCCGAGCTGCGTCCCGGCTTCTGGACCCGCCTCGGCCGGGGCGTAGAGCGCCGTCCGATCGTGGTCACCGCGGCATCCGTCGCCGCGATCGGTGCCCTCAGCCTGGGCCTGATCGGCGCCTCCGTGGGTCTGTCGCAGGCCGACCAGCTCCTCGGCAAGCCCGAGTCGGTGCAGGCGCAGGCCATCGTGAAGGAATCCTTCTCGGCCGGCTTGACCAGCCAGACCATCGTGCTGGTACCGGATGCCGCGGCAGCCGAGGCCACGACGCGTGCCACCGACACGCCCGGCGTCGAGTCCGTGCTGGCCGGCGAGAGCGCGAACGGCCTGACCCGGCTGAACCTCTCCCTGTCCAGCGAGCCGGGCAGCGACGAAACCTTCTCCGTCATCGACACACTGCGCGGCACCTATGCCGAGTCCTCGGGCGACGTGTCCGAGGCACTGGTCGGCGGCAGCGACGCCACGGCGTTCGACAACAGGACGAGTGCGCAGGCCGACCAGGCCCTGATCATCCCGATGATCCTGGCGATCGTGTTCGCCATCCTCGCCCTGCTCCTGCGCTCCCTGGTGGCACCCGTTCTGCTGATCCTCAGCGTGCTGGCGACGTACTTCGCCAGCCTCGGTGCCTCCAACTGGATCTTCCAGAACCTGATGGGCTTCCCCGCCTTCAACACCAACGTGGTGCTCTTCGCGTTCCTCTTCCTGGTGGCCCTCGGGGTGGACTACAACATCTTCCTCACCACCCGAGCCCGGGAAGAGAGCATCCGGTTCGGCACGAAGGAGGGCATGGTGCGCGCCCTGTCGTCGACGGGCGCAGTCATCACGAGCGCCGGCATCCTGATCGCGGCGGTCTTCGCCGTGCTGGGCGTGCTGCCGGTCGTGGCTCTGACCCAGATCGGCGTCATCGTCTGCATCGGCGTGCTGCTCGACACGCTCGTGGTGCGCACCCTCGTGGTGCCGGCGCTGGTGTTCCTCACCGGCGACAGGTTCTGGTGGCCGTCCCGTCCGGCCGCGAAGGCCCCGCTGGTCTAGCGCACCGCGGGCGAGAATCCGTGTCGAACCCCGAACGAATTCGACGCCGCGCGCTCGGAATCACTCAGCGGGCGCACGGGAGTCCGAGGCCGCCGGCCTCGGGCGGCGTGCGGTGCTGCCACCGCAGCCTCCGTTCGAGCTGGGCACCGAGCGCCAGCAGCGTGGCCTCCCCACCCGGCCGGCCGATCAGCTGCACTCCCATCGGCAGTCCAGCCTCGGTTTCGGCAACGGGCAGCACGATCGCGGGCAGTCCGCTCACGTTGACCATGGACGTGAACGGGGTGTACTGCACCTGCTGGGCGAAGTTGCGCTCCCCGTCGACCGCGTCGTACCAGCCCAGCGGGCGCGGCGTGAGCGCGAGCGCCGGGGTCAGCACCGCGTCGAATCGGGACAACTGGCGGATGAACGACCGCTCGTAAGCCGACAGGGCCGCGAGCGCCTGAGCCAGATCCCGGGCTGACAGCTCCCGGCCGCGGTGCATCAGCCAGCGGGTGAGCGGCTCGAGCAGCTGCTCCTGCTCCGGGGTGTCGGCGGGGATGCCCGCAGCGCCGGCCTGCCAGATCGTGCGGAACGCCGGCACATAGCTGTCGTCGGGTTCGAGCGCCGTCTCCTCCAGGCCATGGCCCATATTCGCGAACCCGTCGACGGCCACCATCAGGGCCGCCAACGCCTCGGGAGCGATCTCGATCGGGTAGGCGTCATCCCAGGCGGAGGTTGTCATCACTCCGAGCTGGAACCGACCCTCGGCGCGCACGGCGGCGGCCAGCAGAGGTGCATCGTCGCCGGGGGGCCGGAGCGAGTACAGGTGCTGCGGATGCCCGCCTCGCGGCGCGATCATGGCGTCCAGCAGCAGGGCGGCATCCGCCACCGTCCGTGCCAGCGGTCCGGCCACGCTGAGACCGCCGAGCGCGTTGATCCCGGACGACGAGGGCACCCGGCCGCGCGACGGTTTCACGCCGACGAGACCGCAGGCTGCCGCGGGAATCCGCACCGAGCCGCCGCCGTCGGAGCCCGGAGCGAAGGGAAGCAGCCGGGCGGCGACGGCCACCGCCGCCCCGCCGCTGGAGCCGCCCGCGCCCCGGGAGCGGTCCCACGGGTTGCGCGCGGGCGGCCCGGCCAGTGTCTCGGTGTACGACGGCAGCCCGAACTCGGGCGTGCTGGTCTTGCCGAGGCTCACGCCGCCGGCCGCGTCCAGGGCGAGCACGAGATCGTCGGACTCGGCGGGCACGTAATCCTGCATCAGCCGCGATCCGAACCGGGTTGGCACGCCGGCGCGGCTCTGCAGGTCCTTGTCGGCGAAGGGCAGACCCCAGAGCGGCATGCTGCGCGGCATCAGCTGCTCGACGAAGCGGGCCCGCTCCCGCGCGGCATCCGTTGTCACGCTCACGAACGCGCCGAGGCCGGAGTCCTGCGCCTCGATCCGGCCCAGGTAGTGCTCGGTCAGCTCCGTGGGGCTGATCTCACCGCGCTGCAGCGCCTGCCATTGTTCGAGAGCGGTCAGTTCATGCGGAGCGGCCATCCCCCGAGCCTAGCCAGCCGGGATGCCGGGCAGCGGCGAGACGCTCAGGAGTGGGACAGCCCGGTCAGCAACGCCTGGAACGCCCGCGGCGCGGCGCGGAGAACGGATGCCGCCGCCCACGACCCGGCCCATGGCAGCAGCTGCGCGACGTTGATGATCTCGTACTGCACGAGCGACCCGGCCTGCTCCTCGGGCAGCACCTGGTACTCGCCGCGGTACCACCAGCCGCGCCGCAGCACGAGTCGACGTCGGTCCCGGTCGGTGTGCACGTTGCCCCCGCCGGCCGCCCCCGAGGCCATCGCCGTCACGAGCCGGTTGAACACGGCGTCGGGGCCGGCCTCGAGGTGTCCTGCGAACGAGCGCAACACGGTGTGGCGCTCGGGCAGGGTGGGCAGGGCATCGGTCATCCCTCGATTTTAGGCGTCCGCCGGCCGCAGTCTCGCCGCTTCGCCTATTTGAGGCTCTTCTGCAGGAGCACGGTGCCGAGCCAACGGTCGAACTTGAAGCCGACCTTGCCCATCCGGCCGATCTCCGCGAATCCGAAGTCGCGGTGCAGCTTGATCGATGCGTCGGCGCCCTGGTCGGCGACGACCGCGATGATTTCCTTGAGCCCGGCGGCCTGGGAGCGCTCGATGAGTTCGCCGAGCAGCATCCGGCCCAGTCCCTTGCCGGTGGAGGCCGCTCCGAGGTAGATCGAGTTCTCGACCGTGAACCGGTAGGCGCGTTTCTGCTTCCACGGGCCGACCAGGGCGTAACCGAGCAGCTGGCCGGCCGGGGAGACAGCCACGATGAACGGCATCCCGAGCTTGCCCAGATAGTAGAACTTGCTGCGCCACTCGGCCAGGGTCATCGGGTCAACGTCGAAGGTGACCGTGCTGTTGGCGACGTAGTAGTTGTAGACCTCCCGGATATACGGCAGATCGGTGATTTGGGCCTCACGCATGGTGAATCCGAACGGCGCCTCTTCCGCGGGCGTCGGTCGAAGGTGCCGGGGCAATTGCCGACGCGGCTGGTATTCCTCTTCAAGCACAGCTAACTCCTCCAGAGAGCTCCAGATTACCCGAGGGACCAGTCAACCGGGGCCGCCCCGGCGCGGCCGAGGTACTCGTTGGCCCGGCTGAACGGCTTCGACCCGAAAAATCCGCGCCTGGCCGACAGCGGGCTCGGATGAGCAGACTCGATCACCGGCGTGTCCCCGAGGAGCGGCCGCAGCGCGCCGGCATCCTTCCCCCACAGGATCGCCACGAGCGGCCGGTCCCGGGCGACGAGGGCACGGATGGCCTGCTCGGTCACGCTTTCCCAGCCGCGGCGCCGATGCGACCCGGCCAGGCCGGCCTGCACGGTGAGTACGCGGTTGAGCAGCAGCACCCCCCGCCGCGACCACGGCGAGAGGTCTCCGGTGGCGGCGGTGACGCCCACGTCGTCGTGTAGCTCCCGGCAGATGTTCGCCAGGCTGCGCGGCAGCGGCCGCACGTGTGCCTCGGTCGCGAAGGCGAGCCCGATCGGATGTCCCCGGGTCGGGTATGGGTCCTGCCCGACGATGAGCACCCGCACGGCGTCGAACGGCTCGGCGAAGGCGCGGAAGACATTCTCCGGGGCCGGTAGCCAGATACGGCCGGCCAGAGTCTCGGCGCGCAGGTGCTCGCCCATCCGGTCGATCTCCGACGCCACCGGCGCCAGCGCCTGGGCCCAGCCAAGATCGATGGCCCGGCTCTCGGTCAGCGCGGCGAGGGTGACGGGCATGATGCTCGGCTCAGGCCCCGAAGGTGCTCACGAGCACCCCGCCGTCGGCCTCGCTGACCCGCCAGACACTGCCGGCTCCGACGACGCTGAGCGCGCCCTCGCCGACGACCAGCGCGGTGTTCTCGTCGACGGCCAGGCCGCCGTCGATCAGGCCGGCCTCGGTAGCCGCGACCAGCCGGGACAGCGTGCCCCACTGGGCGGCGTGCACCTCCACGGTGACGTCGAGCAGCCCGATGCCTGGTTCGACGGTGATCTCGTCGAGCCCCTCGGCGGCGTGTTCGCCGCTGACCTCGACGCCGCCCATGCGCCAGCCGCCGATCAGGGCACGCTCGGCCGCGATCATCGCGCCGGCAGAGAATCCGAGATAGGGGGTGCCGGCGGCCACCTGACGGCGGATCTCACCGAATATCGGGGCCACGGCGGCCAGGTAGGCGGGGGTGACTCCGCCGCCGACCAGGATTCCGTCGGCCTCGGACACCGCGGTCAGGGTGAAGACGTCGCCCGGGGCGACGACGGTGACCTTCGGCTCGAACTCGCCGGCCGCAGAGACGGCGGCGACCAGGTTCGCGGCGTGGTCGGCGGCGTCTTCGGCACGCACGACGAGGATCGCGATGCCTGGCTCCGCGCGGCCTGCAGCGACTCCGCGCGCCGTGGCCTCGGCCAGGAAGGGTCCGAAGACGGCCGCGTCTGTCCGGGGGTTCCAACCGCCGCCGACCAGGTGCACGCTCACAGCAGGGCGCCCCGGGCCACGAGGGGCAGGCTGGCGGCGAGCAGGCTCGCGACAGGCAGAGCGTCATCGAGCTGTGCGCCGCCCGGCAGGCTCGCACCGGTGAGGCTCTCCGCCACGGGCGGCAGGGAGGACCAGGGGAACACGATCCAGCGGTCCGTTTCACACCAGGTGAAATCGGGCACCAGCACGGTGCGAGGCTTCGTGTACAGGGTGGCGGTGCGCACCTCGCAGGCGGTTTCCCGCAGCAGCGCGACGACCATCGCGAGGGTGTGCCCGGAGTCGGAGACGTCGTCGACGAGCAGCACCCGCAGGCCGGTCAGCGAAGGCGCGTCGAGCATCGGTCCCGACAGGACCGGCACGGGCAGGCGCTCGTCGACGCCGGTGTAGAACTGCACGTTGATGCTGCCGCAGTTCTTGGTGCCCAGCGCATACGACATCGCGCCGGCGAGCAGCAGCCCGCCGCGGGCGATGGCGATCACGACATCCGGCTGGAAACCACTCGACAGCACCGCCTTCGACAGCTGGCGGGACGCATCCGCGAACACGTCCCAGCCCAGCACTTCCCGCTCAATTCCGGTCACATCACGTGCAGCGTCGTCCGCGTCGAATCCCATTTCCCAATGGTAGGTCACGGCGCGGTGACGGTGAGCTCAGGCCAGGTGTCGCTCCTCGTGGCCGTTATACAGCGAGAGCGGACGGATCAGGGCATTCGATGCGGTCTGCTCGATGATGTGCGCGGTCCAACCGGTCAGTCGCGCCGCGACGAAGATCGGCGTGAAAGTGAGGGTGTCGAATCCCATCAGGTTGTACGCCGGTCCCGACGGGTAGTCCAGGTTGGGCAGGATGCCGGTGCGCGTCGTCATCCCCGCCTCGAGGGATTCGTAGAGCTCCAGCAGGTCCGGCCGGTCATAATGCTCGACCAGGGTGACCAGCGCGGTGCGCATGGTCGGCACCCGCGAGTCCCCGTGCTTGTACACCCGGTGGCCGAAGCCCATCACCTTCCGCTTTGCGGCGAGGGTCTCGTTCAGCCACGTCTCGGCGCGCTCCCCGGCGCCCAAACCGAGCCCGATTTCGTCGAAAATGTGCATCACGGCCTCGTTCGCCCCGCCGTGCAGCGCGCCCTTGAGAGCGCCGATCGCTCCGGTGACCGCGGAGTGCAGGTCGGACAGGGTCGAGGTGATCACGCGGGCGGTGAACGTCGACGCGTTGAAGGAGTGCTCCGCATACATGATCATGGACACATCGAACGCATTCACGACCACGAGTTCGGGCACCTCGCCGAACGTCATGAACAGGAAGTTGGCCGAGTAGCCGAGATCGCCGCGCGGTTCGATCAGCTCGAGGCCGTGGCGGCGGCGCTGGTCGTAGGCCACGATCGCCGGCATCTGGGCCCAGAGCCGCAGGCCCTTGGCACGGTTGGCCGCCGGCGACGCGTCGGCCGCATCGGGGTCGTTCGCGCCGATCAGGCTGACCGCCGTGCGCACGACGTCCATCGGGTGCGCCGTCGTCGGCAGCTCGTCGATGACGCGCTTCACCGCAGGAGTCAGGTGCCGGAGGGAGCGTTCCTGCTCCTCGAATTCGCCCAGCTCGACGTCGGTCGGCAACTCGCCGTGCCAGAGCAGGTAGGCCACCTCCTCGAAGCTCCTCTGTGCCGCGAGTTCCTGCACCGGGTAGCCCCGGTACAGCAGCGAGTTCGATTCGGGGTTGACCTTGGACACCTGCGTATGGTCGACCACGACGCCGGCGAGGCCCTTGTAAATGATCGGTTCGTTCTGACTCATGTCGCTCCCTTGCGTTGAGACTGGATCTGCGTGCGGGGCCGGGCTGCTACGAGGCAACATCCGGGTTGAGGGTGAAGTTGAAGACGCCGGAATCGAAGTGACTGTACGACTCGTAGTCGAGCAGCTCGTAAAGCCTCGCCCGGTGCTGCATCTCCGGCAGCAGGCCGGTCAGTGAGCCCTGCGCCTCGATGGTGTCGAGGCCGCGTTCGGCCGCCCCCATCGCGAGGCGCAGCAGGGACACCGGGAAGATGACGATGTTCATGCCGACATCCGCCAGCTGCTTGACCGTGTAGAGCTCGCCCTTGCCGAACTCGGTCATGTTCGCCAGCACCGGCACGTCCACGGCGGCGCGGATGGCCGCGAACTCGGCCAGCGATGCCATCGCCTCCGGAAAGATCGCGTCGGCCCCGGCGTCGACGAGCTTTTTCGCCCGGTCGACCGCGGCAGCCAGGCCGTCGACGGCACGGATGTCCGTGCGCGCCATGATCAGGAAGTTCGGGTCGCGCCGGGCGTCGACGGCCGCCCGGATGCGCTTGGCCGCCGTGTCGTCGTCGACGACCTGCTTTCCGTCGAGGTGACCGCAGCGTTTCGGATTGACCTGGTCCTCGATGTGCATGCCGGCCAGGCCGGCATCCTCGAGCGTCTGGATCGTGCGTGCCACGTTCATCGGCTCGCCGAAGCCGGTGTCGGCGTCCACGATCGTGGGCAGGTCGCTCATCCGGGCGATCTGCTGGCTCCGGCCGGCCACCTCGGTGAGAGTGGTCAGGCCGATGTCGGGCAGACCCAGGTCGGCCGAGAGCACCGCGCCGGAGATGTACACCCCTTCGAAGCCCTTTGCCGCGATCAGTCGGGCCGAGAGCGGGTTGAACGCACCGGGGAAGCGCAACAGCCGGCCGCTCGCCAGGTCCTCGCGGAACGCGGCCCGCTTGGCGGCAGGGGTGACGGTCGAGTACAACATCAGAAGATTCCGTTCGGGGTGGGAAGTGAGGCGAGCAACCCGTTACGGGCCACGATGGTGAGCTGGCCGAGCTCCCCGGCGCCAAGCCGCGGCAGGCGTTCGGCCGCGGCGAGGAAGCGCACGATCTCGCCCTCCTCGACCACGTCCGCCGCGAGGGTGCGGAACTTGTGCACGTATTCGTCCCGCCCGAACGGCTTCGCGCCGAGCGGATGGGCGTCGGCGACGGCGATCTCGTCGACGACCCGGCTGCCGTCGGTGAGCTCGATCTCGACTCGACCGCCGAAGGCCTTCTCGGCCGGGTCGAGCGAGTGGTACCGGCGGGTCCACTCGCTGTCCTCCGTCGTGGTCACCTTGTTCCAGAGGGCGATCGTGTCGGCCCGGCCGGCGCGTTCGGGCCGGTAGGAGTCGACGTGGTGCCAGCTGCCGTCCTGCAGGGCGACCGTGAAGATGTACGGGATGGAGTGGTCGAGGGTCTCCCGGCTGGCCGTGGGGTCGTACTTCTGCGGGTCGTTCGCGCCCGAGCCGATCACGTAGTGGGTGTGGTGGCTGGTGTGGATGACGACGGATACGACGTTGGCCGGATCGGACAGGGTCGGGTGCTCCCGGTGCAGCTTCCGGGCCAGGTCGATCCACGCCTGCGCCTGGTACTCCGCCGAGTGCTCCTTCGTGTAGCTGTCCAGGATGGCGCGCTTGGCTTCACCATTCGACGGCAGCGACACCTCATAGGCGGCATCCGGGCCGTCGAGCAGCCAGGCGATCACGCCGTCTTCCCCCTCGTAGATCGGGGTGGGGCTGGTTTCGCCGCGCATAGCGCGGTCGACCGCCTCCACCGCCATCTTGCCGGCGAAGGCCGGGGCGTGTGCCTTCCAGCTGGAGATCTCGCCCTTCCTGGACTGCCGGGTGGCCGTCGTGGTGTGCAGCGCCTGCCCCACCGCCTGGAAGATGGTCTCGGGGTCGAGCCCGAGCAGGGTGCCGATGCCGGCGGCCGCCGACGGGCCGAGGTGGGCCACGTGGTCGATCTTGTGCGCGTGCAGGCTGATGCCCTTGACCAGGTCGATCTGGATCTCGTAGCCCGTGGCGATGCCGCGCACGAGGTCGCGACCGGTCAATCCGCGGGCGGTGGCGAGGTGCTGGGCGACCGCGACGACCGGCGGGATGTTGTCGCCGGGGTGTGAGTACTCGGCCGCGAGGAACGTGTCGTGGTAGTCGAGCTCACGCACGGCGACCCCGTTGGCCCAGGCCGCCCACTCCGGTGACACCCGGCGGGAGCGCTGCTCACCGAACACGGTCGCCCCGACGCCGTTGAACGAACGCGGATGCGCGAGCGCCTGCGAGCGGGCCGACACCACCGGGCGCCGGGTCAGCGACGCCGCGGCGACGGCGGCGTTGTCGATCACCCGGTTGACGATCATCTCGGTCACCTCGTCGCTCACCGCGACCGGGTCGGCGGCGCACAGGGCGATCTTCCAGGCCAGCTGGTCGGTGCGGGCAAGGTTCTCGTCGCTGCGGTGAACACGAACGTGGTGGAGCTGCACGGTGGATCCCTTCGATTGGTTCGATCGGTTCGAATAGTGCGGTCAGCGCGGTGGAGGCGATGGGTCGGCCGGAACGGCCGACGATCCCCGGAGGGTCGCGAGAACGCTGGTGAGGCTCTGGTGGAGGTGCACGTGCGTGGCGTGGGCGGCCAGCGACGAGTCACCCGACAGAACGGCGTCCACGATGAGCAGGTGCTCGGCGGCGGCGCTTCGGAGCCGGTCCGGGTTGTCCCGGGCCAGGCGACGGATGCGGGCGAGGTGCGTGCGCACCCCGGCGAGCGCACCCACGAGGAAGGGGTTCGCCACGGCCACGTCAAGGGCCAGGTCGAACTCGTCGATCAGCTCGTAGTAGCGGCGTAGTCCCGCCTTGCCGTGCCGGAGCAGCTCCGGGGCCGCAAGGAACTGCGTGCGGAGAGCCTCGAAGACCGCCGGGTCGCGGCGCTCGGCGGCGATCCGGGCGGCGTGTTCCTCCAACGCCCGTCGCACCTCGTAGAGTTCCCCGATTCTGTCCACGCTCATCTCGGTGACCATGAACCCACGGCCGGTGCGGCCGGCCACCAGACCGTCGGCGATCAGCCGGGCGATCGCCGCGCGCAGAGGGGTGCGCGACACCCCGATCCGGGCGGCCTGCTCCACCTCGAGCAGCCCCGTGCCGGGCGCCAGGATGCCGTCGAGAATCTCGCCGCGCAGCTGCCGGTAGGCGCGTTCACTTGCGCGAACCGGAGCCGTGGTCCCCGTCGTTGGGGTTTCTGTATACACAAATCACATGTTATTCCCTTATTGCGGGATTTGTGCCAGACTTCACGAATTCAATGTATACATAGGAACTTCAACGGAGAGGTTCGAATGTCAGGGGAAGCATCGGCGGGGTATCACGACCTGTGGCAGAGAAGCATCGATGACGACACGCGTTCGGCGTTCTGGCTGCAGGCAGCCCGGGCAATCGACTGGACCGTGCCGCCGACGGTAGCGCTGGAGGAACGCTTCCCCGGTGCCTGGCGCTGGTTCCCGGACGGCGAACTCAACACCAGCTACAACGCGCTCGACCGCCACGTGCTTGCCGGATGCGGCGAACAGACGGCCGTCATCTACGACTCGGCGATGTCCGGAACCCGGGTGCGCCTGAGCTATCGCGAACTTCTGGGACGCGTCGAGCGCTTCGCCGGCGTGCTCCGCGCCAGCGGCGTCGGCCGGGGCGACCGGGTGATCGTCTACCTGCCGATGATCCCGGAAGCCATCGTCGCCATGCTGGCGTGTGCCCGCATCGGCGCCATCCACTCCGTCGTCTTCGGCGGCTTCGCCGCCAGCGAGCTCGCCGTGCGGATCGACGATGCGCGACCGTCCGTGATCGTGACCGCCTCCGGCGGCCTCGAACCGGGCCGGGCAGTCGAATACCTGCCTCTGGTCGAACGCGCCCTCGCTCGCAGCAAGGGCTCGGTGCACACCGTCATCGTGCGCGACCGGGAGATGGTCCCCGGCTGCGCCGCCGACTACGCCGGCACCAGCGACGTGGCCTGGCTGGACTGGGCCCACGAGGAGAACGAGGCCTCCCCGGCCGCGCCGATCAGCCTTCGCTCCGACGACCCGCTCTACATCCTGTACACCTCCGGGACGACCGGCAATCCGAAGGGGATCGTCCGCGACAACGGCGGCCACGCCGTGGCGCTGGCCTGGTCGATGGCCAACATCTACAACGTCAAGCCCGGCGACGTCTTCTGGGCGGCCTCTGACGTCGGCTGGGTGGTCGGCCACTCCTACATCGTCTATGCCCCGCTGCTGGTCGGCGCCACCACGGTCATCTATGAGGGCAAACCGGTCGGCACCCCGGATGCCGGGGCGTTCTGGCGCGTGGTGGAGGACTACCAGGTGTCAGTCCTGTTCACGGCGCCCACGGCCATCCGTGCCATCCGCCGCGTCGACCCTGACCTGGTCGAACTGGCGGGGCATGACATCCGCAGCCTGCACGGGCTGTTCCTGGCCGGCGAACGCCTCGACCCGGAGACATACCACTGGGCCAATGACGGGCTGCACTGCCCGGTGGTCGATCACTGGTGGCAGACCGAGACCGGCTGGGCGATCTGCGCGAACCCGCGGGGCATCGCCGACATCCCGACGAGACCGGGCTCGGCCACGTTCCCGGTGCCCGGCTACGACATCGCCATCCTCGACTCCCAGGGCAAGCCGGTCGCGAAGGCCGGCAAGGACGGCAACATCGCCATCCGCCTCCCGCTGCCGCCCGGCACCCTGCTCGGGATCTGGGGCAGCGAAGACCGCTTCGAAAGCTCCTACCTGTCGGCTTTCCCCGGCTTCTACGCCACCGGAGATTCAGGCCACTTCGACGAGGACGGCTACCTCTATGTGATGGGCCGCACCGACGACGTGATCAACGTCGCCGGGCACCGACTGTCCACCGGCTCGCTCGAGGAGGTGCTCACCCTGCACTCCGCGGTCGCCGAGTGCGCGGTGCTCGGCGTGCGCGACGCGCTCAAGGGGCAGCGCGCGGCCGGCTTCGTCACGCTCAAGGCCGGGGCCACGATCGACCACGACACTCTCGGCGCAGAGCTCATCGCGCTGGTGCGGGAGCACGTCGGGCCGGTGGCCGCGTTCCGAGACGTGACCATCCTGGACAGGCTGCCGAAGACCCGGTCGGGGAAGATCCTGCGCAAGACCATCCGGCAGATCGTCGATGGCGAGCCCTACACCGTGCCGCCGACGATCGAGGATCCCACGGTTCTCGACGCCCTCAAGCAGGCCGTGCATGGAGTCGGCCCGAACGCCTGAAGCACCAGTCGACCCCCACAGATCACCCCAGCACCATCCCACACAGTCACATCCCTTCACCGGAGCAAAGGAGCCCGCATGGCGGAATCACTGAAAGACAAACTCCCGGACGGAGTAAAACCGTCCACCATCGACTACATCGCGTATGAGAAGACGCCGAAGTTCATCCAGCTGAAGAAGCAGCGCCGCGGGTTCGTGCTGCCGCTGGCCGCCTTCTTCTTCATCTGGTACTTCGCCTTCGTGCTCGTCGCGGCCTACCTGCCCGACGTGATGGCAATCCCGGTCTTCGGCAAGTTCAACCTCGGACTGGTGCTCGGCCTCGGCCAGTTCGTCACCACCTTCGCCATCACCATGTGGTACGTGTCGTACTCGAACCGCCGTCTCGACCCCCTCGGGGCCGAGCTGCGTGCCGAGCTTGAGGAGATGGACAAGAAATGATCGCAACCAGCATTCTGCAGTCCCTGCCGGGCCGCCTGGCCCAAGCCGTCGAACCCGCGGAAAACAACCCCGTGCTGAACATCTCGATCTTCCTCGCCTTCGTGGCGGTCACCCTGATCGTCGTCATTCGCGCCGGGCGCAACAACAAGACCGCGGCCGACTACTACACCGGCGGCCGGTCCTTCACCGGCCCGCAGAACGGGTTCGCCATCGCCGGCGACTACCTCTCCGCGGCGTCGTTCCTCGGCATCGTCGGGGCGATCGCGGTCAGCGGTTACGACGGCTTCCTGTACTCGATCGGCTTCCTCGTGGCCTGGCTCGTCGCCCTGCTGCTGGTGGCCGAGCTCATGCGCAACACCGGCAAGTACACCATGGCGGATGTGCTCTCCTTCCGCCTGCGTCAGGGTCCCGTGCGCGTGGCCGCGGCGACGACCACCCTTGCCGTCTGCTTCTTCTACCTCCTCGCCCAGATGGCCGGAGCCGGCGGCCTCGTGTCGCTGCTCCTGGGCATCGACGACAAGGTCGGGCAGTCCGTCGTGGTCACCGTGGTCGGCGGCCTGATGATCATGTACGTGCTCATCGGTGGCATGAAGGGCACCACCTGGGTGCAGATCATCAAGGCGTTCCTGCTCATCATCGGCGCCTTCGCGATGACCGTCTGGGTGCTGGCCATCAACGGCTTCAATTTCTCGGCGCTTCTCGACTCGGCCATCGCCGCCTCGACGAGTGTGCCGGCCGACGCCATCCTGGTGCCCGGCCTGAAATACGGCGAGAACCCGCTCGACTTCGTCTCGCTCGCCATCGCTCTGGTGCTCGGCACCGCGGGCCTGCCGCACGTGTTGATGCGCTTCTACACGGTGCCCAGCGCCAAGGAAGCCCGTCGCTCGGTCGTCTGGGCGATCTGGCTGATCGGTGCGTTCTATCTGTTCACGCTGGTGCTCGGCTTCGGTGCCGCCGCGCTCGTCGGAGCAGATGTCATCCTCGCCGCTCCCGGCGGAGTGAACTCGGCCGCGCCGCTGCTGTCCCTCGCGCTCGGCGGACCGCTGCTGCTCGGCTTCATCTCGGCCATTGCGTTTGCCACGATCCTGGCCGTGGTGGCCGGGATCACGATCACCGCCGCGACCTCCTTCGCTCACGACATCTACATGAGCGTGATCAAGAAGGGCAAGGGTGACCCCGACGCCGAGGTCAAGGTCGCACGTCGTACCGTCGTCATCATCGGCATCCTCTCGATCGCCGGCGGCATCGGCGTGCAGGGGCAGAACATCGCCTTCCTGGTGGCCCTGGCCTTCGCCGTCGCGGCGAGCGCCAACCTGCCGACCATCCTGTACTCGCTCTTCTGGCGCGGCTTCACCACCCGCGGCGCCGTGTGGAGCATGTACGGCGGCCTTGCGGTCACCGTCGGTCTGATCATCTTCTCGCCGGTCTTCTCCGGCACGGAGACGTCGATGTTCGGTGCAAACGTCGACTTCGCCTGGTTCCCTCTGAGCAACCCCGGCATCATCTCCATCCCGATCGGGTTCTTCCTGGGCTGGCTCGGCTCGGTCACCAGCACCCGCAAGGAAGACCCGCTGCTGGCCGCGGAAATGTCCGTGCGGTCCATGACCGGCTTCGGCGCCGAGAAGGCCTCCGAGCACTGATCGAAACCGTACGACTTGCATGACCACCACTCCCCCCGGCTGCACCCCAGCCGGGGGGAGTAGTGTCATCCGCGGGCTAGAGGGCCAGACCATCCGCCTGTGCCGAGCCTTTGACGCACGACTGGAGAAGATTCTCAATGAAAGCTGCACGTTTCCACGGCCAGAAAGATGTCCGCATTGAAAACATCAAAGAGCCGGAGACCCGCAGCGGCACAGTGAAGATCGCAGTCGCCTGGTGCGGCATCTGCGGCACCGACCTGCACGAGTACCTCGACGGCCCGATCTTCATCTCGGCGCCCGGCCACCCGCATCCGCTTTCGCATGAATCCCTCCCGGTCACGATGGGGCACGAGTTCTCCGGCACCATCGAGGAGGTCGGCGACGGCGTGGAGGGCCTCACGGTCGGCGACAACGTCGTCGTGGAACCGTACTTCGTCTGCAACGAGTGCCCGCCCTGCAAGGCCGGCAACTACCACCTCTGCGAGAAGATGGGCTTCATCGGACTCGCCGGCGGCGGCGGCGGCCTGAGCGAGAAAATCGTCGTCGACCAGCGCTGGGTGCACCCGATCGGAGACCTCCCCCTCGACGAGGCCGCGCTGATCGAGCCACTGTCGGTCGCGCACCACGCCGTGGTCCGCAGCGGCGCGAAGGCCGGCGACGTCGCCCTCATCGGCGGCGCCGGGCCCATCGGCCTGCTGACGGCGGCCATCCTCAAGGGGATCGGCGTGACCACGATCATGAGCGAGCTCAGCACTGCCCGCAAGGAGAAGTCCCTCTCGAGCGGCGCCGCCGACTACGTCGTCGACCCGACCACCGAGAACGTCAAGGCCCGCGTGCTCGAGCTCACCGGCGGCGTCGGCGCGGATGTCGCGTTCGAGTGCGCCGGCGTCAACATCGTGCTCGACACGCTGCTCGACGCGCTGCGCCCCGCCGGCGTGCTGGTCAACGTCTCCATCTGGGGACACCCGGCCACGGTGGACATGCAGAAGATCGTGCTCAAGGAGATCGACCTGCGCGGCACCATCGCCTACGCGCGCGACCACGAGGAGACCATCTCACTGGTGACGAGCGGCAAGATCGACCTCAAGCCGTTCATCACCGGCCGGATCGCGCTCGACGACCTCATCAGCGAGGGCTTCGACACCCTGATCAACCACAACGACACCGCTGTGAAGATCCTGGTCCACCCCTAGGCAGAACGCTTGAGTGCGTCAGTCTTTGGGTGCCAGCGGCCCCCGCGCGACTCGTGTGGGGGCCGCCTGCGCGACCGGCTTGATCACGATCAGGTCCAGGTTGACGTGGGCCGGGCGTTCGACGCTCGACACGATCGTCTCGGCAATATCTTCGGCGGTGAGCGGATTCGGCACCCCGGCGTAGGCCGCGGCGGCCTTCTCCGCATCACCGTTGAAGCGCACCAGCCCGAATTCCTCGGTCTGCACCATCCCGGGGGCAACCTCGATCACCCGGATCGGCTCGCCATTCAATTCCAGGCGCAAGACTTCCATCAGGGCGTGCGCAGCGAACTTCGCCGCGTTATACCCTCCACCTCCGAGGTAGGCGACATGACCCGCAATGGACGTGACCGTGACGATGTCGGCGCCGCCGCCCTCCGCCCGGATCCCGGCCCGCAGCAAGGGCAGCACGGCGCTCGTGACCCGCTTGACCGCGAGCACGTTGATCTCGAACATCCAGGCCCAGTCCTCGACCTTCGAGTCCTCGACGGTGTCCAGCCCCACCGCGCCGCCCGCGTTGTTGACCAGTGCGTGCACCGGCCCGGACGCCGCAAGATAGTCGCGCAGCGCGTCCACGTCGGCCTGCCGGGTGAGGTCGGCCGTGAAGACCTGCGCCCCGGTCTCCGCCTGCAGCGTCGCGAGGCGGTCGGCGCGACGAGCCACCCCCACCACATCCCAGCCCCGCTGGCGGAACAGGCGCACGGTGGCGGCACCGATCCCCGAACTCGCACCGGTCACAACGACTCTTTTTGTACCCATGGCTCCATTCTGGTCGGAGAAGCAGCATGATGAGCCCACGCGCCACCGGAATACTGCACGTGCAGAAACGACGCGTGCCGCTCTGGGACAATGCGCGCTGGATCGCGATCGCCCTGGTTGTGCTCGGGCACGCCATCCTGAAACTCATCGCCGAGTCGGATGTCGCCTACGAGTTCTATCTGTTCGTCTACGCCTTCCACGTTCCGCTGTTCGTCGCCGTCAGCGGGTACTTCGCCCGGTCGGGCCCGCTCGGCACCCGCCAGCTGCATCGCCTGGTCACCGACATCGTGCTCCCCTACGCGATCTTCGAGACGATCTGGACAGTCGTGCACTGGCTACTCGGCGGCGAATTCCGCCTGGACTACTCGTCCCCCTCCTGGACCCTGTGGTTCCTGATCGCCCTCCTGGCCTGGCGCCTCGCCCTGCCCTTCCTCGTGCTGCTGCGCCATCCGCTGCTGATCAGTGTGATCATCTCCGTCGGCGCCGGGTACTTCGCGTCGATCGACAGCACCTTCGCGCTGTCGCGCACGCTCGGGTTGCTGCCGTTCTTCGTCTTCGGCTGGCAGTTACGCCAGTGGAAGGTCACCAACCGCTGGCTGGGGCTGCACGCCGCCGCGGTGTGGCGCTGGCGGATCGGCGCGGTCACCCTGTTCACGGCACTGCTGGGCGTGATCGTGGCGAACATCGACGCCCTTCGTGAGGCGCAGGTGCGCCAGTTCCTGCTCTACGACGAGTCCTACCCGGCGTTCGGCTACGACCAGCTCTGGGCCGGCGGCATCCGTCTGGGTCTGCTGCTGCTCGCGTTCGCCCTTATCGTGGCATTCCTGGTGCTCGTGCCCCGGCGACGGCTCTGGTTCACCCCCTACGGCGCGGCCACGATGTACATCTACCTGCTGCACAGTTTCGTGCTGTTCCCCCTGCGCGAGCGCGGGGTGCTCGGCGGACCCCAGCCGGGCTGGGTGCTGCCCGCGATGATCGGGTTCAGCGTGCTGATCTCCATCGCCCTCTCGCAGCGGATCGTGCGCCGGGTGTTCCGCCCGCTGATCGAGCCGCGCGCCCGCTGGCTGTTCCGCAAGAAGGCGCGCACCGACACCGGCACGATCGTGCTTCCGCACCTCGACGCGCCTGCCGGGACGCTCGCCGCCGAGCCTCCCGTGGAGCCGCCCGCCGAGCCTCCCGCAGACGCGCCGACCGCAGACCCTGCCGCCGGAACGCCGCGCTGACCGCTTCGTGACGCTGTGTTGCGGTGTCCGTTGCCAGCTCGACAACCCCTTGCCTAGAATCGCTGGCAGAGCGCTGGAAGGTCCACGCTCGTCGAGGATCACCCGGGAGATCACCTCATGAGCGACAACGCTGCAGACTGGAAGTTCGAAACCAAGCAGGTGCACTCCGGTGCCCAGCCCGACCCGACCACCAATGCCAGGGCCACCCCGATCTACCAGACCACGTCCTACGTGTTCGACAACGCCCAGCACGCGCAGAACCTGTTCGCATTGGCCGAATTCGGCAACATCTACACCCGGATCATGAACCCGACCCAGGCCGTCGTCGAAGAGCGCGTCGCCGCCCTCGAAGGGGGCACCGCAGCCCTGCTCCTGGCCTCGGGCCAGGCCGCCTCCACGTTCGCGGTGCTGAACATCGCCCAGGCCGGCGACCACATCGTCTCGTCGAGTTCGATCTACGGCGGAACTTACAACCTGTTCAAGTACACGCTGGCCAAGCTGGGCATCGAGACGACCTTCGTCGAGAACCAGGACGACCCCGAAGAGTGGCGCCGGGCGCTGCGCCCCAACACCAAGCTCTTCTTCGCCGAGACCATCGGCAACCCCAAGATCAATGTGCTCGACATCCGTCTCGTGGCCAATGTGGCGCACGCCGGCGGGGTGCCGCTCATCGTCGACAGCACCATCGCCACCCCCTACCTGATCCGCCCGTTCGAGCACGGCGCGGACATCGTCGTCCACTCGGCGACCAAGTTCCTCGGCGGCCACGGTGCCGTCATCGGCGGCGTCATCGTCGACGGCGGAACGTTCGCATGGTCCAAGAACGTGGAGAAGTTTCCCGGCCTCACCGAGCCGGACCCGTCCTACCACGGGGTCAGTTACACGGGCGCGGTCGGCGACGGCATCGCCTACATCATCAAGGCGCGCGTGCAGCTGCTGCGCGACCTCGGATCCGCGATCGCCCCGGCGAGCGCCTGGCAGCTCATCCAGGGCATCGAGACTCTCAGCCTGCGCATCGAACGCCACGTGCAGAACGCCCAGGACATCGCGGAGTGGCTCGAGAACCACCCCGACATCGCCTCGGTCAACTACGCCGGTCTGCCGTCGAGCCCCTGGTACGCCGCCGCGAATACCTACGCGCCCCGCGGTGTCGGCGCCGTGCTGTCCTTCGAGTTGAAGGGCGGAGTGGATGCCGGCCGCGCTCTCGTCGACAACCTTTCCCTGTTCAGCCACCTGGCCAACATCGGCGACGTGCGGTCACTCGTCATCCACCCGGCCTCGACCACGCACGCGCAGCTCACCCCGGAGCAGCAGCTCACGGCCGGTGTGACGCCGGGCCTGGTGCGCCTCTCCGTCGGCATCGAGAACATCGCCGATCTGAAGGCCGACCTCGAGACCGGCCTGGCGGCCGCCCGCGCGGTTGTGCAGGCATCCCGCGCCAACGCCTGACACGTCCAGCCGCTGCCAGTCCGGATGGGTGACCACCCCGAGCGGGTGGGTAACCAATTCGACGGAGATTTTGCCTTCCACACCCGGTTTCGGCCCGTTTCAGGGCAGAATCGGCCAAATCTCCGTCGAATGCGTTCGGGTGGCGGGCTGATTCGGTTCCGCCGAGTGCGAACAGAGTGGACTCCGCGGCGACGGCCGGGCGTGCGGTGCGCTGACCAGGCGGTGCGGTGACAATGAGCCGGAAAGGCTGTTCACCCGGCAGAATAGGGAGCCTATGGACTGGCAATATTCGGCAGACACCGTCCCGTCGAGCTTTGTGACCGAAGCCCAGGCGCGGTCCCTGCTCGGCAAACCCCCGGCGACGGGTGCGTGGCGCGACGGCGACCCCGTGGGGAACCGTCGTTTCCTCGACGTCGGTGCGCTGCACTTTGAGGCGGGCAGCAGCCTCGGCGCCGTGCGGATCGCCTACGAGACGTGGGGCGAACTGTCCCCGAGCGGCGACAACGCCGTGCTCGTGCTGCACGCCCTCACCGGCGACAGCCACCTGATCGGCCCGGCCGGCCACGGCCACCCGACCGCGGGCTGGTGGAGCAAGGTCGTCGGCCCCGGCCTGGCCATCGACACCGACCGCTGGTTCGTGGTTGCCCCGAACATGATCGGTGGCTGCCAGGGCAGCACCGGTCCGGCCTCCCTCGCCCCGGACGGCTCCGAATGGGGCACCCGCTTTCCCTACCTCACCATTCGCGATCAGGTAGCAGCGCAGGTCGCCTTCTCCGACCGTCTCGGCATCGACCGTTGGGCCGCCGTCGTCGGCGGCTCGATGGGCGGGATGCACGCGCTCGAGTGGGCCATCGAGCATCCGTCCCGGGTCGCCCGCCTGGCAATCCTCGCGGCACCGCCGGTGACGACCGCCGACCAGATCGCGTTGAATTCGGTGCAGATCGAAGCCATCCGCAGCGACCCGCTCTTCCGCTCCGGCGACTACTACGACGCCGCGGATGGCGACGGCCCGACCCGCGGCCTCGCCCTGGCCCGGCGGATGGCGCTGCTGAACTACCGCAGCTCCGAGGAGCTCAACCTGCGCTTCGAGCGCGGCTGGCAAAGCGAGATCAGTCCGCTCGGCGCGGGCGGCCGGTTCGCCGTCGAGTCCTACCTCGATTTCCACGGCAACAAGTTCACCCGGCGGTTCGACGCGAACAGCTACATCGTGCTGGTCGAGGCCATGAACTCGCACGACATCGGCCGCGGCCGCGGCGGTGTCGCATCCGCCCTCTCCCGCATCGATGCGCTCAGCGTCGTCGTCGGCATCGACAGTGACCGCCTCTTCCCTCTCGAGGGCCAACAGGTCATCGCCGCCCACCTGCAGGGCAACATCGACGGCACGGATGCCGTCACGCTCCACTCCGGCTTCGGCCACGACGGTTTTTTGATCGAGAACGAGGCGATCGGCGCGCAACTTCTGCGCGTTCTGACCCGTCCCGCTTCCTCGCATCGTGCGTGACACGGTCCCGGATCAAGACGACGTCGACCGGAAGGCCACGGAACGCGACACCCCTCGTGAACCGAGTCGTGCCCGTGAATGCGACGTACCCTGAATCGAGACGTACCCGATGAGAGGACACGCGCCATGAAACCCGGTTCCGTTATCATGTTGATCTTTGGCGCGGTCCTCTCCCTGCTCGGCTTCTCGCTGGCCCTGGCCGGGGCGACGACCGCCGTGGTCAGCGCGCAGGGCGAGGACGGCTACCTCACCAGCCCCGCCCGCTCGTTCTCGGTACAGTCGTTCGCGCTCACCTCCCCCCGGATCGGCTCGATCGAGCTCCAGGACGTCCCGGCGAACATCGGCAGTCTCCGGCTCCGCGCGGTCTCCACCTCCACAGCGGACGTCTTCATCGGCGTCGCGCCTCAGGCCGACGTCGACCGCTACCTGGCCGGGGTGAATGCCACAGAGCTGCGCGACCTGAACATCAATCCCTTCCAGGCGGTGTACCACGACACTCCGGGCAGCCGCGCTCCCGAGGCCCCCGGCGCCCAGGACTTCTGGGTGTCCTCCGCCGAGGGTCCCGGCACTCAGGAGATCGACTGGGACCTGACAAGCGGCAGCTGGGCGGTCGTCGTAATGAACGAGGATGCCAGTCCCGGCGTCTCGGTCGCCCTGCAAGCCGGCATTCGCCTCGGGTTCCTCGCCCCGCTGGCGGTGGGGCTGCTTCTGGTCGGCCTGTTCATCCTTCTCATCGGCCTGGTGCTGACCGTGTTCGGAGCAATCGGTCTGGGCCGTGGCACACCGCCCTCAACCGTGCCCGGCGCCACACCCGACACACCGCCCGGAGCAGCAACTTTCGTCGGAGCAGGCCCACCCGGGGCCACCGCTGCCGCTGCCCATACCGGTGAGCGGGCGTTCCCCGCCCGGTTGACCGGAACCCTCGACGAGGGGCTGTCCCGCTGGTTGTGGTTGGTGAAGTGGATCCTGATCTTCCCGCACGTGGTGGTGCTGCTATTCCTCTGGTTCGGGTTCGTCGTCACCACCATCGTCTCCGGGTTCGCCATCCTCTTCACCGGTCGATACCCGACGGCCCTCTTCCAGTTCAACGTCGGGGTGCTGCGCTGGAGCTGGCGGGTGTCCTTCTACGCCTACTCGGCGCTCGGCACTGACCGGTACCCCCCGTTCAGCCTGGCGTCGTCGGCCGACTATCCCGCCGATCTGCAGGTCGATTATCCTACGCGTCTCTCGCACGGGCTCGTCCTGGTCAAATGGTGGCTCTTGGCGATTCCGCACCTGCTGGTCGTGGCGGCCCTCACCGGAAGTGCGACGATCTGGCGGAACGACGAGGGCGACTCGGTCTCGAACGCGGTCCCGTCCCTGATCGGGGTGCTGGTGCTGATCGCCGCGGTCATTCTCCTCTTCACCGGTCGGTACCGGCGCAGCCTGTTCGATCTGATCCTCGGCATCGACCGCTGGATCTTCCGGGTGGCCGTCTACACCGCCCTGTTCCGCGACGAGTACCCACCGTTCCGCCTCGACCAGGGCGGCGCCGACACCCCGGAGACCGCGGTCGCACCAGCACCGATCGCACCCGCCGCCCCTGCCGGCGGAGCGGCGTCGAGCACGCCCTGAGTCGCCGGTCACTCCCGTCGGGAATGCCTTCGGCCGCGCGGACGGCGACGGATGCCACGGAGCGCGCGAGGGAACGGACACCGGGCCGGTAGGGTTCTGTATAGAGGGCAAATGGGGTGAGAGCGCCGCTATGCGACGAATCTACAAGGAACGTGACCGTCTGCTCCGCAGAGCGGCTCGCCTGTGCGGATTGGCCGGCTCGGCCGCCGCGCTTCTCGCGATGCTCGTCCCGGGCGGCTTGACCGTGAGCACCCTGGCCCGGAGCCTGCCACTGCTGCTGCTGCTGGTGGCCGGCCAGTATCTGCTCGGCCGGTCCGGCCGGATGCGCTGGGTCGCCTTGATCCTGGTCTCCGGCATCGCCGTGATCCTGCTCGTGGGCTGGTCGGGCCAGCGTGCCACCGGCCTGAACCTCGTCGAGCAGGCCATCATCGGCGGCATCGCCGCCGGAGCCCTGAGCTGCGTCGCCCTCGTGCTCGTGGTCAGCGCCGCCCGCCTGCTGGTGCTGTTCCTGGCATTCGGTGCGACCGTAGCCAGCGTGCTCGCCGCCACCCGCGCCTCGTCCGACGCCACCTTGCCCCTCCTGCTCACCCTCAGCGCCTGGCTTGCCATCGCCCTGGTGGCCTGGTGGCTGGCCCAGAGCGTGCCGCGCGTCATGGCGCGCATCGCCTTCATCGGCCGGGCCCACCTCGCCGAGCGCCATGCCAGCGAGCTCGAAGCCCAGCGCCGGCAGGATGCCCGGCTGTTGCACGACACCGTGCTGGCCACCCTCACCCTCCTCGCGCACTCCGGCGTCGGCGTCAGCCCGGCCGCACTGCGCCAGCAGGCCGGCGACGACGCCCGGCTGCTGCGGCAGCTGCGGCTCGGCGGCCTCCCCACCCCGCGCCGCTCCGGGGTGTACACGCTCGAGCCGGCCACCGAGTCAATGCTCGGAAGCACCCTCGAATCGGTCAAGCAACGGTTCGGGCGGATGGGCCTCGATGTGGACTGGCACGGCAGCGGACAGGTTCTTCTGCCCAGCGACGTGCTCGACTCCTTCCTCCTCGCCCTCGGCGAGTGCCTCGAGAACGTGCGACGTCACGCCGGCGTCGCCCGCGCCGACGTGACGATCACTGATGACGACACAACCGTGCGCGCCATGGTCACCGACGCAGGGGTCGGCTTCGACCTCAGCGGCGTCAGCGCCGAACGCCTCGGTTTCGCCGAATCGGTCGTGGCACGCCTGCGCGACGTGGGCGGCAACGCCCGCCTCTTCTCCTCCCCCGGCTCCGGCACCACGGTCGTGCTCGAGGTGCCCAAGTGACCGTGCCCGGCATCGTCGGCGCCCGCCGCCGTGACGCGCGCCGCGCTGCGGCGGGCGGGTCCGCCCAGCCGAGCACCCAGGACCGCCAGGAACGCCGGGCACACCGGCGCAGTTTCCGGCGCCCCGAACGCACCGAGCAGACCACGCGCGCCAACCAGAGCGGCCTGGGTGGCCGTCACCTCGGCATCGGCCTGACGTTCAGTGGCGGCTTCATCACCCTGTTCCTGTTCGGGCAGTTCGTCGTTCAGTGGTCCGAATATCCCGACCCGACGCCCAGCCTCATCGCGTGGGGTCTCCTGATGGCGACCACGGTCCTGGCACTGATCACGGTGCAGCGCCTTTCGGCTCGGATGCCGGACTGGTTGTTCGCCACGGCCATCGCCGCCGGCGCCGCCGTGGTGGTGCTCGACCTAATCGGGTCGTGGGGCGAAACCGACTCCGGCGTCTACCCGACCGCCGCCGCCGCCGTCGGCACCCTGCTCATCTCCCTGGCCACCGTGCGCCGCGGGCGCGACCTCGTCTCGGCCGCGACGGCGCTCGGCCTGCTGCTCTTCCTCGGGGCGCTCACCGAGGAGCGCGCCGACGCGCTCACCTTCGCCTCCGACCTCCTTGCGATCAGCCTCGCCATCCTGCCTCCGCTGCTCGGCGTCGCCACGGTTCGGGGTTTCCGCCGGATGGCCCAGCGCGAACTCGACCTGGTGCTGGTGCAGAGCACCATCTCCCAGCCGCGGTTCGCGGTGGGGATGTTCGCCTCCGAGGAACTCGCCCGCATCGACCTCGACGCGGAGACTCTGCTCGACGACGTCGCGAAGGGTCGCACGGCGCTGCCGCTGAGTTCCGAGAAGTCGACGACGGCGGCAGACCTCGCCACGCAACTGCGGCTGCACCTGATCCGGGGCCGCCGGGAGACCTGGCTGCACCACGCGATCACCGAGTCCGAGTTCCTGGGACCGTCCGTCGGCCTGCACGACCCGGCGGGGTTGGCCGGCCTGCTCGACCCCGACCAGCGCGATGCCCTTCTGCGCACGATCTGGCTGCTGATCAGCGACACAACCCGCGACGAGGCATCCGTTTCGCTCTCTCTCGGCCCGATCCGACCCACGCACGGCGTCTCCGCTCGTCAGAAGTTACGATTTCCGATCGAATTGACCACGACGGGTGTGCCACGGCGTCGAGTGGACCCCGAGACGTGGCAAGCTATCCGAATAGTCGGCCCTCACGTCGATTCCAGCCGGGACGGAAGTCTGCATCTGGAAATCGAATGCAGTATCGACAATCCCGCGGATGCTTAGGGTCCGTGGAACTACGCTGTTGAGCTTCTCATTCGGGGCCAGAAGCACAAGGAGACAGAAGTGACGAACATAACCACGTTGAGCACTGAGGCGCCGAACAAGGACAACCCCATCCGGTTGGCCCTCGTCGACGACCACCGCATGCTGTTGGGAGCCCTCACCGAGTGGATCCGGGGGGCCGCAGACGACATCAACATGGTCGCCGCCGTCACCACCTGGCCCGAGCTGCTCACCCACCCCGAATTTCCCGTCGACGTCGTGCTCCTCGACCTCGACCTCAAGGACAACATCCCGGTTTCACTGAAGATCTCGACGCTCAAGACGGCCGGCGTGAAGACGGTGTTGATGAGCACCTACTCCGAGGCCGGGCTCGTGCGCGAGGCGCTGGCTGCCGGTGCGCTCGGCTACCTGGTGAAGAGCGAAGAGGCGACGATGATCGTCGAGGCGATCCGCTCAGCCTATGACGGCGACTCCTTCATCTCGGCCGAACTGGACGAGGCCCTCAACAACGGCGCGAACGGCGGTTCTCCCCGCCTCAGCGCGCAGGAGCGCCGGGTGATGGCACTCTACGGCGCGGGCGAGCCGGTCAAGGCCGTCGCGCACCAGCTCGGCATCTCCGAGGAGACCGCCAAGAGCTACCTCAAGCGCATCCGGGAGAAGTACCGCCTCGCGGGCTTCGACGTGGGAACCAAGGTCGCCCTGCGCAAGCGCGCCATCCACGACGGCATCCTGCTCCAGGGCGACTGACTTCGGCGCTGCCGAAGGGCCCGGCTGCCGAAGGGCCCGGCTGCCTCGCGCCGACCACGCGGATCGCCTAGGTGCCTCCGCGAGCACCACGCCGATCCAGACCGGGGCGACGTAGCCGAGGTCACCCGCGATGGCGAGGCCCTACCGGCAACACCGCGCCGAGGCCGGCGGCCCGAACAAAGTCGACGAAGATATCGCTCTCAACAGCGCGTTCAAGCGAAAAAACACGGGTTTGACCCAGAATCTCCGTCGCATTGGTTAGACGCCCGGCACGGCGTTCCGCCGGGGTCGAACGGCGCCCCGCGGTATGGTCGGCTCTGACTCCCGGAGCGCGCTGCATCCAGAGGGGATTCACCTGGCTACGCGGCCGGTGTGGAGGCCGCCGCTGCTGCGGTCTCGGCCAGCGCCACCTCGAGGCGCTCGACCTTCCCGGTCAGCTCCCCGGTGCGGCGGCCCCGGATGTCGGCCTTGAGCACCAGGGACACCCGCGGCCCCCAGGCGCCGACGGCTTCAGTGGCGGCCTTGACCACCGCGAAGACCTCGTCCCAGTCGCCCTCAATGGTGGTGAACATCGAATCGGTGTGGTTGGGCAGCCCCGACGCGCGCACGATGCGCACGGCCGCGGCGACCGCGTCGTGCACCGACCCTTCGTCATCGTGGGAGCCGGACGGGGCGACGGAGAATGCAACCAGCATGGGGTTACTCCTTCTGATCGGGGGTGGGTGGGAACAGGATCTGCCACACGGCCCAGCCGAGCAGCACAACCTCCAGCGCGTTGCGCACGGTCAGCACCAGCACCAGGGTCGAGTCTGCCACGAGCAGGAGGTCGTAGAAGTGTGGGTAGACGAGTTGGGTCAGGGCCGCGATGACAAGCCCGAGCACGGCCGGGAGCCACCAGGCACGCCCCCGCACCAGCAGCCCGAGGATGATGGGCGCGGCCAGCCAGGTCGTGAACTGCGGCGAGCCGACCTTGTTGACGACGATCAGGGTCAGCACCAGGGCCAGCACCAGCGGCGGGAACAGGCCGGCCGGTTCGGCGCCTGCACGCATCCGCTGGCAGGCCAGGAGCACCACGGCCAGCCCGCAGAGGGCGAGCAGGGGGGTAATCGCCACGATGGCGACGTTCGTGCCGGTGCCGATGATCTGGAAGGTGAGGATCTGCCGGTCGTAGTAGAGGTAACTGCCCGGCAGGCCCAGCGCGGCCGGCCACATCCAGAGGCCGGCGACCGGGGACTCGATCTGGATGCCGCGGTTCGTCTGCTCGCCGACGAAGCTGAGCACGTTCGCCCCGCTGCCGAGCCCGAGCGCCACCAGCACGATGCCCAGGCTCGTCCCGGCCGCGGCGACGAGCACCCGCCAGCGGTCCTTCGAGACGACGAATAGCGCGATCACCAGGGCCACCGGCCAGATCTTCACCCAGGTGACCAGAGTCAGCAGCACTGTGCCCCAGACCGGCCGGGCGCCGACGAACAGCAGTGCGGCGATCGCCAGCGGCACGGTGACCGCATCGATCCGGGCGAGGGCGACGGGCCCGAGCAGCAGCAGGAAACCCAGCCACCAGGCCGCCGCCGCCAGGGCACGCCGGTTGCGGCCCCGCCCGAGCAGCAGCGCGAAGGCCCCCGCGTTCAGCAGGGTCACCAGCCCGAGCCAGCCGGTGGCGTAGAGGTCGGGTCCGAACGCGAGCGGCGCCAGGATGGGCAGGAGGGCCAGCAGCGGGTAGACGAAGCCGGTGGTGATGCCCACGATGTCGGCACCGGATGCCGCGTCGGTCGCCCAGCCGAGGTAGACGACCTCCACATCGCCCAGTGGCCAGCCCGGGGACGCGAAACAGAGCCACCAGAGCACGCCGTGCACCAGTGCGAAGCCGGCCCAGAGCAGCGTTCGCGATGTCGGCACGCCGGCTCCGGCGGCCCGGTGTTCTGCGACGGATTGGGGCACGCTCCACCTTCGCACGCCCACGGCTCCGCCGCCGCACCGGGACAGTCAGCGCGAGGGTCAGCGCGAGCCGAGCAGATCCGCGATCGTGGCCGGCACCGCGCCGGCGATGTCGAGCGCGGTGATCGGCCCTCCGTTGGACGCCCGGGCCGCTGCCCGGGCGTGCACCAGGGCGGCCGTCGCCGCGAGATGGGCCGGCGCGGCGACATCCGTCTGGATCGCCCGTGAATGCGTGGCCAAGAGGGCGCCAAGGATGCCGCCGAGCACGTCCCCGGATCCGGCCGTCGCCAGCCAGGAGGGCGCCTTCGACACCGTCAGCCGGGTGCCGTCGGGCGCCGCGATCCAGGTGACGCTCCCCTTGAGCAGCACCGTGACGCCGAGGCCGGACGCGGCGCGCGCGGCCCACTCCCCCGGCGCAGCCGCCACCTCGGAACCGGCCACCGACTCGCCCTGAGGGGAGAGCAGTCGGGTCAGCAGCCGGGCGAGTTCGCGGTAGTGCGGGGTGATCACGACGGGCCCGGTCGCCCGGCCGACCAGGTCGAGGGCCCCGGCGTCGCACACCGCGGGCAGCCCCTCGGCCAGGGCGCCGAGCAGCGCGGCCTCGGTGACCCGGTCGCGCGCGGCGGCGTCCTGACCCGAGCCGAGCAGCCAGGCCTGCACCTGCCCGGGGGCGGTGACGGCCTCGGGGCGGCGCTGCAGCACCAGGTCGGACGCCCGTCTCGGGCCGAGGTAGCGCACCATCCCGACCCCGGTGCGGAGGGCCGCCTCGACTCCGAGCACCGCGGCCCCGGGGTACTCGTCGGAGCCCGTGCGCACGCCCAGCACGCCGCGGCGGTACTTGTCGTCGTCCGCCCGGGGAACCGCGATCCGCTCGCGCGCCCGTGCGCCGTCCCATTCCAGCCATCCCCGTGGTTCGCTCATGCACTCACGATAGGTTGTTTTGAGAGCGTCGGGCCGGCCGCTCCGCCCGCCCACTCGACCCTTGGGGGAAATCCGTGGCTGTTGCCGCCCTGTTCGAACCGTTCACCGTACGCGGCGTCACCCTGCGCAACCGCCTCTGGGCGGCGCCGATGTGCCAGTACGCGGTGCGGGAGAAAGACGGCGTCCCTCGGGACTGGCACCTCGTTCACCTGGGCGCGCTGGCCGCGGGCGGCGCCGGGCTGGTCCTGGCCGAGGCAACCGCGATCAGCCCGGAGGGCCGCATCTCCGACGCCGACACCGGCCTCTGGAACGCGCAACAGACCGCCGCCTGGGCACCGATCGTGGCCTTCCTTCATGCGCAGGGCGCGAAGGCCGGCATCCAGCTTTCCCACGCGGGGCGTAAGGCTTCCGTCTGGCCGGCCTGGGGCGAAGACCGGCACGGCACCATGGCGACGGATGACGGCGGCTGGCCGACCGTGTCGGCCTCGGCCGTGCCGTTCCCCGGCTACGCACCGCCCGTGGCCCTGGATGCCGCGGGCATCCAGGGAATCGTTGACGGGTTCGCGTCCGCCGCGCTCCGCGCGGTGGAGGCCGGGTTCGACGTCGTGGAGCTGCACGCGGCGCACGGCTACCTGCTGCACCAGTTCCTGTCCCCGCTGAGCAACCGGCGCTCCGACGGTTTCGGCGGCGGGCTGCCGAACCGGGCCCGCCTGCTGCTTCAGGTCGTGGCCGCCGTGCGCGCGGTCATCGGCGAGGAGCGCGCCCTGTTCGTGCGGTTCTCCGCCACCGATTACACCCCGGGCGGCTGGACCGAAGACGAGACGGCCGAGGTCGCCGGCTGGGCCGCGGCCGCCGGCGCCGACTTCTTCGACATCTCCTCCGGCGGCAACGTGACCGGGGTGCGCATCCCGCTGGGTCCCGGTTACCAGGTGCCGCTCGCCGAGCACGTGAAAACGGCGGCGGATGTGCGGGTCAGTGCCGTCGGGCTGATCACCACCGCGCACCAGGCCGAGCAGATCGTGGCATCCGGCCGGGCCGACGCGGTCCTGCTGGGCCGCGAACTCCTGCGCGACCCGCACTTCCCGCTGCGGGCCGCCCACGAGCTCGGCGCCGACGTGGACTACTGGCCGCCGCAGTACCTGCGCGCCCGGTGGCCGGCCTCCTGAGAACGGCTACACCTGAGAGCGGCTACAGGCGGCGGGTCGCGTCCTGCACTTCGCCGACCAGCTCTTCGATGATGTCCTCCAGGAACAGTACCCCCACGGTCTCACCGGTCGCGGTGAACGAGCGCGCCAGGTGCGCGCCGGAACGCCGCATGGTGGCCAGGGCATCTTCGAGGTCGGTGTCCTCGAAGATCGACGCCAGCAAACGGATGCGCTTGCCCGGGATCGGCTCCGCGTAGCTGCCCTGCCCGACCGAGGTGGCCGTGTCGCCGTCGAGGTCGATGACGTCCTTCAGGTGAACGTACCCGGTCGGTTCACCGGACTCGTTCACCAGCACATAGCGGGAGAAACCGTGTCTGGTGACGGCCTTCTCCACGTCTGCGGGGGTGGCCGCCTCGGGCAGGCTGATCAGGCCGTCGAGGTTCACCGCGACGTCCCGCACCTTGCGGGTGGTGAACTCGAACGTGGCGCTGAGTGCCCCGGTGCCGTCCCGCAGCACGCCCTCCCGGGTCGACTGGGAGACGATGGTCGCCACCTCGTCCAACGTGTAAGTGCTGGTGGCCTCCTCCTTGGGCTGGACCCCGAACATCCGCACCACCAGGTTGGCGGTGGCGTTGAGCGTCACGATCACGGGCTTGACCAGGCGGCCGAAGAAGACGAGCGGCGGGGCGAGCACGAGCACGGCCCGGTCGGGGATGGAGAACGACAGGTTCTTCGGCACCATCTCACCGAACACGACGTGCAGGTAGGAGACCAGCAGCAGCGTGATCACGAAGGCGATCACTCCGATGGCCTCCACCGGTAGCGGTGTCAGGCCCAGCGGGATCTCGAGCAGGTGGTGGATCGCCGGCTCCGAGACGTTCAGGATGAGCAGCGAGCAGACCGTGATGCCCAGCTGGGTGGTCGCCAACATGAGGGTGGCGTGTTCCATCGCCCACAGCGCTGTGATTGCGCGCTTCTTGCCTGCCTCGGCGAGAGGTTCGATCTGGGACCGGCGCGCGGAGATAACCGCGAATTCCGCGGCAACGAAGAAGGCGTTGGCCGCGAGCAGCACGACCAGCCAGACCAGCCCTGCCCAGTCACTCATGGTCACTCACCCTGCGCTCCGTGCCGTTCTTCTTACGGTCACCCTTTTTGTCCGATTTTTTTTCGGATTTCGTGTCGGTCCTGGTACCGCGGTCGCCCCGGGCAGGCTTGCCGCCCTCCTCGGGCTCGACGGGCTCGCCGCCCTCCTCGGGCTCGACGGGTTCGACGAAGGGTGTGAAGCGCAGCCGGTCGATCCGGCGACCGTCGAGGCGTTCCACCGACAGCACGCCGCCGGCCAGCTGCACGACGTCGCCGACGACGGGCAGGCGACCCAATTCGCTCATCACGAACCCGCCCACGGTTTCGTAGGGGCCGTCCTCCGAGATCACGATGCCGGTTCGGTCGAGCAGCTCGTCCGGACGGAGCATGCCGGGGAATGTCAGAGAGTCGGTAGACAACACCACGCCGGCGCGGGTGCGGTCGTGCTCGTCGGCAACCTCTCCGACGAGTTCCTCGACCAGGTCCTCGAGCGTGGCCACTCCGGCCGTGCCGCCGTATTCGTCGACGACGATGGCCATCTGGTAACCGCGGCCGCGCAGCTCGACCAGCAGTCCGTCGAGTTTCATGGTCTCGGGCACCCGGATGGCCTCGGACTGCAGGGCCGACACCGGGACATCCGCCCGGCGGCGTCGGGGAACGGCCACGGCCTGCTTCACGTGCACGATCCCGACGATGTCGTCGACGCCCTCGTCGACGACGGGAAAGCGGGAATACCCGGTTTGGCGGGTGAGGTCGATGACGGCCTGGGCGGAGGCGGTGCGCTCGATGCTGGCCACCCGCGGGCGGGGCGTCATCACGTCCGAGGCGGTATGCCCGGAGAAGAGCAGCGTACGGTGCAGGAGCGTGGCGGTGTCTTTCTCCAGCAGCCCGGCACTGGCCGAGCGCCGCACGAGGGAGGACAGCTCCTCCGCGGTGCGCGCCCCGGACAGCTCTTCCTTCGGCTCGATCCCGATCGACCGCAGCACACCGTTGGCGCTGCCGTTGAGCACGACGACGGCTGGTTTGAACACCGTCGTGAACAGTGTCTGGAACGGGATGACCAGCTTCGCGGTCTGCACGGGCAGGGCGAGGGCGAAATTCTTCGGCACCAGCTCGCCGATGATCATCGAGGCGAGTGTGGCGACGATGACCGCGGTCGTGACCGCGACGACCGGCACCACCGCCGGGGACAGCCCCAGGCCGATCAGCGACGGCGACAGCAGCATGGTCAGAGCCGGCTCCATGGTGTAACCGGTGAGCAGGGTGGTGAGGGTGATGCCCAGTTGGGCGCTGGAGAGGTGCGTCGAGGTGATCCTGAGTGCGGCGATGGTCAGGCCGAGTCGGGTCTCTCCTCGATCGCGGCGGGCCTCGAGCTCCGACCGGTCCAGATTGACCAGGGCGAACTCGCTGGCGACGAACAGGCCGGTTCCGACGGTGAGGAAAAGGCCCGCGGCGAGCATGATCCACTCATACATGGCGGACCTCGACAACGGCGGCACCGAAGATCATGACCGAGACGCCGTTCGGGTGACGGGAAGAATTTCCGGGCGAGAAACCGGGCGCATGCGCAGGAGGGGGGTCGTCCATTATTCCGCCCAGTCTACCGCCCGGCACCGAGGCCACGAGTCGGTCCCGGGTGTCGGGCCCCCCACCTCTACCAGGAGACGGGCAGGGCCTTGCCCTCCTCGTAGCCGGCCGCCGACTGGATCCCGACCAGCGAACGGGTGTGGAACTCCGCGACCGAGGTCGCGCCCGCATAGGTGAACGAGCTACGCACGCCGGAGGTGATCATGTCCAGCAGGTCCTCGACGGACGGTCGCAGCGGGTCCAGGTAGATCTTCGAGCTGGAGATCCCCTCGGCAAAAAGAGTCTTGCGGGCCAGCTCGTAGGCGTCGAGGCGGTCGAACCGCTGGCGCACAGCCCTGGTGGAGGCCATCCCCCAGCTCTCCTTGTAAATACCGCCGGCGGCGTCCCGGTCGAGCAGGCCGGGTGCCTCGATCGTGCCGGCGAACCAGGATCCGATCATGACGGATGCCGCGCCGGCGGCGAGCGCGAGCGCCACGTCGCGCGGGTAGCGCACCCCGCCGTCGGCCCAGACGTGCGCTCCGAGTTCCCGGGCGGCGGCCGCGGTCTCGAGCACGGCCGAGAACTGGGGGCGGCCGACCGCCGTCATCATGCGCGTGGTGCACATGGCGCCGGGACCGACGCCGACCTTCACGATGGTGGCGCCGGCGCCGACGAGGTCACCCACGGCATCCGCGGTCACGACGTTGCCGGCCACGATGGGGATGCCGAGGCCCAGGTCGGCGACGATCCTGATCGCCCGCGTCATGCCGCCCTGGTGCCCGTGCGCGGTGTCGATCACGAGGACGTCCACCCCCGCGGCGACGAGCGCCCGAGCCTTGGCCGCGATGTCGCCGTTGATGCCGACCGCCGCGGCCACGCGCAGCCGGCCCTGCGCGTCCAGCGCGGGCTGATACAGGGTGGAGCGAAGCGCGCTCTTGCGGCTGAGGGTGCCGATCACCCGACCGTGGTGCTGCACGGTGGCGAAGTCGAGCTCGGCCGCGGTCATCACGTCGAACGCGCGGCGCGGGCCTTCGATATCGTCGGCGTCGAGGGAGGTCATCGTGCCGTGCAGGAGATCTCCGAGGAGCGCGTCAGGCAGCGCCGTCGCCAGCCGGGACGCGTCGATGGCACCCAGGTACTCGCCGTTGTGGTCGTTGATGACCAATCCCTGGCCGGCCACAGCCGGCACCTGCCGCAGGGCGAGCGCCACGGTGTCCGCCGGGGCGAAGTTGAAGGGGGTGTCGAAGCGGGTGGATTGGGCCTTGACCCAGCGGATCGCGGCGTCGAGATCCTGCAGGTGCATGTCCTGCGGCAGCACGCCGAGCGCGCCGCGGCGAGCGAGCGCGGCCGCCAGGCGCGGCCCGGTGACCGAGTTCATGTTCGCCGAGACGATGGGGATGGTGGCGCCGCTGCCGTCGCCCGGGGCGAGGGAGACATCGAGGCGGCTGCTCACATCCGATTGGCTCGGCACAAGGAAGACGTCGGAATACGTGAGGTCGTGGCTGGGTACCGCTCCATAGAACTGCATGGAAATAACGCTAGCGCTCCGCGCGGATGCCCGCAGCCAGGCCCGAGGGGATTAGGCTGGACGGGCAGACCGCGCCGGGCGTGCACGACCGCTCGGGACATTCAAAATCAACGTAGAGAGTGGGAACCGGCTGTGTCAAGCCAGTTGACCGGTAGTGGATCCGACGAGACGACGTCGGGTGAATTCGGAGCGAACGAGTGGCTCGTCGACGAACTATACGAACGGTACCTCGTCGACAAGAAGCTGGTGGACGAGTCCTGGTGGCCCGTCCTGGAGAGCTACCACCAGACCGCGAACGGCCGCAGCGACGGGTCAGAGGCTCCCGCGAGCAACGCACCCGCAGGCGACGCGCCCGCCGTGATCGCTCCCGACGTGACCACGCCCGCGGCAAGCGCTCCCGCAACCCCGGCCGCCTCAGCGGCGGAGCCGGCCCCGATCACGGCGCCCATCCCCGTCGCCGGCGGGCAGCGCACCGCGCGCACGACGTCCAGCGCGCCCAAGCGGGTTCCCGTTCCGGCCGACATCCCGATCACGAACTCGCAGCCGACCGCCACCGAGGCCACCGAGGTCGACGTCGTCACCCCGCTCCGCGGCATGTCCAAGAGCCTCGCGGCGAACATGGCGGCCAGCCTGACCGTGCCCACGGCCACCAGCGTGCGCACCATCCCGGCGAAGCTTCTCATCGACAACCGCATCGTGATGAACAACCACATGAAGCGCTCGCGCGGTGGCAAGGTGTCGTTCACGCACCTGATCGGTTGGGCGCTGATCCAGGCGCTGAAGATGTTCCCCAGCCAGAACGTCTACTACAACGAGATCGACGGCAAGCCCTCGGTCATCGCCCCCGCGCACGTCGGCCTCGGCATCGCGATCGACCTGCCCAAGCCCGACGGCACCCGCTCCCTGATGGTCCCGGCCATCAAGCGCGCGAACACCATGACCTTCGGCGAGTACCTCTCCTCGTACGAAGACCTCGTCACCCGGGCCCGCAAGGGCAAACTGACGGCGGATGACTTCTCCGGCGCCACGGTCTCCCTCACCAACCCCGGCGGCATCGGCACTGTGCACTCCGTACCGCGCCTGATGAAGGGCCAGGGTTGCATCATCGGCGCCGGCGCACTCGACTACCCGGCCGAGTTCCAGGGTTCCAGCGTCAAGACCCTGACCGGCCTCGCCATCTCCAAGACCATCACGCTGACCAGCACCTACGACCACCGGGTCATCCAGGGTGCCGGCTCGGGCGAGTTCCTCAAGATCGTGCACGAGCTCCTGATCGGGCAGCACAACTTCTACGAGGACATCTTCTCGGCCCTGCGCATCCCGTACGACCCGATCCACTGGGCCCCCGACATCAGCGTCGACCTGGCCAGCGCCGTCGACAAGACCGCCCGCGTGCAGGAGCTCATCAACGCGTTCCGCGTTCGCGGCCACCTGATGGCCGACATCGACCCGCTCGAGTACACGCAGCGCTCGCATCCCGACCTGGACATCTCGAACCACGGGCTGACCTTCTGGGATCTGGACCGTGAGTTCGTCACCGGCGGCTTCGGCAGCAAACGCCTGATGCTTCTGCGCGACATCCTCGGCGTACTCCGCGACTCCTACTGCCGCACGACCGGCATCGAGTACATGCACATCCAGGACCCTGCCCAGCGCAAGTGGATGCAGGAAAAGATGGAGAAGAGCTACGTCAAGCCCACGCATGACGAGCAGATGCGCATCCTCGGCAAGCTCAACGAGGCCGAGGCCTTCGAGACCTTCCTGCAGACCAAGTACGTCGGCCAGAAGCGGTTCAGCCTCGAGGGCGGCGAATCCACCATCGCCCTGCTCGATTCGATCCTGCAGGGTGCCGCGGATGCCGGCCTCGACGAGGTCTGCATCGGGATGGCCCACCGCGGACGCCTGAACGTGCTGACCAACATTGCGGGCAAGACTTACGGCCAGATCTTCCGCGAGTTCGAGGGCACGCAGGATCCCCGCACCGTGCAGGGTTCCGGCGACGTCAAGTACCACCTGGGCACCGAGGGCACCTTCCGCGCCACCAACGGCACGGAGATGCCGGTCTACCTGGCCGCGAACCCGTCCCACCTCGAGGCCGTCGACGGCGTCCTCGAGGGCATCGTGCGCGCCAAACAGGACCGTAAGCCGATCGGCACCTTTTCCACCCTGCCGGTCCTCGTGCACGGCGACGCCGCCATGGCCGGCCAGGGCATCGTCCTGGAGACGCTCCAGATGTCCCAACTACGCGGCTTCCGCACCGGGGGAACCATCCATCTGGTCGTCAACAACCAGGTCGGCTTCACCACGCTGCCTGGCGACGGGCGCACGTCGGTGTACTCGACGGATGTCGCCAAGACCATCCAGGCGCCCATCTTCCACGTCAACGGGGACGACCCCGAGGCCGTGGTGCGGGTCGCGGAGCTCGCCTTCGCCTACCGCCAGGAATTCAAGCGGGACGTCGTCATCGACCTCGTCTGCTACCGCCGCCGCGGCCATAACGAGGGCGACGACCCCTCGATGACCCAGCCGCTGATGTACAACCTGATCGAGGCCAAGCGCTCCGTTCGGAAGCTTTACACCGAGGCTCTCGTCGGTCGCGGGGACATCACGCAGGAGGAATACGAGGCCTCCCACGCCGACTTCCAGGACCGCCTTGAGCGCGCGTTCATGGAGACGCACGCGGCGCAGTCCTCGTCGATCCCGGTCGTCAGCGCGGCCGGTGCCGCGCCGCAGGGCATCGGTGCCGAGAAGCACGGTACCGACAAGCACGACGACGGGATCGGGGAACCGGCCACCACCGGGGTGCCCGAGGCGGTCGTGCACCTGATCGGCGACGCCTTCCTGAACAAGCCCACCGGCTTCACCGTGCACAATAAGCTGCAGCAGCTGATGCAGAAGCGCAACGACATGAGTCGCAACGGCAAAATCGACTGGAGCTTCGGCGAACTCCTCGCCCTCGGCTCCCTACTGCTCGAGCGCACCCCGGTGCGCTTCGCCGGCCAGGATGCCCGCCGCGGCACGTTCGTGCAGCGTCACGCGGTTCTGCACGACCGCATCAACGGCCAGGAATGGCTGCCCTTGGCGAACCTCAGCGAAGACCAGGCCCGGTTCTGGATCTATGACTCGCTGCTCAGCGAATACGCGGCCATGGGCTTCGAGTACGGCTACTCGGTGGAACGCGCCGACGCCCTGGTGCTCTGGGAGGCGCAGTTCGGCGACTTCGCGAACGGCGCCCAGACGGTCATCGACGAGTTCGTCTCCTCCGCCGAGCAGAAGTGGGGCCAGCGGTCATCCGTTGTGCTGCTGCTACCGCACGGCTACGAGGGCCAGGGGCCGGACCACTCGTCCGCCCGGATCGAGCGCTACCTGCAGCTGTGCGCGGAAGACAACATGACCGTCGCTCGCCCGTCGACGCCCGCGTCGTACTTCCACCTGCTGCGCCGTCAGGCCTACATGCGCCCGCGGCGCCCGCTGATCGTCTTCACTCCGAAGTCGATGCTGCGCCTGCGCGGCGCGACCAGCGAGGTGGCCGACTTCACCACCGGCCGGTTCGAACCGGTCATCGACGACGCCCGGATCACCGACAAGTCGCGGGTCAAGCGGGTGCTGTTCCTGGCCGGCAAGCTCTATTACGACCTGCTCGCCGAACTCGACAAGAACCCGAACCCGGAGATCGCGCTGGTTCGCATGGAGCAGTTCTACCCGCTGCCCGCCGTCGAACTCAAGCAGGTCGCCGACCAGTACCCCGACGCCGAACTCGCCTGGGTGCAGGATGAGCCGGAGAACCAGGGTGCGTGGCCGTTCTTCTACCTCGAGACGAACAAGCTGGGCCCGCGCGCGGTGACCCTGTTCTCCCGGGCGGCGTCGGCGTCGCCGGCGGCGGGCTCGGCGAAGCGTCACGCGGTCGAGCAGGCCGAACTGCTCCGCCAGGCGCTCACCCTGTAACCTGCGCCGACCAGCAGAACCGTCGAATGAGTTCGAGACAGCGCTACTGCACGGCTTCGGACTCGAGAGACACGGCGGTCCACACTTCATCCAGCGTCACGGTCCCCTGATCGCCCGGCGTGGGCATCGGGCACAACCGTCTCGGAACCGCGAACCACTATCACCCCTCGGCTATCAGGACTCACTCATCTAGGCTGGCCGCACCGCCCGCCGACGCATCGGCCACCGACAAGGAGATCCGCCATGCCCGCACCGCACGCGAACCGAACCGGCCAGCCCTGCTGGGCCGACCTGATGACCTCCGACCTGCCGCGCGCCCGGGAGTTCTACACCCGGCTGTTCGGCTGGACGGCCAGCGATTCCGGTTCGGAGGACGGCAACTACGTCACCTTCCGTAAGGGCGACGCGGACGTCGCCGGCATGGGCTCACAGGAGCCGGGTTCCCAACTGCCCGACACGTGGACCACCTACCTGTCGGTGACGGATGCCGACGCCGCCGTCGCCGCCGCCCGCGCGGCCGGCGCAGACGTGCTGGCCGAGCCGATCACGGTGGGAACCATGGGCCGCATGGCCATCCTGATGGACCCGACGGGTGCGCCCTTCGGGGTGTGGCAGGCCGACGAGTTCACCGGCTTCGACGTCTTCGGCGAGGCGGGCTCACCGGTCTGGCACGAGCTGAACACCCGCTCCTATTCCGCCGCCCTCGATTTCTACACCAAGGTGTTCGGCTGGAAACCGGTCGTCCTGAGCGACACGGAGGACTTCCGCTACAGCACGATCGGGGCGGAGGGCGAGATGGTGACGGGCGTCTTCGACGCCGCGGACCACCTGCCCGACAGCGTTCCCTCGCACTGGCAGCTCTATCTCGGGGTGCCTGACGTGCACGCGGCCGCGGCGACCGTGACAGAGCTCGGCGGCACGGTCGTCCGTGAGCCGTGGACGGCGGAGTTCGGCACCTTCGCGCTGGTCACCGACCCGACCGGGGCCCTGTTCGTGCTCGGCTCGGTCGACGAGCCGCTCGCCGAGGAGAAGAACATCGACGACGCCGGTGAGGAGGACGCCGACCTACCGATCGGCTAGTGGGCGGACTGGATGGTGCGCAGCTTCAGCAACACCTGGTCGCGCAGGTCTTCGGGGGCCATTTCACGGCATGCGCGCTGCACGGCCTCGGTCAGGGTGCGCCCGACCAGGTGCTCGTCGCTGCAGTCGATGCAGTGGGCGAGGTGCTCCTGAATGTCAGACGCGTCTTCGCCGCACAGTTCGTTGTGCAGGTATTCCTCGAGTTCGGCCTTGGCCTTCTCGCAGCCACAATCGGTCATGCTGGTGTGCTCCCGGTTCGAGTCTGGCCCGCCGCTGTTCCCAGGCCGCGCTCAATGGCGTAACCGGCCAACAGGTCGCGCAGGAGGCGCCGGCCACGATGCAGGCGACTCATCACGGTGCCAATGGGTGTTTTCATGATTTCGGCGATCTCCTGGTAGGAGAACCCCTCCACGTCGGCGAAGTAGACAGCCAGCCGGAAGTCCTCCGGGATGGACTGCAACGCGTCCTTGACGGCGCTGTCCGGCAGGTGGTCGATGGCCTCGGCCTCCGCCGAACGATTCGTCGTCGCCGTGCGGGACTCCGCGCCGCCGAGCTGCCAGTCCTCGAGATCGTCGATGGTGCCCTGGAACGGCTCACGCTGCTTCTTGCGGTACGTGTTGATGAAGGTGTTGGTCAGGATGCGGTACAACCAGGCCTTGAGATTGGTGCCCTGCTCGAACTGTTTGAACGCAGCGAACGCTTTCACGAACGTTTCCTGAACCAGATCCTGGGCGTCGGAGGGGTTGCGCGTCATGCGCATGGCCGCGGCGTACAGCTGGTCGATAAAGGGCAGTGCCTGCTCTTCGAACAGGTCTCGCATTTCGATCGCATCGGTTGTCATCACGGACAATCCTAAGCCGTCGCGTGAAACGACCGCAGGTCGCTCAAGCACCATGGACAGCGTCACCCGGGCCTCCCTCTCTCTTTCATCACCGACTATTCTGATAACCGATGTTGATCTCGAGATATTCCAAGCCTGAGTTCGATCCCTACGGCGACACGTCGCCCGAGGTGACGGATGCCCGCTGGCCCGCTCCGACGGCCGCCGGCCCGCTCTGCGCGTCCGTGTCCCTGCCGGGGTCGAAGTCGCTGACCAACCGGGAGCTGGTTCTCAGCGCCCTCGCCGCGCATCCGTCGCTGTTGCGTGCCCCGCTGCACTCGCGGGACAGCGACTTGATGGTCGCGGCGCTGCGTCAGCTGGGCACCGTCATCGAGGAGGTCCCCGGAGCCGGGGAGTTCGGCGCCGACCTGAGGATCACCCCCGGGGAGCTACTCGGGTCGACGACCGTCGACTGCGGTCTTGCCGGCACCGTGATGCGTTTCCTGCCGCCGGTCGCGACGCTCGGACTCGGGCCGACCACCTTCGACGGGGACGCCGGTGCACGCCGTCGCCCGATGGGCACCACCATCTCGTCCCTGCGGGCCCTCGGCGCCGACATCAACGACGACGGTCGCGGCGCCCTGCCCTTCACCGTGCACGGTACCGGCACGCTGGCCGGCGGAGAGATCACCATCGACGCGTCCACATCAAGCCAGTTCGTCTCCGGCCTGTTGCTCGCCGCGCCCCGCTTCGAGCTAGGCCTGCACCTTCGTCATTCCGGCGAGCGCCTGCCGAGCATGCCGCACATCGAGATGACCATCGCCACGCTGGCCCGGCGCGGCGTCACCGTTCAGAGTCCCGCCGTCGGCGAGTGGATCGTCGCGCCCTGCCCGATCCAGGGTGTCGAGGTCGACATCGAACCCGATCTCTCCAACGCGGCGCCGTTCCTCGCCGCGGCCCTCGTCGCCGGCGGCAGCGTGACCATCATCGGCTGGCCCGAGACCACCACCCAGGTCGGCGCCGACCTGGCCGAACTGCTACCGCGCTTCGGCGCCGCGGTCACCCGGGAGGGCGACCGGCTCACGGTCTCCGGGACCGGCTGCATCCGGGGCGTGGAGCTCGACCTGTCGACCGGCGGAGAGCTCGCGCCCACGCTCGTGGCCCTGGCTGCCCTGGCCGAGTCCCCAAGCACGATCACCGGGATCGGGCACATCCGCCACCACGAGACCGACCGGCTGGCGGCCCTCGCCGCGGAGATCAACGGGCTTGGCGGCGCCGTCACCGAGCTGCCCGACGGGTTGCGGATCGACCCGCGCCCGCTGCACGGCGGGCCGTGGAACACCTACGACGACCACCGCATGGCAACCGCGGGCGCGCTGATCGGGCTTCGCGTTCCCGGCCTGCTGATCGAGAACATCGGCACGACCGCGAAAACCCTCCCCCAGTTCACCGACCTTTGGTCGACGCTCGTTTCCGGAGCCCCGTCGTGACGTGGTGGGCGAGTGCCGACGACGATGAGCCCGAGTTCGACGAGTCGAGCGTGCGTGTGCGCCCCAACCGAAAGGGCAGCAAACCGCGCACCAAGACCCGCCCCGACCACGAGAACGCGCTGACCGGACGCATCCTCTCGGTCGACCGAGGCCGGTACACCGTCATGCTCGACGAGAACCTGCCTGCCGAGCGCCGGGTGACCGCCGCCCGGGCGAGTGAACTGCGCAAGCAGGCCGTCGTCACCGGCGACCGCGTCGACATCGTCGGCGACACGACCGGAGCACCGGGCAGCCTGTCCCGGATCGTGCGGATCGTGCCGCGCACGACGCTGCTGCGCCGCAGCGCAGACGACACCGACGCCGTGGAGCGAGTGATCGTCGCCAACGCCGACCAGATGCTGATCGTGGTGGCCGCCGCCAACCCGGAGCCGCGCATCCGTCTCGTCGATCGCTACCTCGTCGCCGCCTACGACGCGGGCGTGAATCCCATTCTCTGCATCACCAAGACCGACCTGGCCGACCCCACCGCCTTCCTCCGCAACTTCGCCGGCCTCGACCTGCCCGTCTTCGAGAGCCGCGACGACGCCATGCCGCTGGCGGAGATCTCCGCCGCCCTGGTCGGCCACGACACGGTCTTCGTCGGTCACTCCGGCGTCGGCAAGTCCACCCTCGTCAACGCCCTCGTGCCGAGCGCCCACCGTGCCGTCGGAGTCGTCAACACGGTGACCGGCCGCGGCCGGCACACGTCTTCGTCGACCATCTCGCTGCGACTGCAAACGGATGCCGGCCGGGGCTGGGTCATCGACACCCCCGGCGTGCGCTCCTTCGGTCTCGGCCACATCAACACCGACAACATCCTCAAGGCCTTCACCGACCTGGCCCTGATCTCCCAAAAGTGCCCGCGCGGCTGCACCCACCTGCCGAACTCGCCCGACTGCGCGATCAATGAGGCCGTTAGCGCCGGCAAGCTCGGCGAGACCGGCAAGGTGCGCCTGGACTCGCTGCAGCGCCTGCTCGCCACCTTCGCCTCCGCCCCCACCCACTAGCCCCCTGTCACCCGCCACTTCCGAGCCGGCAGCCCCTGCACTGAACGAATTCGACGGAGATTTTGCTCTAGAAAGCGCTCAGGGCCAAAAAACGGGTGTTTGACCCCCAATCTCCGTCGAATTCGTCAGGGATGGGCGGAAAATGGGTACAGGCGGGACCAGTAGCGTGGGGGGATGATCGATTCCACGCGGCTCGCGGCCGGCGACCAAGCCCCTCCGTTCACCCTGTCCGACCAGGACGGGAACGCCGTCTCGCTGGCCGATTTCGCCGGCTCGAAGGTCGTCGTGTACTTCTACCCGGCGGCGATGACGCCCGGCTGCACGAAGCAGGCCTGCGACTTCCGCGACAACCTCAGCTCACTGGCGTCGGCCGGCTACCAAGTGCTCGGCGTGTCAAAGGATGCCCCGGTCAAGCTAAAGGAGTTCCAGGAGACCGAGCAGCTCACGTTCGCGCTCCTCAGCGACACCGACCTCGCGGTGCACACGGGCTACGGCGCCTGGGGCGAGAAGAACCTCTACGGCAAGACCGTCACGGGCGTGCTGCGTTCCACCGTCGTGATCGACGAGACCGGCATGGTCGAGCTGGCCCTCTACAACGTGAAGGCCACCGGCCATGTCGCGAGCCTACGCAAGAGGCTCGGCTTGCCGGCCTGACCACACGGATGCCGCCACGCGGCCGGCACAGTCCCGGCACAGTCCCGGCACAGTCCCGGCGCTGCCCTCACCGGCCGCAGGTGGCCCATACCGGCCCCTGGAGCACTCGACCGCGCGTCGAGGACCACCCCGCCGCTGCCGCCGCCGGAGCGGCCCTGCTGCGCCGCTACTGCGGCAAGCCGTCCTCGGAGCGCGCCGACGTCGTTTCTGCGATTACGCGCCGCTGGAACAGCAGCACGAGGACCACGACCGACGGCAGAAGAAGCGCCCAGCCGAGGTCGGGCCGGGCATAGAGCCCTTGAAAGGAGCCGATGGCGACGGCGATCTGCACCAGCTGCCAGGTGACGGCCGCGCCCCGGATCCAGGACCGGCGCCGCAGGGAGTTGACCGCGATGGCGGTCACCCAGAACGCGGCGATCAGCACCAGCACCAGCATGGCGAGGGCCGTGGCCAGGGAGGTCGGCGCCGCGATCAGCAACTCGAGAATGAGCCACGCGACCGCGACCCAGAGGAGGGCGGCCTCCGCGCAGAGGATCGCGGCGAGGAGAAGCAGGGCCCGCGGCCGACGCACCCGGCCGGCCTGGTTCTCGTCGTCGCCGCTGTGGTCTGACCGTGCATTCACAGAGATATCCCATTCAAAACTATTGATTTGACTCCACCATTATGCGATCATTTTTGAGGCCCGGTTGACGCTCACAGGGACGTGAGTCGATCTGAACGATTAGATCCAGTACCCTCCCTGCAATCGGCAGCCTCTCATCTTCGGCCAATCGGCCAGGCATCCCCGCAATAAAGGAGCACCCCTATGGACTGGCGCGACAAAGCTGCCTGCCTCACCGCCGACCCGGAACTTTTCTTTCCGGTCGGGAACACTGGCCCCGCTGTGGACCAGATCGAGAAGGCCAAGTCGGTCTGCGCCCGCTGCAACGTCACCGAGGTGTGCCTGCAGTACGCCCTCGAAACCGGTCAAGACTCCGGCGTCTGGGGTGGACTGAGCGAAGACGAGCGTCGCGCGCTCAAGCGACGCGCGGCCCGGGCCCGGCGCGCGTCCTAACACGGCGCCCCCCGCACCACTGCTCCCCCGCTCCACAAGATCACTGAGAAAGGCCCGGCTGAACAGCCGGGCCTTTCTTTGTTGCGCGCGACGTGCTCGGCACCCGAGCGCCACGCTGAGGCGACATTCCGAGGCGCCACCCCGCCCCCGGCGCTACGCTTCGCGCATGTACCGCAGCGGGATCTCGATGGTCACTTCGGTGCCGCTGCCCATCATGGTGTGCCAGTCAATACTGCCGCTGAGCTCTCCCTGGATCAGGGTGCGCACGATCTGGGTTCCGAGTCCCGACCCTACCTTGCCCTCCGGCAGGCCCGTGCCGTTGTCCCGCACCCGCACGGTAAGGGTCTCCTCGTTACGCTCGGCCTCGATCGACACCTCCCCCTCGCGTCCGGCCAGCCCGTGTTCGACGGCGTTCGTCACGAGCTCTGTCAGCGCGAGGGCGAGCGGTGTCGCGTAGGCGCTGGGCAGGATGCCGAAACTGCCGGACGACTTCGGATGCGCCGTCGTGTTGTGCGCGGACGCCACCTCCATGATCAGCAGCAACACCCGGTCGAACACCACGTCGAAGTCGACCTTCTGGCTGAGGCCCTCGGACAGTGTGTCGTGCACGACGGCGATGGCGGCCACGCGGCGCATCGCCTGGTTGAGCGCTTCCCTGGCCGTGTCGGAATGCGTGCGGCGCGCCTGGATCCGCAGGAGCGAGGCCACCGTCTGCAGGTTGTTCTTGACCCGATGGTGAATCTCCCGGATGGTGGCATCCTTCGTGATCAGCTCACGCTCCTGGTGCCGCAGCTCGGTGACGTCCCGGCAGAGGACGATGGCTCCGATCCGTTCGCCCCGGTTGCGGATCGGGATGGCGCGCAGCGAGACCGTCACGCCGCGGGCCTCCACGTCGGTGCGCCATGGCGCCCGGCCGGTGACCACGAGCGGCAGGGTCTCGTCGACAACCGCCGTTCCAGTGAGCAGGCTCGTGGTCACCTCGGCGAGGGACTCGCCTTCCAGCTCGTCGGCGAACCCCATCCGGTTGAAGGCGGAGAGGGCATTCGGGCTCGCGAACGTGGTCACGCCGTCGACGTCGAGACGGATGAGTCCGTCCGAGGCGCGCGGGGCGCCGCGCCTCGGGCCGGTGGGGGCGCCCAGATCGGGAAAATCGCCGGACGCGATCATGGCGAAGAGGTCATTGGCACAGTCGTTGAAGGTCAGCTCCTGTCGGCTCGGCGTGCGCGCCTCACTCAGGTTGGTGTGCCGGGTGAGCACCGCCACCGGCTTGTCCGAGATCTGGGAACCCGTGGAACTGAGCCGCCGCCGCACCGGGATCGCGCGCACCCGGGTAGGGGTCTCCTCGTACCAGTCGGGAGCCGTGGTGTCGACGATCTTCGCCGTTTCGAAAGCCTCGGTGACCTGCTGGCGCCACTCGACCTTGATGCTCTGCCCGACGAAGTCACGATAGAAGAGGGTGGCGGCGCTCGACGGCCTGGCGTGGGCCACGGCCACGAAGCTCCCGGTACTGCTGGGCACCCACACGACGATGTCCGCGAAGGCGAGGTCGGCCAGGAGCTGGCCATCCGCGACGAGCATATGGAGCCAGTCCACATCCTCCGCACTGCTGCGGCCCTGGGCAAGTACAAGATTACTGAGCGTCGACACAGCAATAGCCTAGGTCCCCCGGACACGTGCCACCGTCGTCGTGGTGCCGTCGCTTAGTTTGGGCCATGCTGAACAGATGAGCACAGCAAGTGGAAAGCCCGATCGGACCCTGGTTGTCCTACTGTCCGTGATCGGAGCGCTGGTGGTCATCGCCCTCATCATCGTCTTCTCCGGCGGCGAACCCGAACAGCTTGACGCCGACACCCCGGAAGGCCTCGTCCAGGACTATTCCGCGGCCGTCATCGACGGCGACGAGCAGGCCGCAGGCGCGTACCTCACCGAGGACGCGTTCGATGGCTGCGAGGACTTCGACCGGGGCCCCACCGACAACATGCGGGTCACCCTCGTGTCGACCACCGAGCGGGCCGAGTCCGCTGACGTGAAGGTGTCCATCGTCACCTCCTACGGCAGCGGCCCCTTCGGAGCGGACGAGTACGAGACCCAGGGCGTCTTCGACCTGGTGGCCGTCGACGGCACGTGGTTGATCGATGACGCCCCCTACGAACTCAGCATCTGCCCGAACCCGAAGGCCGGTTCCTGATGGTCAGCGTGGTGCTGCTGGTTGCCGTCCTCGTGATCGGCGGCGGTATCGCCGGCATCGTCATCGCGGTGCGCAAATCGACGCCGTCCGGGGAGAGTGCGGCCCAGCCAACGGTACGCCGGGTGATCGTATACATTCTGCTCTTCGCCCTGGTCGTGATTGCCGCTATCGGAGTGAGCGGGCTGCTCGGGCGCCTCCTCGACGCCGGCAACGCACTTGCCTCCAGCGACGTCACCGGGCTCGCCCGCTCACTCGCGTTCACCCTCATCGCCGGCCCGTTCGCGGCCGTACTCTGGTGGGTGCTGTGGCGCCGAATGGACGGCGCGGAACGATCATCCTTCGCCTGGGGGCTCTACCTGGCCGGCCTGTATACGGTCTCCCTTGTCACGTTCAGCACCGCCCTGCTGACCACGGCGGCCGTGCTCGTACGCGGGGATTGGCAACCGCGTCTCTTCGCCACCGGAGTGGTCTGGGCCGGCGTGTGGGTCTGGCACCTGTGGATGTCCCGGCACCAGGAGAAGAGCCCCACCCAGCTGGTCACCGTGGCCCCGATCCTCGGTTCCGTCTTCGGTCTCGTGATCTCGGTGGGCGGCGCCGTCACGGCCCTCCGCCCTCTGCTCGACGCCGCCGTCGACGCCGTCGTCAACGCCGCACCGAGCCTTACCCCGGGCGAACCCTGGTGGGAGTTGACCCTCCAGGCGCTCATCTGGTTCGCCGGCGGGCTGGTCATCTGGTGGTGGCACTGGATCCGCAGCCAGGCCCGCGACCTGCGCGGCGGCCTCGCCGATCTGGCGGTCGTGGCCGTCGGCGTGGCCGGGGCGGCCATCCTGACGCTGAGCGGGGCCGGAACCGTACTGTTCCTGCTGCTCAGACTGGCCTTCGACCGCACCGAACCGGTCACCGACATCCTCGACCTACTGGGTTTCGGCATCTCGGTCGCCTTCATCGGCGCGCTCGTCTGGAGCTACCACCGGGGCCTGACCCTGGCCCGGTCGGACACGACGAGGGTTGCGACGAAGCTTATGACCTCCGGCGTGGGTCTCGTTGCCGCGGCCTCCGGGCTGGGCGTGGTCGTGAACGCGATCCTCGCCGCCACGACCACCCCGCTCGCCGGTTCAGGAACCCGAACCCTCCTGCTGGGCGGCATCAGCGCCCTCATCGTCGGCGGCCCGGTATGGTGGCTGGCCTGGCAGCCGACGACGCCGCTCTCCCCCGCGGAGGTCCGCTCCGCGGTACGACGGGTGTACCTGATCCTGGTGTTCGGCGTGAGCGCGGTCGTCGCCATCGTGACGCTTCTGGTGATCGGCTACCGGCTCTTCGAGTTCGCCCTCGGTGACTTCACCGGAGACAGCCTGATCGACCGGGTGCGAGCCCCGCTGGGGCTGCTGGTAGCCACCGGCCTCGCAGCCGGGTACCACTTCTCTGTCTGGCGACGCGACCGCGCGGTGAGTGCAGAGGCCCCGCAGCCGGCGCGCACCATCGGCCGCGTGCTCCTGGTCACGGACGTCGACCCGGAACCCCTCAGCCTCGCAATCTGCGCAGCGACCGGAGGCGCGGCCGTCTCGGTGCTGAAGCGCGCCGACGGCGCCGGTAGCTCGGCAACGGCGGAGCATCTCGCCCAGGCCCTCACCGGCGTAACCGGAAAGCGGGTGTTGGTCGTCACCGGCCCCGGCGACCGGGTTGAGGTGATCCCGCTTCAGGAATGAGCGGCGGTGCGGCCTCCCGCACCGGGGTCGGCGCACAAGTCGACGCGGGGTTCGACGCGGGGTTCGACGCCGACGGTGGGCTCAGGTGGCCACCGCCGGCCGGCGCCATCTCGATTCCCGGCGCCGTCGCCCCGTGGCGGGCGCGGGCACCGGCAGCAGCTCAGTGCGCACGAAGCGACGGATGCTGGTGCGCGCCGGGGACTTCGGCGCGGCATCCCGCAGCGTGCGCCCGGCGACGATGGCCGCATCCGTGGACACCTGGTCCTGCGGCACCAGGATCGGCGACTCGATACCGCCGAACCGGCGGAGCGCCGACACGACCTGCCCGTTCGCATCCAGCCCGACCGCACCCCGGCGCACCCGGTTCATGACCACGCTGACCTGTTCGGTCGTGACCACCTCGGCCAGGTCCACCCAGGCGCGCAGGAACCGGGCCATCCCGACCGGGTCGGCGAGGCCGCAGGCGACGACGTGGTCAGCCAGTCCGAGGCCCGTCAGGGTGGCCGCGTTGCGGCGCGGGGCGAACAGGTCACTGGAGATCTCCTCGTCGCTCTCAAGACTGAAACCGGTGTCGAGCACGACGTAGTCGACCCAGATGCGGAGCGCGTTGATGGTGCGCGTCACCCGCTCGGTGGAGAGCTCGGGCCAGCGGGATGGCCGCCCGATGCCGGTGAGCACCCAGAAGGCTCCCTGCGGTGAGTTGTAGCGCTGCGCGATGCGCTCGAACTCGGACCGGGTGAAGCTGTCCGAGCCGGCCAGGCGGCACGCGGCGGCGAAGCCCGGCGCCTCGTCGAGCATCCCCAGGCACGGCGCCACCGAACCGCTGTAGGTGTCGATGTCCGCCAGGGCGACGGTATGCCCGGCAGCGGCGATTTCCGCCGCGATGTTGATCGCCAGGGTGGTGCGCCCCGGGGCGCCGGCCGGCCCCCAGACGGCGATGACCGTGCCCTGCCGTTTTGTGCCGGGCAAGCCCGCCGGATCACCGACACGCAGCGGAATGGCGACCCCGGCGCCGATCAGCGCTTCAGTCTCGGCCCAGTCGGCGGCGGCGTCGACCACGTCGAAGAGGCCGAGCACGGCCGCATTGCGTCGGTCCTGGTCGTTGGCGGCGAGCGCGATCACCCGGGCGCCATGGGCGTCGCAGGCGGTGATCAGCTCGGCCGTGAGCGTGCTGCGGCCGGCTCCGACGATCACCACCTCGGGCGCGCGCTGCCGCAGGGCGAGGATCACTTCGCCAGCAGTCGTCGAACGAGCCACAATCACATGGCCCTGCTCGATGATGTCGATCAGCAGACGGTCTTCGGTGTTCCGGTCGAGTGCCAGTGCGATGGTGGCCACGTTTACTTCTCCAGCGGTGCGTTGACGGGCACGACCGCGATGGCATCACGGTTCGCGATGGACTCCAGCACCGCCGCGACGGCTCCCTTCGGCACCAGGATCTCAAGTGTTCGGATGCCGCCGCCCGCCACGAGCCCCGTGGGCTCGACCAGACGCACGACCGCGGCCTGGTCGACGAGCACCGTCGGCGGCCCGAACGTGTTCGGGTCCGTTTTGCGGGCGGACCAGACGTCGACCACGGAGCCGGGACCGATGTTCGAGGCCAGGGCGCTGGTCAGCTCAACGACCACGCTCGTGACCTCGGTGCCGGCGGTGCTCCCGACCGCGGACGCCGGCACGAGTTCCCCGGCGGCGATCGTGCGGGTGACGACCAGCCCGTCATCCGGCAGCCCGTCGGGGGTCACGTACAGGTCTCCCGTTACACCAAGCCGCACCTGCGTGGCCACGAGGTCGGATGCCTCCACTCGGTCCCCCACGGCGAGCGCCGAGCGCGCGGTGAACACCGCCGTGGTCCGGTCGGCGGCGGAGACGATCAGATAGACGCCTCCGACGGCGGCGACCACGAGCACCAGCCCGATCGCGAATCGCGGGTCGAACCAGAATCTCGGTCGTGCGTTCCTGGCGGTCGTGTTCACGGGCGCCTGCCTCCCCAATACTGACTCAATTGGTGCTGACTCGATGGAGCTGGATCGATGGAGCCGACTCAATAGTTTCGACTCGAAACTCCGTTTGACCCGGGAATCCGCCTCGACCTCCATCGTGGTCGTCTTCGCCCCCACGCGGGAAAGTTATCCACAGCCTCACTCCGCCCCGATTAGGGCCCGCCCGCCGACGGATAATCGATCCATGAACGATTCCGAGGCTGCCCCCAGTGTGGGTCGGTTCCTCACCCTGGCCGACACCGCTGAGATCCTTTTGCTGACGGTGGCCGAGGTACTGGAGCTGGTGCGCACCGGTGAGCTGCCGGCCATCCGGCTCGGCACCCAGAGCACCCCGGCGGGCGGCGCGGGCACGATCGGGTTCGGCAGGGCGGGCGTGTGGCGGGTCGAACGGGTCGTGCTCGAGTCTTTCATCGAGGCCAAGTACGAGGAGGCGCGGCGCATGTCGCTGTGGCAGCAGTCCGACTTCGGGAACATCCCCGAGCTGTCCGGCGGCACGATCATCCGTCCCGACGACTGACCCGGCGAGATTGATAAATATCGTCGTGTGGTTGTGTCGCTCCCGGAGGGTCAGGGCTGACCGTCCGGGACTGTTCATCCAGGCGGACCGCTGTCCCCGGCGTTGATCCGATTCCACGGAGATTCTTGGTCAAACAACCGTCCTCGAGCCCAAACGGAGTGTTTAGACTCAAATCTCCGTCGAATTCGTTCGGACGAGTTGCTGCGGGCCGCGAACGCGAAAGACTCGGCGGCTCAGCGCGGACGGTTGGCGCAGAGGTTCAGGGCAGAGGGTTAGGGCAGCCGAACGAGCTGGATCTCGGCCACCGGCACGATGCGGTACTGGTGCACCTCCGCTTCGCGGCGCAGGGTGCCCGGCGCGTGCAGGGCCAGGTCGATGTGGTCCCGGCCCACCCGGTCGATAGTGCCGGGGAGCACACCGGCACGGGTGTGCACCTCCACGTTGGAGCGCCGTCGGCAGAGGTCTCGCAACACGAACGCCAGGCCGATGCGGTCCACGATCCGGGCTGCGGATTCGGGCTCGGTGCCGAGCGATCCGGGGATCTCCCCCCGGCGCAGGACGACCCCGGCCACGGCGGCCAGCGGGAGCACGCACTGGGAACCGGCGGAGACGGAGTCCAGCAGGTCACCCGCCAGCCAGTCCCGCCCGAATGTGGTCGGCCGCACGGCGATCGTCTCCCCCGTCGCGAGCACGATCCGCAGCACACCTGCACCGGGGACCGACCCGGTCCAGGGCTCTGATCCTCTCCGGGGATCTGCGGCGACTTCGGGAGTGCGCGCGAGGCTGGTCAATCGGTTACGCAGGGACAGCCGACCCAGGCGCAGCCGTTCTTCTTCGGCGCGCAGGTCGATCTCCTCGGCGTGCAACTCGTGTTCGAGCTGCCCCTCGAGGTCGTCGAACAGGTTGTCCCAGCGCACAGTCCCGAAGTTAGCCCGCGCGACCGACATCCTGCCCGGGTTATCCACAGGACTTAAAAGCACTCGACACCACCGTTCCCGGCTGATTGAGTGTCGAGCACGGCCCGTACCCCCCGCGTGGGGGTGCCTGACCCTCGCCAACACCTGCTCCACCGATTGTCTGCTCCATCGCACGCCGGATCCACCCGAACCCCTTGAACCACCCGATTGCCACGGCAGGTGTGCCGCCGGCAGCGGACTCACGCACCTCGGAGGAGTCATGAGCGATCCAGCCAACACCCCGGCACGCCATCCCCGGTCAAGGGACAACAAGTTCGTCCAGGACGACTTCTTCGGCCACCAACCGAGCAGCAGGGACCAGCTGCCAGACCCGGAGCCACTGCTGGTCAACCTCACCCGCTGCGTGATCGAGGTGCTTGCCGGCGCCCGAGAGCTTGACCAGCTCGCCCGGTGGGTCAGCGACGACGTTTACCGGCACCTGCTGAAACGGGTGGTGCTTTCGGCACGGGCGCGCGCCGTCAAGGGGCAGAGGGCCCAGCGGCCCGCGTTCACGATCGGGCGGGTCACGATTTCCGAGCCGCGAGACGGCGTGATCGAGGCCGTCGTGATGGTGCACAGTAAGGTTCGCGTTCGCGCCGTGGCCCTGCGCCTGGAAGGAATGGACCAACGCTGGCGGGCCAGCGCCATCAACGTGTTGTGACAGCCGGCTCTGCGGGAGAAATGAGCCCTCGCCCCGGGGGCGCGCTCCGAGGGAGTGCTCCCGCTGCCGAGGTAGGCGCGCAGTGAACCGCGACGCGACTCGAACGTGTGTGACCGCTGCGGACCAGCGCGGGACCAGCGCGGAGGTCCGGCCCGGCGAGTCGATTCTCCCACGCTTGCCACAAGGCCCGCCGGATGCGCCGCAGCGCTCCAGCAGTTCGGACCCCCGTCGCTCTCCGCCGCGCAGCCCGAACGAATTCGACGGATAGAGCAGGGGAGCCGAGATTTTGCCGGAATCGACCCGAGAAACCCCGAAAAGGCAGTCTTATCGGAGAATCTCCGACGAATTCGTTTCTCGCACGCGGAGCCCCGCCGTGATGAACGGCGTCCACGCGGTGCGGGCGGCTCTGGCCTCCGGGGGGCCCTCCACCGTTCGATGAGGGCTTACGGACCTGACCGGGCTACTTCTTGCCCTGAGCGCGCCGTTCGGAGCGATTGACCGGAGCGGGCTTCGAGTCGTCGCCGCGCTGGCCGAACGTGCCGCGCTGGGGCGGTCCGGCCGCCATGTCCGTCTCCGCCTCATCGTCGGGAGCAGCGGCGCTCGCCCGGCGGGCACGGTCGGTAGCGGCCTGCTGGATCTGTCCACGCTGGTTGCGTACCTCGACTCCGCCCGAATCGCTCGGGGCGGTGTAGCTGAGCTTCTCCTCCGCGGACGCGGCAGGGGCGAGCCCCTTGGCGGCGACGACGGGACCGGCGACGGCGCCGGGGGCCTGGCTGACCTCGACCTCGAGGTTGAACAGGAAACCGACGGTCTCCTCGCGGATCTGGCCCATCATCTGCTGGAACATGACGAAGCCCTCGCGCTGGTACTCCACCAGGGGGTCGCGCTGGGCCATGGCGCGCAGGCCGATGCCGTCCTTCAGATAGTCCATCTCGTACAGGTGCTCGCGCCAGCGGCGGTCGATGACCGACAAGACGACGCGGCGCTCGAGTTCACGCATCGCCGGTGAACCCAACGACTCTTCTCGGTGCAGGTAAGCGACCTTGGCATCCGAGAGAATCTCACGGCGCATGAAGTCTCGGTTGATCTTGCCGCGGTTGCCGGCCTCGGCGACGACCTCGTCAATGGTCAGCCCCACCGGGTACAACGTCTTGAGCTCGGTCCACAGGGCATCGAAGTCCCAGTCGTCGCCGTTGCCTTCGCCTGTGTGCACCTCGAGCACCTCGTCGACGACGTCTTCCAGGAAGCGCTGCGTGCGCTCGTGGAGGTCGTCGCCCTCCAGGATGTGCCGACGGTCGCCGTAGATCGCCTCGCGCTGACGGTTCAGAACGTCGTCATACTTGAGCACGTTCTTGCGGATCTCGGCGTTGCGGCCCTCGACCTGCGCCTGCGCGCTCCGGATGGCTCGGCTGACGACCTTGGATTCGATCGCCATGTCGTCGGGAATCCCCTGGCGGCCCATCAGGCTCTCGGCGGCGCCGGCGTTGAAGAGGCGCATCAGGTCGTCGGTCAGCGACAGGTAGAAGCGACTCTCGCCCGGGTCACCCTGGCGTCCGCTGCGACCGCGCAGCTGGTTGTCGATGCGGCGCGACTCGTGCCGTTCGGTGCCCAGCACGTAGAGGCCGCCGGCGTCGACGACCTTCGCAGCTTCCACGGCGACCTCGGCCTTGACGGCGTCGAACACGTCGTCCCAGGCGGTCTCGTAGTCTTCGGGGGTTTCGACCGGGCTCAGGCCTTTCGCGTTCATCTGGGCGACGGCGAGGAACTCGGCGTTGCCGCCGAGCATGACGTCTGTGCCTCGACCGGCCATGTTGGTGGCGACGGTCACCGAGCCCAGACGTCCGGCCTGCGCGACGATCGCGGCCTCCCGGGCGTGGTTCTTGGCGTTGAGCACCTCGTGCCGCACGCCCTTCTTGGCGAGCAGGCGCGACAGGTATTCGCTCTTCTCGACGCTCGTCGTGCCGACCAGGACCGGCTGCCCCTTCTCGTGCCGGGCGACGATGTCCTCGACGACCTGGCCGAACTTAGCCTCTTCGTTCTTGTAGATCAGGTCGGACTGGTCGATGCGCTTCATCGGCTTGTTCGTGGGGATGGACACCACGCCGAGCTTGTACGTGCTCATGAACTCGGCCGCCTCGGTCTCCGCGGTACCGGTCATGCCGGACAGCTTCGAGTAGAGCCGGAAGTAGTTCTGCAGGGTGACCGTCGCCAGGGTCTGGTTCTCCGCCTTGACCGCGACGCCCTCCTTGGCCTCGATCGCCTGGTGGATACCCTCGTTGTAGCGACGGCCCATCAGGATGCGCCCGGTGTGCTCATCGACGATCAGCACCTCGCCGTTCATCACGACGTAGTCCTTGTCTTTCTTGAACAGGGCGTTGGCCTTGATCGCATTGTTCAGGAATGAGATCAGCGGGGTGTTCGCAGACTCGTAGAGGTTGTCGATGCCGAGGTAATCCTCGACCTTTTCGATGCCGGGTTCCAGCACGCCCACGGTGCGCTTCTTCTCGTCGACCTCGAAGTCGACGTCGGGGATGAGCCTGGTCGACAGGCTCGCGAACTCGGTGAACCAGCGGTTGGCCTCGCCAGAGGCAGGACCGGAGATGATCAGCGGCGTGCGCGCCTCGTCGATCAGGATCGAGTCGACCTCATCGACGATGGCGAAGTAGTGCCCGCGCTGCACCATGTCGGCGGCCTGCCAGGCCATGTTGTCGCGCAGGTAGTCGAACCCGAACTCGTTGTTCGTGCCGTAGGTGATGTCGGCCAGGTACTGCTCGTGGCGCTGGGCCGGCGTCTGGCCGGACAGGATGCAGCCGGTGGTCATGCCGAGGGCACGGAACACGCGACCCATCAGCTCGCTCTGGTAGCTGGCGAGATAGTCGTTGACCGTGATGATATGCACGCCGCGGCTGGTGATGGCGTTCAGGTAGGCCGCCGTCGTGGCCACGAGGGTCTTGCCCTCACCGGTCTTCATCTCGGAAATGTTGCCGAGGTGCAGGGCCGCCCCGCCCATCAGCTGCACATCGAAGTGGCGCAGTCCCAGGGTGCGGGTCGAGGCTTCACGCACGGCGGCGAACGCCTCGGGCAGCAAGTCGTCCAGCGACTCACCACCCGAATAGCGCTCACGCAGCACCACGGTCTCGTTCTTCAGCTCCTCATCGGTGAGGTGGCTGAAGTCATCTTCCAACGCGTTGGTGGCCTTCGCATACTGCTCGAGACGGCGCAGCAGACGCCCTTCACCAACACGAAGTACTTTTTCCAGAATTGAGGCCACGAATGCACTCCACTAGTCGTCACGGCGTGTGCACACGCCTGTCGTCATTGCCGCACGCTCACAGCGTCCGGCATGCGGCAACTATAACAAGGCTAGACGGTCAGTTGCTGCGCTCCCGGGCGGGCGGCACGACCTCCCCGGCCTCATCGGCGTTCTCGTCCAGTTCGATCACGCCGTAGTCCCAGCCCTTGCGACGGTAGACGACGCTCGGACGCTTGGTCACGGCATCCTGGAACAGGTAGAAGTCGTGGCCGACGAGTTCCATGAAGTAGAGGGCGTCGTCGACGGTCATCGGTGCGGCCGCGAAAACCTTGCGGCGGATGACGACGGGGTTGTAGACGTCGTCCGGTTCTTCGGCCGCCGGAGTCTCCGCGTTCACGACGGGGATTGCTCCGGTGCGCACCCGCTCGAGCACCTCGGCGTCGGCCGGCTTGATGTCGACCACGCTGAAATCGACGGATGCCGCGTCGTGCAACGAGATGGGACGGTGGGCCCCGCCACGGTGCAGCTTCTGGCGGTCCTTGGCGCGGCGCACCCGTTCGAGCAACCGCCCCAGGGCGACGTCGAACGCCGCATACTTGTCGGAGCCGTCGGCTTCGGCTCGCACGATCGGCCCCTTGCCGATCAGGGTCAGTTCGACCCGGTCGTTGCCCGTGGCACCGTTCTTCTCCCGGTGGCGACTCAGCTTGATCTCGAGAGCCAGCGCTTTCTCGGCAAGACCGGCGACCTTCTCGGCCTTCTCGGTGGCATACTCCCGGAAACGATCAGTGATCCCTAGGTTTCGTCCAACGATGTTAGTTTCCATGACGACCTCCAGATCTGGCGAACCGCCCATATCTGGGCGATTATTACGCGCCTTCACGACCACCGTAGCCTTGCGCGCCGGATAAGTCACAGCCTTTTGTCAATCTGTTTCCGATGAACTTTCGGCAACGGGGAAACGACGGCGTGTTTCCGCCAGAGTGGCCACGCCGACGACCTCGCCGCCCGCAGCGAGCAGGGCACGTCGCACCTCGAGCACGGTTGCCCCAGTGGTCAGGATGTCGTCGACGACCAGGACACGGAGGCCGGACAACGACCGGTTCGCGACCAGCGAACCCGTGCGATTCCGCCCTCGCTCTGCGCTGCCCAGTCCGACCTGGTCCTGCGTCTCGCCCACGGTTCGGAGCAACCGAGTCGGCCGGAGCCCCGAGTGACCGAGCAGCAGCTCCACCGGGTGATAGCCACGGATGCGCCACGCCTGCTGTGACGAGGGAACGGTCACGAGGTGCACCCCGGCACCCTCCGGTACGGGGGCCAGCGCCGCAGCCACGGCGGCCCGGAGCGGACCGGCCAGCGCGCCGGCGGCATCCGTTCGGCCACCGTCCTTGAACGCTCCCAGGACCCGCCTGGCCACGCCGGAGTAGTCCAACGCGGACCACACCAGGACACCCGATCGTTCGGAGCTGTGCGCCCGCGGTGCCAGGGCTGCCCGGCAGACCCCGCACAGGGCCCGGTCGGGCATGCCGCAGCCGCTGCACTCGGTGGGCATCAGAACTGCCCACGCGTCGAGGGCAGCCCGGGAGAGGCCGGCTGGAGGGCGCATCCCGCCATCGTGGGGCCAGGCCCGGCCGGCCCGGGCGCGGGGCCCGAACCGGTGCAGAACCGGCTTCCGCACGAGCGGTGGAGGGGCTACCCGCCGATGCCCTGCTGGGTGGCCAAGAGGGCGACACCGCCGAGTCGTTCCTGCCAGCCGGCACCGCGCTGCACCAGGAGTCCGCCCGTGGACGAGAGCGCACGCAGGTCGCGCAGGTTGTTGCTGCCGACCATGGTGACGCTGTCCGGCGCGGACTCGAGGCGCGTGGTGAGTCCACCCAACTGCAGGGCCACGATCCGTTCCTCACCGCTGGGCAGGCGGGTCAGGCAGGCCACGGTGAGTTCGTCGATCCAGGCCGCGTCCACGGCCGTTCCTCCCGGCGCGGCCAGAAGCACCGCGTCGCCCAGCACGACCGGGGTGCGCTTGTCCCGGGTGATGGCGCTGACGACGAATCGGCTGTCCTTGCCCGACTGGAGCAGGGCGATCAGCCGAGTGCCGTCCCGCGACACGCGCAACGACTGGATCGCCGAGGCTTCCGGCCACGGTGTAGGGACAGCGGTCGCGTCGCCGTTCGGGCCGTACACGAACAGTTCACCGGGGCGCGCGGCGGGCACCGACCAGACGAAGCCGTAATTGTCGATGGCCGGCGCGATCAGCCCCTGGCGGGGATCGAGCTGCACCGGGTCGTCACCGACCCTGACGCCGTACACTCCCGTTCCCGTCAGCACGGCGGCCGCGGTCTGACCGGGCGAGAGGGTGACGGAGGTCGGGTCCAGGGCGACGATCGAGTCGGACAATCCGGCGATCGGGCTGATCGAGGAACCGCTTGCCGCCAGGAATCCAAATTCGCCCTCGCGCAGGATCAGCGCCCGGGCGTCGACGCGGGAATTCACGGTCGGGGCGTTCGCGCTCAACTCGGCGATGTCCTGCAGGTTGCGGTTGACGGTGATGGTGGCGGACAGCCCGGGCGGGAGGCTGTTGGACAGCTGGGCCTTCATTCGCTGCAGAGTGACCCGGTCGGCGTTCAGCGCTTCGCTGTTGAGGTCGACCTTGGCGTCCCTGGCGATGACCTGCACGGCATCGGCGGTGAGCTTGGTGCCGTCGGGGAACGCCGTCACGACGGCTCCGGCGAACCAGGGGCTCGGGCCGTCGAGCAGTCCGTTGACGATCTTCGTCAGGGTGGCCCCACTGCGCGGGTACCAGCGCAGATCAGGCACCAGGTAGCTGAAGCCCGGGTCGAAGAAGTAGAGCGCCTGGGCGGTGAAGACATCTTGAAAGATGTTCCGATCGACGACCGTGCCGTTCGGGGCCGCGCCGATGCGCCACTGGCCGCCGACCTGCACGAACTGGTAGCGCAACGCCACCGCGGTGGGCGACTCGACCTCGCGGTACTCGCCGCGCTCATCCACCTCGGCGACCGGATTCACCGAGAACTGCATCTGACCCTCGCCGACGGAGACGATGCTGCGCCCGGTGGCGTCGTCGATGGTCACCCCGGAGTCGGGCTCCCAGGAGCTGCTGTAGTTCGGAGCCAGGAACTCCCGCGCTATCGCGTAGTCATTGTCGGGGCTCGTCGCCGCGTCGATGAAGCCGCGCAGGATAGCCTCGGGGGTGGCGTCCTTCTGCGGTCGCGAGGGCAGGAACACGGGTGCCGGGGTGGCGCCGGGCTGCACGGTCTGCCCCGCGCGCACGCCTCCGTCTCGCGGGATTCCCGCGCATCCGGTCAGGGCCACCGCGAGCGCGATCAGGCCGGCGAACATCCGGGTTCGACTACGCATAGTGCCCTCCCTTTTCTCCGGCGGCCGTGCCACCGCCCGCATCGGCCGGGGGCAGCGGGCTCGGCGAGCTCGACAGCGTTCCGTTCGCGCTGCGCGGCAGGGTCAGCCGGAAGCACGACCCCTCCCCCGGGTGCGACCAGACCTGCAGCCAGCCGCCGTGCACGACGGCGTCTTCGAGGGAGATCGACAGGCCGAGGCCGGTGCCGCCGATGGTTCGCTTGCGCGACGGGTCGGCCCGCCAGAACCGGTCGAAAACGTGGGCCATCTCGGCCTGGCTCATACCCATGCCGTAGTCGCGCACCGACAGGGCCACCGCGCTCTCGTTGCTGTCGACAGACACGATGATCGGCTTGCCCTCTCCGTGCTCGATGGCGTTGCCGATCAGGTTGTGCATGATGCGGCGGATGCGGCGGGGGTCGACGTCCGCGTCGAGGTGCCCGCCCGGTGCCACCAGGGTCAGCACCGTGCCCTTGGAGTCGCCGAGCGAGCGCAGCCCTTCGATGGCGTCCTCGGCCAGGTGCACCAGGTTCGTGGGCTCGGTCTCCAGCTGCACCGACCCGGCGTCGTATCTGCTGATCTCGAGCAGGTCGCTCAGCAGCAGCTCGAATCGCTCGACCTGCGTGTGCAGGAGCTCGGCCGTGCGTTCGACCGCCGGCGGGAACGTGGCACGGTGGTCATAGAGAACGTCGCCGGCCAGCCGGATCGTCGTCAGCGGGGTGCGCAGCTCGTGCGAGACGTCCGACACGAAGCGCTGCTGCACCTCGGAAAGGTCGGCGAGTTCCTTGATCTGGCTCTGCAGGCTGTCCGCCATGCCGTTGAAGGAGCGGGCCAGCGTCGCGATGACGTCTTCACCTTTTTCCGGGATGCGCACGCCGAGGTCACCGGAGGCCAGCCGCGCGCTGGTGGCCGCGGCCACGCGGATCGGGGTGACCACGAAGCGCACTACGATCCAGGTCACCCCGCCGATCAGCAGGATCAGCACCAGGCCGGCGATGCCGAGGGTTCGCTGCACGAAAGCCAGGGTTGCCTCGGCGTCGGCCAGGCTATACCCGATGTACAGCTCGTACCGGCCGGCGACCGGCACGGTGAGCTGGGAACCGACGACGATGCCGGGAACCTGCGCGCCGTCATCCGTCGCAAGCGTCACCGACTGCCAAAACTGCTCCTCGGCTTTCTCCTGCACCTGGAGGCGGAGAGCGGGCGTGATCACGCCGGTCGAATCACCGAATGACGAGGAGTCCTGCGGCGCCACGGTGGAGGCGTCCTGCCCGGGAGATCGGAAGATGGCGATCATCTGGGATGAGGATGCCGCGGTAATCAGGGTGCGGCCGGAGCCCACCAGGGTCTGCACCTCCACCCGATCCGCGGCGTCGGAGGCGTCGAAGATGCCCTGCGCGGCGGTCGTGGCCCGGTTCGAGTCGACGAGCACCTGGTTCAGTCGTGATTGAAACAGGTCGTTGCCCACACTCGCGGAGATGTAGACCCCGACCACCATGATGGCCATGCCGGACAGCGCCACCGTGATGGTCACCGTGCGGAACTGCAGCGAGGAACGCCACAGTGCGCCGATCCTGGCCGGCCAGTCCCGCCAGTCCCGCCAAACGCTGCGGTCGTACCCGGTGCCACCGAACACGAGGAACCTAGCCGGCCGCGCCGGCCCGATAGCCGACCCCGCGTACCGTCATGACGATGCGAGGGTTGTCCGGGTCGTCTTCGACCTTGGCGCGCAAACGCTGCACGTGCACGTTGACGAGGCGGGTGTCCGCCTTGTAGTGGTAGCCCCAGACCTGCTCCAGGAGCATTTCCCGGGTAAAGACCTGCTGGGGCTTGGACGCAAGTGCCAGCAGCAGGTCGAATTCGAGCGGGGTGAGGTTGATCTGCCGCGAACCGCGCCGCACCTCGTGCCCGGCAGCATCGACGACCAGGTCCCCGATCTGCAGGTTGGCGGGGATCTCCGATGAAATCGGGCGCAGGCGCGTGCGGATCCGGGCGACCAGTTCCTTCGGGTTGAACGGCTTGACCATGTAATCATCAGCGCCGGACTCGAGGCCCTTCACGACATCCGTCGTGTCGGTTCGCGCGGTGAGCATGATGATGGGCGTGCCGGATTCGGCGCGGATCTGGCTGCAGACCTCGATGCCGTCGAGACCGGGCAACATCAGGTCCAGCAGAACCAGATCGGGCTTGACGGCGCGAAAGACTTCCAGGGCCAGGGAGCCGTCGGCGCAGAAGACCGGCTCGAAGCCCTCGGCGTGCAGCACTATGCCGATCATCTCGGCCAGCGCGGTGTCGTCGTCTACGACAAGAATGCGTGAGTTCATCAAACCGTTTTCCGCTCAGTCACCCAAAATACCCCGGTGAGTCATGCAATCACTGGCTTAAGAGTAGTCGACGGCGCCGCAGGAAAGCTCAACGCGCTCATTCCACACCGAGGTATGCCAGCATAGGTTTCGTGACCGACCCGCAGAACTGGCACTCCCCGACCGATGACGGGCGCAGCATCCCGGTCGGCGACGAGCAAAAACCGTCCCTCGCGCCCTCCGGTTTTGTGCCCCCGGCAAAACCGACCGGTGCTCCCGGTGCGGAAACGCCGCCGGTCTGGGGTCCCCCACCGACCTGGACGCCCCCGCCCAGACCGGGGCTGATCCCCCTGCGCCCGCTGAGTTTCGGAACCCTGCTGTGGGCGCCGTTCCAGGTTCTGCGCCGCAACCCGAAGGCGACCTTCGGCAGCGCTCTGCTCGTTCAGGCGGGCGTCGCCCTGATCGCCGTCGTCATCGTGGGTCTGGTCTCCTACTTCGCGCTCGCACGGGTAGAGAACTCTCCGCTGGAGGACCGCGACGCGCTCGAGGCCGGCGCGACCCTCAGCATTGTGCTCTCGGCCATCGTGCCGCTGGCTCTGGCGGTGGTCGCATCCGCTCTGTTGCAGGGCGTCATCGTGATCGAGGTGGCCCGCGCCACGCTCGGCGAGAAGCTGCGGTTGGGCGCCCTGTGGCGCGCCGTGCTGCCGCGCCTCTGGCCGCTGGTGCTCTGGACCCTGATGCTGAGTTCGGCCCTGATCGCGGCCATCGCCCTCGTGGCCGGACTGGTGGTGTTCTTCGTCTCCCTCGGCGGAGCGGGCGTGGGTCTGGCGGTGGTCACCGGCATCCTCGGCACGGTCGCCCTGCTCGCCCTCGGCATCTGGCTGTTCACGAAGACCTCGCTCGTGCCGAGCGTTATCGTGTTGGAAAGGCTCGGCATCCGGGCGGCGGTGGGGCGGTCCTGGTCGCTGACCCGCGGATACTTCTGGCGCACGTTCGGCGTGCAGTTCCTGGTCGCGACGGTCGTGAACGTCGTCTCCCAGATTGTGACGACACCGCTGTCGCTCCTGTTCGGTGCCGCCATCTCCGTGGTCGACCCGAACGCCGCCTTCGATGCGTACCTCCCGTCGGTCATCCTGTACGTTCTGACCATCCTCATCGGCCTGGTGCTCGGCGCCGTAGCAGCCGTGGTGCAGTCGGCCGCGACCGCCCTGATCTACATCGATCTGCGGATGCGCAAGGAAGGCCTCGACCTCGAGCTGGCCCGATTCGTCGAATCGGCCGCCGGCGCCGGTGTAGACCCCTACCGCTCGAAGCCGGCACACGCCTCGGAGGCTGCCTGGGCATGATCGCAGGGTCGCACATCCACACGGTGATCCGGGCGGCGATACCGGTCGATCCCGGCGCGCCCGAAGCGCGGAAGTGGCTGCGGGAAGAGCTGGCCAAGGCTCCGTACGAGGCCGCCAAGCCCACCTGGTTCGACCGGTTGTCGACATCGATTCTGGACTGGTTCGCCTCCCTCACCGCGCCGTCGGCCGACGGTTTCGCCGCGTGGGTGCCCCTGCTCCTGACCGTGGCCGTGGTGGTCCTGGTCGTCGCCGCCCTCCTCATTTTCGGCCTGCCCCGGCTCAACCGGCGCAGTCGGCTCGCGTCCGTCCTCTTCGGCGTCGACGACCGTCGCGGCGCCGCCGACCTGCGTCGTGCCGCGCTGGCCGCTGCCTCCCACCGGGACTGGAACCTGGCGAGTGCGGAGATGTTCCGGGCGCTGGCGCGCGGACTGTCCGAGCGCACCATCCTGATCGTGACGCCGGGCACCACCGCGCACTCCTTCGCGGCGCGGGCCGCCGAGGCCCTCCCCGGCGAACGGGTGCGACTGAGCGAGGCGGCCGAGCTCTTCGACGGGGTGCGCTACCTAGGGATCGACGGCACCGAGCAGCGCTTCCTGGCCCTGGCGGCGCTCGAGAGCGACCTGCGGACCGCCCGGCCGCCACAGCTCGAGGACCCAGCCCCGACGAAGCAGCCATGAGTCTTCTCATACAAACGGCCTCACCGTCGGCCGAGAACGCCGTCTCCTCCACACCGACCCTGCGCGAAGCCGGGCGCCGGGCGCGGTACTGGCTGCTCGCCGGCGTCGGCGCACTGATCGTCGCCGTCGTCAGCACTGTCCTCGCGGCGGGCGGCGGCGTGGGCGGTAAGCCCCTCGAGGCCGACAGCGCGGCCCCAGCCGGCGCGCGGGCGCTCGTCGAGGTACTCCGCCGGCAGGGTGTCGACGTCACCGCGGCCGACACCCTCGCGGAGGCGCGGAGCCTGGCCGGCGCCGCCGCCGACCCCACCGTGTTCTTCTTCGACGAGAGCGGCTACCTCACCGACGACCAGCTGAGCGAGATGTCCGCCCTGGCTCCGCGCACGGTGGTGGCCTCCCCCGATTTCCTGGCGCTGCAGACGCTGACCCCCTCGGTGGGCTTCGGCGGCGTGTCCCAGACCACGGTGTCCCGTGCCGCCTGCACGGTCGCGGCCGCCGTCAAGGCCGACAAGCTCTCCCCCGGCGGTTCCACACTCACGATCCCGGCCGACGCCACCGAGCTGAGCGGATGTTTCACCTCGGGAGAGAACGCCTTCGCCCTGGTCGAACAGGCCACCGCCGACCGGACACTCACCCTGCTCGCCGACGGCACCCTGTTCAGCAACGAGCAGATCGGCCAGGCCGGCAATGCCGCTCTCGCACTCAACCTGCTGGGCGCGGGCGACGCGCTCGTCTGGTACCTGCCGACGATCGCCGATGTGCCGGGAACCGGAACGCTGTCGCTCGGCGAACTGACGCCCGGTTGGGTCACCCCGACCCTGATCCTGCTGGTGCTGGTCACCGTGGCCGCGGCCGTCTGGCGTGGGCGGCGCTTCGGGCCTCTCGTCGCCGATAACCTGCCGGTCACCGTGCGGGCCAGCGAGACGATGGAAGGCCGGGCCCGGCTCTACGCACGCAGCAACGCCCGCCTGCGCGCCCTCGACGCGCTGCGGGTCGGCGCCGTGCAGCGCCTTGCCGTCCAGGTCGGGTTGTCCCGGCTGGCGAGCCTCGACGATGTGATCGCCATGGTCGCCACCGTGGTCGACCGGCCGCCGGCCGACGTTCGGACCGTGCTGGTGGACGCCGTCCCGGCATCCGACTCCGATCTCGTCGCCCTCTCCGACCGCATCCAGGAAATTGAGCGGGCGACGGCCCGCGCGACCACGCCCCTGCCACCCGGAAGAATGGACTCATGAGCACTCACACCCCTGTCGATACCCTGCGAGGCTCCCTCGCCCAGGTCCGCACCGAGGTCGGCAAGGCCGTCGTCGGACAGGACGGCGCGGTAACCGGGCTGATCATCGCGCTGCTCGCCCGCGGCCATGTGCTGCTCGAGGGCGTGCCGGGCGTCGCCAAGACTCTCCTGGTGCGGTCCCTGAGCCACTCGCTCAGCCTGGAGACGAAACGGGTGCAGTTCACGCCGGACCTGATGCCGGGCGACGTGACCGGCTCACTCGTCTACGACGCTCGGGTGGGCGACTTCGAGTTCCGCAAGGGCCCTGTCTTCACCAACATCCTGCTGGCCGACGAGATCAACCGCACCCCGCCGAAGACCCAGTCGGCTCTCCTTGAGGCGATGGAGGAACGCCAGGTCAGCGTCGACGGGCTGTCCCTCCCCCTGCCGGACCCGTTCATCGTCGCGGCGACAATGAACCCGATCGAATATGAGGGCACCTACACGCTGCCCGAGGCCCAGCTCGACCGGTTCCTGCTCAAGCTCGTGCTTGACGTGCCGGAGCGCGACGCGGAATTCGAGGTGCTGCGGCGCCACGCCGAGGGCTTCAACCCCCGCGATCTGGCCGGTGCGGGCGTCACCGCGGTTCTCGGCGCGAAGGAGCTGGAGACGGCCCAGGCCGCCGTGGCAGCCGTGGGCGCCAGTCCGGACGTCCTCGCCTACATCGTCGACCTGGCCCGCGCAACGAGGAGCAGCCCGTCGGTCAAGCTCGGCGTCAGCCCGCGCGGCACGACCGCGCTGCTCGCCGCGGCCAAGGCGTGGGCCTGGTTGAGCGGCTATGACTCGATCACCCCCGACCATGTGCAGGCGATGGTGCTGCCGGTCTGGCGGCACCGCGTGCAGCTGCGGCCGGAGGCGGAACTCGAGGGCGTGTCCGTGGACGCGATCCTGCGTGCCGTGCTCGCCCAGGTGCAGGTGCCGATCTAAGTGACGCTCACCGGTCGGTTCGTTGCCCTCCTCGCGCTCGGCGTCGTGCCGATCGTGCTACTCGGGAGCACCCCGGGGATGGCGACGGCCGTGCTGGGACTGTGGGTGCTCGCCCTCGTGGGTCTCGGCATCCTGGACCTGGCCCAGGCCGGATCGCCGCGGAAGATTGTGCTCACCCGCAGCCTGCCCTCCCGAGTGCGCCTGGGCGAAAGCGTGACGAGCGACCTGTACCTGACCAACACCGGGGGGCGGCGACTGACCATGGTGGTGCGGGATGCCTGGCAGCCGTCGGCCGGGACGGGCAACAACCGCACGCCGCTGGTACTCCCTCCTGGCGAACGACGCCTGGTGTCGCTGCGAATGACGCCCACCCGGCGCGGCGAACGCCGGGTGGACCAGGTCACGGTGCGCTCGTTCGGGCCGCTCGGGCTGTGGGCCCGTCAGGCCACCCTCCGGGCACCGGGCCAGATTCGGGTGCTCCCGCCCTTCAACGCGCGCAAGCACCTGCCGTCGCGCATGACCCGACTCAAGGAGCTCGACGGGCGCACCAGCCTGCTCGTGCGCGGCCAGGGCACCGAGTTCGACTCCATTCGCGAATACGTGCGCGGCGACGACGTACGCTCGATCGACTGGCGAGCCACGGCCCGGCACAACGACGTCATGGTGCGCACCTGGCGCCCGGAACGAGACCGCCGGGTGGTCATCCTGATCGACAGCGGCCGCACCTCGGCCGCCCGCATCGACGACGAGCCGCGCCTCGACACGGCTTTCGAGGCGTCGCTGCTGCTCGCCGCGCTGGCGGCCGGGGCCGGCGACCATGTGGACTTCATCGCCTACGACCGTCGGGTGCGCGGCCGCGTGCAGGGTGCGCAGGGAGCGGAGCTCCTTTCGCGCATGGTCGACACCATGGCCCTGATCGAACCGGAGTTGATCGAGACCGACTGGTCGGCCGTTCCCGGGGAGGTGCGCGCGGTGACGAGCCGCCGGGCCCTGGTCGTATTGATCACATCGATCGACGCGGCTGGAGCCTCGAGCGCCCTGCTGTCGGTGCTCCCCCAGTTGACCCGCAGAAACACCGTGATCGTCGCATCCGTCACCGACCCAACCACCCTGGAGGCCACGCGCCCGCGCGGCAACCGGGAGGAGATCTACCGGGCGGCGGCCGCCGAACGGGCACTGCTCGACGTGGCCCGGGTCTCGGCCGCCATCCGACGCCAGGGCGCCGAAGTCGTCACCGGCTCCCCCGCCGACCTGCCACCCGCACTGGCCGACCGCTATATCGCGCTCAAGGCCGCCGGCCGGCTCTAGTCGCTAGGCCGCGTAGATCCGGGTGCTGCCGGCCTCGAATTCGGCCAGGTCGCCGGTCTCACCCGCCCGCACGGCACGCCGGCCGAGCACGAGCATGTAGGCGAGGAAGGCGAGCAGGGCGGCCGCGCCGATCCCGATCTTCACCGGCCACGGCCACGGAGCCGGGGTGACGAAACCCTCGATCACCCCGGAGACGAAAAGCACGAAGACCAGACCGATGGCCACCGTCGAGAGGGCGCGGGCATCCTCGGCCAAGGCCTGCGCGCGCGTGCGCGCCCCCGGGGCGATCCAGGCCCAGAAGATGCGCAGTCCACCTGCCGCGGCCACGAAAATAGCGGTCAGTTCGAGCATGCCGTGCGGCGCAATGTACAGGAAGAACACGTCGCCCTTGCCGTAGGCGAACATGACTGCGGCCGTGATGCCGACATTCTGCGCGTTCTGCAGCACGATGTAGGGAACGTAGACGCCGAGGATCCCGAAGGCGATGGCCTGCGCGGCGATCCACGCGTTGTTGGTCCAGACCAAGCCGGTGAAGGATGCTGCGGGATTCTCCGAATAGTAGTTGACGAAGTCCTCGTTGACCAGTTTCTGCAGCTCGGCGTCGGAGCCGACGGCCGCCAGGGCCTCAGGGTTGCCGGAGATCCAGAAACCGTAAAGGCCCGCGACCACAATCGTCACCACCGCCACGGCAAGGGTCAACCACCGTAGGCGGTAGAGCGCGGCCGGCAATTGCAGCACGAAGAAGCTCGGGATCTGGGAAATAACGTTCGCGCTCGCCCCCGTGAACCGAAGCCTCGCCCGGGACAGCGCCACTGAGAGCCGGTCACCCTCCAGCGTCGAACCGGCGGTCGATTTGATCGCCGACAGCTGGGTCGCACCGGACTGGTACCGCTCGATCAGTTCGTCTGCCTGCGCGCCAGAGAGCCGCCGCTGCGCACCGAGCTCAGCCAGGCGGTCCCACTCGGCGCGGTGCGCCGCTGAATACGCGTCAAGGTCCATCTGCTCTAATAGTAGACATGGAGCAGCCCGGCAAGGTGGCCAATCACGGCCAGTATTCGTGGAGCGAGCAGGAATTGGTCACCGGCGAGGCCGTTGCCCTCGATGTAAGGGCCGCCAGCATTATCCTGCGCGCCGCCGGAACGATCATCGACTATGTTGCCTACATCCTCCTCTTCCTGGGGGTCGCCTTTCTTGTGGCCGGTCTCACGGGCGTGGCAGTCGACGACGCACTCGGACGGGCGCTCGGGATCGCAGGCCTGGTGGTCTGCCTGCTCATCGTGCCGATGGCTGTCGAAACGGCCAGCGGCGGACGGTCCCTGGGCAAGCTCGCCATCGGCTCCCGCATCGTTCGCGACGACGGCGGCGCGATCCAGCTGCGCCACGCGTTCATCCGCGCCCTGCTGGGCATCATCGAGATCTACCTGACGTTCGGTGGCATCGCCGCCACCACTGCGCTTCTGAACAGCAAGTCCAAACGCCTGGGCGACCTGCTGGCCGGCACGTACAGCCAGCACGAGCGGGTTCCCCGCCTCACTGATCGAACCGTTCCGCTGCCGCCCGTGCTCGAGACCTGGGCCCAAACGGTCGACATTGTGCGGCTCCCCGATCGCCTGTCCCGCCGCATCGCGCAGTTTCTCCGCCAGGCCGACAAGCTGACTCCGGCGACGCGGCTGCGCCTCGCAGACAGCCTGGCCACCGAGGCCGCCCCGTTCGTGTCGCCGAAGCCGGAGGTCTCGGCGGAGGTCTCGGCGGAGGTCTTCCTGGCCGGGGTCGCCGCGGTGCGCCGCAGCCGGGAGTCCACGGCGCTGAAGCTTGAGCGGGAGCGTCTCGACCGTCTGCAGCCCATTCTGCATAGCCTCCCGCACGGTTTCCCCCAGCGGTAGGGCGCCGGACCTCTCCCCTGCCGTTCCCGCGACGTATCCGACGAAGAATGTGGCGCAGCCGCCGGCGGGGCGGCTTGGCCGGGCCGTGTGTGTGTGGCTAACTCAGGATATCCGTTGCCCGCCGTGACCGGCTGCCGCGGATCGGTGCGGCACGGGTGCGGATGCCCGGTGCGGCCTGGTTGGATTTCCTGAGTTGGCCACGACCGCTACCGGATGGTGTGCCCCGCCGGGTGGGTGGGGCGGGGTGGTGGTTAACGCGCAATGGCCACCCCTGAGGGTGGCCATTGTGTGTGTTGCTACGTTGAGTCCGGCGGTGTCCTACTCTCCCACAGGGTCCCCCCTGCAGTACCATCGGCGCAGAGAGTCTTAGCTTCCGGGTTCGGAATGTGACCGGGCGTT
>NZ_SOFT01000026.1:0-12238 GCF_004402645.1 Cryobacterium sp. TMT2-42-4
GAGCCATCGTGTGGTGTCCTTTGTGAGTTGCTTTAGTCGGTACTCACTGACCATCCCACGGTGGCTCTTCACGTTGACGAAGCAACACTCAAGAGCGGGAAACCACACCACTCACAGGGACGTAACCGCGCCCGGCGCAACGCGGCGCTGATGGTTCGCAATGACGAGCCGGAGGCCAGCATGTCCCGGATCGTTTCCCGTTCTGACAAAGACAGGTAGCGGGCGTTGATCGGCTGCTCCAGCGCCGCCGGCACCGCAGGAAGAAGCGTGGCCATTCCACTTGTGTAGTCGATCACGCGCCCATCCGGGCGAATGCGCTTGTTACTCACGTGTCGGATTCCGAGGTCCCAGTCTTGGGCGGTGCGGGAATTCACACCGATCCGGCGTGCGGCTTCGGCCCGGTGAACGCCCGAGGCACGCAGCTTCGAGTACTCGTCCGGGCCCGGGTGGGGTGCTCGCCCGCCCACACCTTTCACCCGGCCCCACCGGGCTGCCGTGCGCGGATTGAACCCCAGCTCGGCAGCAGCGGCCGCCTTCGATCCCAGCCGCTCGAACACCAAGAAGAACGCATCAACATCCTGCTGCCTATACGTCCTCTTGATCCTCTTTTTCCTACCCGAAGACGGGTTTCCACTCGTTAACGAAGACACGGTCGTTGCAACTCCCAGAAAGACGGGGTGTTGCAACGACCGCTAGAACCTAAGGCACCGGTCGGGGCCGTTCCGTGTTCGGGAGGGACTGTGCGCAGCACGTCAGCCCGTCTGGTGCAACCACACGACAGAGTTGAAATCGCCGACGTGCCGGAACGGTTCGAGCTCGTCGTCCCAGGCCTGCCCGAGCGCGATGCGGAGCTGCCGGTGGAGCTCCAGCGCGTTCGCCCCGGCCAGGTCCATGGCGTGGCGCAGCCGGTCCTCCGGGATAACGACGTTACCGGCCGTGTCGGTCTGGGCGAAGAAGATGCCCAGGTCGGGGGTGTGCAGCCAGCGCGCCCCATCGGCGCCGAAACCGGCGTCTTCGGTGACCTCGAAGCGAAGGTGTTCCCACCCGCGGAGCGCCGACGCGAGCCGCGCCCCCGTACCGCAGGCGCCTTCCCACTGGTACTCGGCCCGCTGCGCTCCGCGGAGCACGGGCTGCTCAGACCAGTCGAAACTGACGGGCACGCCCAGGGCGCGACCCACGGCCCACTCCACATGGGCGCTCAGAGCGCGAGGCGAAGAATGCACGTAAATGAAGCCGCGCGCAGTCGCTTCCTGCCGAGCGTGTGTAGCCACCATCGTTTCTCCCGTTCTGTGAGGTGCGTCTTCCCCAACGACCTCTGAACGAAACAATGCGGCGTGCTGTGAACTTATCGAGAACGGTGAACCTATGACCAACGGTCGACGCACCGCGCAGGCGCTGCCTCCATGAATTATGCCTCAACGACCCCTGCGATCACAAGACTCGAGCCGGGACCGGATCTCCGTTCGCTATACTACGTATGGTCATGCCTTGGCCACCGGAGGTCCCATGTCTGTTCGCAGCTGCCTGTTGGCGATCCTTACGATCGGTCCGGCCTATGGCTTCCAGCTTCATGGCGAGTTGGAGTCTCGAACGGCCGGTCGGCGGGCGGTCAACGTCGGGCAGATCTACGGCACTCTAGAGCGGTTGGTGAAACAGGCAGCCGTTGAATCGGCCGGCAGCACCGCAGACGGCCTGCCACTGTACCGAATCACCGCTCTCGGCCAGGCCGAGGCGCTCCACTGGCTGGCCGATACCGAGAGCGCTCCCGGCAACGAGTGGAGCGACCTGGTCGACCGGGTCCTGATCGCCGTCTCCCTCCCTGATCCTCAGGTGCTGGGCATCGATGCGCGCGGCATCGTTGCCCGGTACCGCCGGCAGTGGCAGTCACGCACCGAGACTGCGACCCTGGCCACCGCGGCCACGGGCGCGGAGCGCTTGGCGGGCGCCGCCCGGGTCGCGCTGTCCGCCGCTGCGCTGGACTGGCTTCGGGACGTCGACGCGCTGCTCGAGGACGGCCACGCCGCGAATTTTCGGCAGGGTCTGAACGACGTGCGGCCGAAGCGCGGGCGACGACCGGCATCCGTCGCCTGACCTGGGCGACACGCACCGTCGAAGCTGCCGTCGCCCCTGCGGTGGTCGCACCTACTTCGCCTGCGCGTAGCTGTCGACCGTCGCGACGGTGAGCAGGAAATCGACCGGGAAATCGCCGAACAAGTGCCGGCCGGCGTTATCCGCCGCCCGCCGGATGATTTCCTCGACGGTATCGGCCAGCGCGGCGGGCGTGTGCACCATGACCTCGTCGTGCAGGAAGAAAACCAGGTGCGGGGCCCGGTCGAATTCCGACCCGGAGGCACCCTGGGCCCCCTGGGGCAGCATTCGCAGTTCCCGCCGCACCTCCGCCATCCAGCACAGCGCCCATTCCGCGGCGCTGCCCTGAACGATGAAATTGCGGGTGAAGCGGCCCCAGTCTCGCGCCTGACTGCGGGCCCGGCGCTCGTCGGCATCCGTTGCCCCGGGGTCGTAGGCCTTGGCCTGGGTGGCCAGCCAGCGTTCCCCGGGCCGTGGGGATGAACGTCCAAGCCGTGTCGTCACGCTCTCGCCGCGTTCCCCGGCGCGTGCGGCCGTCTCGGTGAGGGCCAGTGCCCTCGGAAAGGCCTTCGCGAGCCGGGGCAGAAGGCGCCCGCTCTCCCCTTTAGTGGCGCCGTACATGGCCCCGAGCATGGCCACCTTGGCGTGGTCGCGGGTCTCCAAAACGCCCCCGGCGACGATCCCGGCGTACAGGTCCGTTCCCCGGCCGGCCTGGGCCATGGCCGTGTCGGCCGATAGGGCGGCGAGGATACGCGGCTCGAGCTGCGCGGCGTCCGCGACCACGAGCTTCCAGCCCGCATCGGCGACGACTGCGCCGCGCACCTGTTTGGGCAGCTGCAGGGCTCCCCCGCCCCGAGTGGCCCAGCGGCCCGTCACCACCCCGCCGGGGATGTACTCGGGATGGAACCGGCCGTCGACGATCCAGGTGTCCATCCAATACCAGCCGTTCGCGCTGAGCAGCCGGGCCAGCTTCTTGTATTCGAGCAGCGGATCGATCACAGGGTGGGTGAGCTCCTTGAGCTCCCAGGCGCGGGTGGACGTCACCTTCAGGCCGACCTTCTGCAGTGCCCGCATCAGGTCGGGCTGGGAGTCGGGGTTGAGACCGGGTTCGCCAACAGCGTCACGGATGCGCCGAGCGAGGTTTTCGAGGCGTTCGGGCCGGATGCCCGGGGCGACGCGGGGGCCGAGTTCGCGGGTCAGCAGAGCGTCGTGCACGTCGGTGCGCCACGGCAGGCCGGCGAACTGCATCTCGGCGGCGATCAGCGCCCCGGCCGATTCCGCGGCGAGCAGCAGGCGGAGGCGGCCGGGCTCCGCAGAGGCGCGGACCGCGTCGAGCTGGCGCCGGTATTCCGCCTGCGTACCGAACCCGGCGGCCGCGCTGCCGGCGTCGCGGCCGGTCACGCCGTCGGCGGCGGTCTCGGTGTCGCTGCCGGCGGCGCTGTCACCGTCGCTGTCGAACAGGTCGAAGAGTGTCACCCCGGATGCGGACGCGGCCGGTTCGAAGGCCACCGCCCGATCCCAGCGGCTCGGCTCCGCCCGGGCCAGCGCGCTTGCCTGGGTCAGCGACGACTGGCGCAGGATCGCGTGGCACAGGCGCAAGTCGTGGGCGCGGTGCACCCTGATTCCGGCCGCCAGGAGCAGCGGGTAGATGCGGGCCGTGTCCTCCCACACCCAACGGGGCCGGTCTCGCTCCTGACCGAGCACATAGCCGGGGAATTCGTGTGAAGGCAAACGGAGTGCTGGCCCCACGACGTTGCCCTCGGCGTCGAGCGACAGCACGAGGATCTCCCCGTTTCCCGTTCGACTCGCCAGAAGGTGCACCTGCCCATTCTGCCGCTTCGGGACCGTGCCGGCGGGAAAAGCATCCGTCATATGACCGTCAGTTCGTCCGGCCGTCTGTCGGTGGAGTGGCGTCAGCCTCAGCCCACGCCTCCTGCAGCAGGGCGACGGTCTCGTTGTCTGAGAGTTGGTGGAAGTCGGTGTAAAAGGGCCCGATTGCCCACAACTCCTGCGGGGCGTGCAGCACGACGATGACATCCGCATACTGCCGCATCTCCCCGAGCAGCTCGGCGGGTGCGACCGGAACCGCGAGCACCGTGAGTGCGGCGCCCTGCCCTTTCAGGGCCGCGAGGGCTGCCTTGGCCGTGGCTCCCGTCGCGAGGCCGTCGTCCACGACGACGGCGACACGGCCCCGCGGACTGATCTGCGGGCGGTCATTGAGGTAGAGGGTGCGACGTCGTGCGATTTCGGCCAGCTCGCGACGGCGGGCCCGGGCCAAACCCATCGAGTCGCCCCCGGTGGCGGCGAACACGTCCTCATTGACGATCGCCTGCGGACTAGCACCGTCGACGACCGCCCCCATCGCGACCTCCGGATAGCCCGGGGCCCCGATCTTGCGCACCAGGATGAGGTCCAGCGGGGCATGCAGGCGCCGAGCGACCTCGATCGCCACAGGCACACCGCCCCGCGGGAGGGCGTAGACCACCGGGTCGTGCGCCTCAAGCTCGGTCAGTCGTTCGATCAGTGGTTCGGCCAGCAGTCGGCCGGCCTCGCTCCGATTCGTGAACATGAGGCTCCCACCCGGCGAATACCTCCTGCGGGTCCGCCTCGTCCGATTCTGCCGCCGACCCTCGGCTTTGTCGAGGGCCGCCCGGGGCTCAGGCGCGGCGACCCGATTCGAACTGACGGGCACACATGCCACTTCGGTGGTCCCGGGCACTGGACGCGTCCGGGGACCGAGGGCAGACTCGGTTCAACCAGAACACTGACGGCACCATCGAACGGAACCTGGATCAGCTGTGTATCGACGACTCACCACCCTGATTGCCGCGACCGGGCTCACGGCCGGGATCGCTCTCCTACTGACGCTCAGCACCGTGATGCCGAGTGCGACGCGCGTCTCCGCCGACGAGTGCCCGGGCGAAACCGTGCCGATCGTCGATGTCGACGGGGAGACACAGTGTGTGGCCCTGACCGAGGGTGAAACCACCCCCGGACCGACACCGACTCCGCCGCCCCCTCCCACTCTCACTCCGACCAAGTTCCCCTCGCCAGCACCTGAGGAACTCGCCACCACTCCCCCGGCAGAGCCGGCCCCCTCGGCCGGGCCACAGTCCACGCCGGCTGTCGTTGCACCGTCGGCGACGGCGGCGGCACCGTCGGAAGCCCCACCTGCCAAGAACGTGGATCCAGCCCCGACCTCCGCTCCCGCTCCAGGCGAGCGCGCAAGAACGACCACCGAGCCGGAGAACACCAGCACGCCGACTCCGGCGATGATGCCCACGGAGCCGCCCGCGAACGCCGACATCACCGGCGTGATCGTGCCCGGCAACGGGCCCCGGCTGCTCTGGGGCGTCGCCGTCGGGGCATCCGCATCGGGGTTGCTGGCCGCGCTCGTCGCCTTCTACCTGGTGTCGGTGCGACCGTTCTTCATTGCACGCAGACGGCCGGGAGCACTCGGCTGACTCGCACGGGTTTTTTTGGCGCCGACCGGGTCAGCCTGATGTCGATGACGAACGCCTACCGTGGCCGGGGCGGTGTGCGGTACGCCGGCGTCACTGCTGGTTGGCACTCCGGTGCAGGCGTCCCGCATAGGGAGGTGATGCCCGACTGTCTCCGTCACCCGGGAGAATCTGTGGGACCTGCGTGAGGCCGCTCGCCAGAGTCAGCAGCGTGCGGGGGCCTGGCTCGCTCAACGTACGTCAAGCCTTCCACCCGTTCGACTGTGGAGCAGCCTGGAGCATGACCGTCCACCTCGACCTGCGGCTCACCCCCCGAATCCGTTGCCCCGGCCTGGTCAGGTCAGGTGCGGTCACTATCAGTTGTTGGTCACGGAATGCGCCCAGGCTCGCACGGGGTGGCGTACCCGGCCTTGATCTAGCCGAGATCCCAGGAGATCTGCGTCGTCGCGTTCGTGACCCAGTCGGATCCCGCCGAGGCCATCTTGCTCCCGGGCAGGGCCTGCGGGATTCCAGTGGCGCCGCTGGGGTTGTTGGCCGTGTACGACCAGCCAGACTCCGTGTTCCAAAGCTGTACGAGGCAGGAGAACTCGGACTCGCCCCAGCCGTATTGCGAGGCTGCCATCGCCCGGGCCGTCGCTTTCGCCTCGGCCGGCGTGTTGCCACCGGCGACGGGCTGGGACTCAACAGCGGGAGCAGAATCGCGCGCCGCATCAGCGGCCACGGCCTGGGCGGCCGCCTGAGCCTGAGCCTGTTCGGTGAGCTCGTTGACGGTGTCCGTCTCCAATGACCTGTAGTCCCCGAGCGCGGCAACGGATGATGCCAAAGGGTCGGATCCACCGTGTTCGCCATGGCCGTGATCACCGTTCCGGCGTCACTGAGGGTGCTCTCCGCTCGATCATGGACGGTTTTTGTGGCTATGGCGGAGTAGACGCTGAGCTGCTCGTGATGCAAACCGGTGCTTTCGGAGAGCTCCGTCGTCGCGGCGATGTCGGCAGAACTGACCGCGGATGCCTGTGACACCGCACCCAAATGCGATGCGGCGGGGTACGCGATCCTCGGCGCACCTTGATCGGTGGACTCACGGCTAGATGTAGCCGCGTGGACGAATCCTCCGGCCCGCACTCACTTTCTAGACAGATACTCAGTTGTAGCTGGCACAGTCATCCGTACTTGGCCGCTACCGATGCCGGTTCAGTCGGTCGGCTCGAATCAGGACGACTCGTTGTCAGCGTAACAGGGGTGGTTCAGGTGAACTTCGGCAGCTTTGTTTTGGGGTACTTCGCTGACCCGGCGTGACGCGCTGCCAGACCGGTCGCGGCATGTCCACGCTGGAGATTGTGACGGATGCCACGCTTGAGGCGAAATACGGGGTGCACCCGATGCAATAAGTTGCCCGACTCCGACGCCCACATGCGGGTGAGCACTCGCGGACAGCCGGTGCGTTGATCAGGACTTTCTGTTGGCCGCCGTTGCTGATCAAGTCTCTGACGGCGAGCACGTCGGGCCGGGATCGGTCCGGCCGGCGCGGACGGGCCGGGCACGGCATCCGCTTCGGGGCTTTCCAAAAGGGCGACAGGGGGAAAGCACGGTGGAGCTCCCCACGATCGAGCGTTGTGTGCCGCTCATTGCCCGAGTTCGTATCCGATGAGCCAGTGCAGTCCATGACGGTCGATGACTTGGCCATCCGAAGCACCCCAAGGCTTTGGGGCAAGGTAGTCAACGATCTGGCCGCCAATCGCGAGTTTATCGAACCACTCGTGGAGGATTTTCGGTTCGGCGGCGCCCAGCAATGAGAGCTTGACGCCATCGAGCCGAACACTTTTTTCGCCTGCGGCTGCATCGGATCCCATCAATACAACTACGCCCTCGAGCACTCCGTGAGCTATGTTGCGGGGCGGGCCGTCACTGCGACCGAAATCCTCGTAGGTATGCAGAGTGAGCACTCCACTGAAAACATCCGCATAAAAGCGGAGTGCTTCGCGCGCTGTACCGGGAAAAGTGACATAGATCTGCGGCGCCGTCATTTGCAAAGCATACAGATCGACCTACCACCGATCGCAAGAGCGTCGTGATTGTTCGTTGTCTGATCGAGCTGGTGATCGTCGTTTCGCTGAAATAGGACACCGACCGGGGCCGCGGTCGCGCCCTGGCATTGGTGCACGTCGTCAAGAACGGCGACGGTGTTCCGTCCCCTACGGTTACGGAATCGGATACTCACTGACAATGGTCGCGCCGTGATGCGATGGTACTGTCAGCTCGCCCGAGCGACACAGCCGCAACGTTGGTGTCAGTCGGAAAACGAGAGAGGCACACCACTCATGCCAAAATTCGTGCACAACACCCACTTCAAGATCAGCGGCGACCCGACATGATCCGTGAAGACTCGTTACGGCGCATGTACGCCGGCGGGCGCCCGAACCGGTGGGCGCGTTTCCTGAACCGAATCAGCGCGATGGTGTTCTCGCTCGGTATCGTCGGCCACGGCGCGGTAAGCCTCGAGACCGTCAATCCGAAGTCGCACACCCTGCTCACCCTGCCGCTCGTGGTGGCCCGCTACGAAGGCAGTGAGTACGTGGTTTCGATGCTGGGCCAGGGCTCGCGGTGGGTGCGCAATGTGCGGGCCGCGAATGGGCGCGCCGTGATTTACGCGGGGCGCAGGCGACGGGTGCTGCTCGAAGAGGTTCGAGCGGATGCCCGCGCACCGATTATCAAGTCCTACCTGGCGCAAGCACCCGGCGCCCGACCGCACATTCCGCTCGATCAGTCGGAGCCGGTCTCGGCATTCGAAACCATAGCAGCCGATTTCCCAGTGTTCATGATCCGGGATGTCCAGTAAAGCGCAACGGACCACTGGTGGTCGCGCACTATCCCGCTGAACCGTGGTTCACCGTTTGCGTAAGCGTTCCTTGACCCCGTGTTCGACGAGAACGGGAACAAAGTCACGTATCGGGTGGCCGGAGAAGTTCTGATGCTCCTCGCGGACGGCTCTTTCGACGCTCGACCTTGGCACATTTGGGAATCGTTTCGCGAGTCGATCCACCACTTTTTCGACGGCCTGCAGTTCATCGTTGAGGTTCACAACTTCCAGTGTCCCACCGTCGGGAGTTGCCTATCAAGGCGTTGCTGTCAGCGAAAGTTGCGCACTCCGCCCATCGCTTTCGTCAGCGACCAGCCTGGAATGGGAATTACGCATCTCCCGGTCGAGGTGCACGATGAAGTCATGGGATCTACACAAGGACAACCTTGAGTGCGGGCCTTGCGTCCATCGCGATCGAGCGGGGGCGAGCGAAATCCAGGCCGAGATTTGCTGGGGTCCAACGATTGTCGCTGCCGCCCCGGCCTTCGTTGGCAGCGTGGTTGGGCACTCAGTTGACGGGATCGACGAAAGCCTGATCTCGCCAACCCGATCACTGCGCATCCGTGGCCACCGGGGACTACCCATTCCTGTTCCGGTCCGACACGAACCGCGCTCCCTACACCCAGGCACCCCTCACCACGTCGCAGACGAACGCTCTGACAACCCTCGCCGACAGCTCCTCGTGGGTCCTGGCCGCATCCTTGCTCAAACGATTGTCGATACCCTCGTGCCGACGCCACCCTCGTGGGTGCTCCTTGCGACCCTCGATGCGCACCGCCTCATCGAGCGGGCGGTCTTCGAGCCGTTCACCGAACCTCAGTAGTCAATGATCCTCGACGGTTCCCGATCCCTGTCACCGCTGCGGAACGGGGTGAGAGGTTGCGATCGGCTCCCTGGCTGTCCCCGTGGCCTCGACCCGGATGGCAGGACGGTGGTCCGCCACATACCGCGGTATGCGGCGGACCACCAACTTGCCGGTGCTGTCCCGCAGGTGGTTCTACTGTACGTCCGTCGGTTCCGGCGGTCCCGGTACTTCACCCGAATCGCGAGTGCCGTCCGGGTTGAGACGGATCGCTCGTGGTCGCGCCGCGCGCATCCGGTCTTCGTCCCATTCAGCGTCGGACGGGCCCGCGGTCAGATTCTCGTGCGCAACGGATGCGGGGCAGGGTTCGTCAGGCCGGTCAGGTTCAGGCGGCGGCGGCAGCATAGGCGCTCTCGATGACCGATCCCCAGTACGGCCCGAACATGGTGTTCGCGACGTTGTTGTAGCCGAAACTGTTGACCGAGTTCTGATAGCCGGCCGAGCCGCTGCCGATGAACCAGGGGCCGCCGGATGAACCACCGGTCATGTCGCAGGGGATGCCCTGCGATTCGGACTGGGCGTATGGGTCGTCCGTGGCGGTGCCGGAGCAGGACTGCAGGGTGTTGCCCGTGAACGGTGCCGCCGCCGGGTAGCCGAAGGCCGAGTAGGTGAGTCCTCTGCCGTCATTGAAAGCCACGCCCGATGCGCCGACCGTGTCGCTCAGGGTCACACCCGTGGGGGAAGAGACGATCGCGAATCCGGTGTCATAGGTGATGTCGCCGCCCGACGTCCATTGGGTCGGAGCGTAGAGCTCCGTCGCGTTCCACTGTCCGAAAGGTGCGGCGCCGTTCTCGTAGGCCGGAACGAAGACCAGTCGGGAGGCGAATGCCCCCGGGCCCTCGTTCACGCAGTGTCCGGCTGTCGCAACGGTGCTCTCGTTGGCCGCGGAGATGGCGTTACCCGAGCAGACGTAGTCGCTCCCGCCGAGCGTGAAGAACACCTTGCCGATGTGGTCCACGGGTGTCTGCTGAGTCGCCGTTGGTGTGACCTTGGGATTGCGGGACTGCTTCGTGACCTTCTTCTCTTGCCCCACCTCGACGTCACTTCGGCCAGCGGATGCCACGTTGTCGACGACCAGTACATCGCCAGGGGTGGCGGTCCTCATCCGCTCTGCCGTCCAGTATTCGCCCCCCTGTTGGGTCTCGGGAACGACCCACCTATCGACATCCGTGGATTGCGTCGCGGCAGATGCACCGGCTGATCCGGACGCCACGAGGCCGCCCGTCACGAATAGAGCACTGATGGCGAGGGCCGCAAGGGCACCGGACCTGATTCTGCTTCTGTTCATAGTCTTCACTCCAGTTATCGATGGAATCCGCCGGACCTATCGCCGGTGGTATCGCGAGTGAACAGGACGACGTGAAAACGCCGTCGATCCCGAAGACCTCTGTGAATTGCGCATTGCACCCCCCGTTCAAGCGTGATTCAACACTGGCCCCTTTCTGGACCACGCCACTAGTCGGCCCTTGAGGGGACACGGTTTCGTGAGGGCCGTGTCGCCGTCCGCGTACTGTTCGCACAAGCCACGTCAGCCGGGGCAGTCGACGATAGGCATTGTGGCGCATTGCTCGACGCGCCGCGGCACAGTGCAGCATGACTTTGGAACACCGGAGCGCTGCCCCTAGGGGCAAAGTCGTTAGGTTTCCGGGCGAGCCCGTCAGGGAATCGTTAGGGCTGGGATGCTCCCGCCCGCGACGGTGTGTACTCGTGCTGTACCTCGGTACATTCACATCGATCGGGTGACGCGTCGCCAGCTTTCGAATGGAGTTCAGGGCTGCCCCGGTTTGGTTGACTCCTAACCTGTGGAGATTCGTCTTCGCTGGAAGGATGTCAACATGCCCAAGCCCTACCCACCCGAGTTCCGCCGCGACGTTGTCGCGGTCGCCCGGAAGCACGAAGCCCCGCNGGGACTGCCCCCGGTTTGGTTGACTCCTAACCTGTGGAGATTCGTCTTCGCTGGAAGGATGTCAACATGCCCAAGCCCTACCCACCCGAGTTCCGCCGCGACGTTGTCGCGGTCGCCCGGAAGCACGAAGCCCCGCTGAATCAGATCGCGAATGACTTCGGGATCTCGGAGTCCTGCCTGGCGNCTGAATCAGATCGCGAATGACTTCGGGATCTCGGAGTCCTGCCTGGCGAATTGGCTGAAGAAAGCCGACGTCGAGGAAGGCGTCAAGCCGGGCGTGACCGAGAAGGAGTCCGCGGAACTGCGGGATGCCAAGAAACGCATCCGGCTGCTCGAGTAGGAAGCTGAGGTCATGCGCCGGGCTGTCGCGTATCTGTCCCGGGACGTCAACCCAAAATGATCTACCCGCTGGTCCGTGAACTGGCCGTCGACGGTGTCCCCGTCACGGTGACCTGCCGGGTGTTGCGCTTCTCCAAACAAGCGTTCTACCAGTGGAAGCGCGACCCCATCTCCCAGCGCGACTGGGTCGACGCCCGTCTCACCAACGCCGCCTGGGATATCCACCGAGACGACCCCGCCTTCGGCTACCGGTTCATCTCCGACGAGCTCGGCCAGGCCGGCCTCACCGCGGGTGAGAACCGGGTCTGGCGGTTGTGCTCGCAGCAACGGCTCTGGTCCGTGTTCGCGAAGAAACGCGGCCTCACACGCAAGGCCGGGCCGCCCGTCCATGACGACCACGTCAAACGGAAATTCACCGCGACACGCCCGAACCAGCTCTGGCTCACCGACATCACCGAACACCGCACGGACGAGGGCAAGATCTACCTCTGCGCGATCAAAGACGTCTACTCGAACAAGATCGTCGGCTACTCGATCGACTCCAGGATGAAGGCGTCCCTGGCCGCCGCCGCCGCCCGGAACGCGATCGGCCAGCGCACCATCGACGGCACGATCCTGCACTCGGACCGAGGCTCCCAGTTCCGCTCCAACGCGTTCCTGCGGGTGCTGAAGAACAACGGCATCACCGGGTCGATGGGCCGCGTCGGCGCATGCGGTGACAACGC
>NZ_SOFT01000033.1:0-144682 GCF_004402645.1 Cryobacterium sp. TMT2-42-4
TAACCTGATCACACCCGCATTGTGGAGGAGCAGAGCAACGCGCCCTGGGCCCGCTGCGGGCATCCGCTACTGGGCCGGCGGCACGCATCCGTCGTCACGTAGACGCGGCAATTTTTCGGTAAACGCCTGGTGCGGCGCCTGCCGAAGCGGCGTGTCGGGAGAATCTCCGCAGTTAGCGAATTCGACCGCGACGGATGCCCGGCGAACCTCCGGACGTCGGCGCACCGGGTCTCGACAAGCTCGACCACCGAGGCGGCTCGACTACCGGGTTTCGACAGGCTCGACCACCGAGACCAGACCGAAACCGAGAGAAATGCCCGATGGGTCCATAATGACCCGGCGGAGCGTTGAATAGTCGCACCCCAGACCTGTCCGAGCAAGGAGTCGTCGTCCCAACGCATCGCCGGCGCGGAAAAGGTGAACCGGTAGCCCCAGGCCTGGCAGGTGCGGCCCGCGGGCTACGGCCTGCGCGGATCCCGGCCGGTCAGGGCGAGCAGCCTTGTCTGCAGCGGCGCGTTCTCGTCGGATGGTACCGGGGTGGCGAAGAGTCCGCTGGCCTCGAGGGTGTCCCGCTGGGGCTCGAACACCGTCCAGACCGCCTCGATCAAGGCCGGGTCGAGGGACTCGTCGGCGGCCGTTGCCCGCGCCAGGTCCCAGGAATGGATCGTGACATCGGAGACCTGCTCGCGCAGGTAGTCGGATGCCGTCACCGTGTCATACGACAGGGTCACCGGTGCGTCGGCCGGGGTCGTTGCCCAGGCTGCGGCCGCCAGCGCCGAATAGACGGCCCATTCCTTCGCGAGGTCCGGGCCCAGCGGGGTGAGTGAGCGCCGGGCGTCGAGCACCGTGAGGCCGCGCAGCAGCGCGGGGACCCACTGCTGTTCCAACACCACGTGGCGCACCAACTCGGTCACGGTCCACTCGGTGTCCGGTGTGGCGGCGGCCCAGTCGGTGATCAGGTCGACGCGGGCCCCGAACTCCTCGGCGGCCTGTTTCTGCAGCGCAAGCCAGTCATATGTCATGGGACTCCCTTGGTCGAACGGGTGGAACGGTGAAACGGATGCCCCTGCAACGCTACAACCGGCATCCGTCGCCCTGCATTCCGTCGCCGTGCATTCCATCACCGTGCATTCCGCCCGGGCGCTGTTCACGTTCTCCCGTCGCGGAATCGGTCGCGGCCTGTCGCCGGTCCGGGTTAGGGTCTCTCCAGGAGTCGAAGGACCATGAGCAGGCAGGACGCATGAGCAGGCAGGACGGCAGCGATCGCACGGTCTCGACCGACGCGGTAGACGACAGCGCCGCGACCCTGCTCCACATCGACCTGGACGCGTTCTTCGCGTCAGTCGAACTGCTCGATCACCCCGAACTGGTGCACCGCCCGGTGATCGTGGGGCACCGGTCCGGGCGCTCGGTGGTCACGGCGGCGAACTACGTGGCCCGGCGCTACGGCGTCAATTCGGCCATGCCTATGGCGCTCGCCCTTCGGCGCTGCCCGGAGGCTGTGGTGCTCGAACCGCACATGGGCCGGTACAGGGAATACTCCGACCGGGTGATGCGCATCTTCGAAGAGTTCACGCCGCTGGTCGAGCAGCTGGGCATCGACGAGGCCTTCCTCGACGTGGCGGGTGCCCGTCGCCTGCACGGCACCCCGGCCGAGATCGGCGCGAAAATCCGGGCCCGGGTCAAGGCCGAAACCGGGCTCACCTGCTCGGTCGGTGCGGCGAGCACGAAGTTCGTCGCCAAGATGGCGTCGGGCCGGGCGAAACCCGACGGCCTGCTCGTGATTCCCGCCGAAGAGACCCTCGCATTCCTGCATCCGTTGCCCGTCGGCACCTTGTGGGGGGTCGGCGCCACGACCGAACAGGCGCTGCTCGGGCAGGGCCTGCGTGAGATCGGTGACCTCGCCCGCACCCCGCTCGCGGTGCTGCAGAAGTGCGTGGGCGACGCGTCGGGCCGCAAGCTGCACGAGCTGGCCTGGGGGAGGGACCCTCGGGTGGTCACGGTGGAGCACGCGGAGAAAAGCGTCGGCCACGAGGTCACCTTCGAATACGACGTGACGGATGTCGCCCGACTCCGGAGCGAACTGCTGCGGCAGTCCGTTGCGGTGGCTGCCCGGCTGCGCCGCGCGGGCCTCGTGGGCCGCTGCGTGGTGCTCAAGGTGCGCTACACCGACTTCAGCACCGTCACCCGTTCCCGCACCCTGTCGGAACCGACCAGCGTCGGACGCCGGATCTACGAGGAGGTGGCTGCCAGCTTCGAGGCTCTGGCGGTCTCCGGCATCCGGGTGCGCCTCATCGGCGTGCGCGTTGAGCAGCTCAGCGATGGCGACGGCACTGGCGCCGGCCTCTGGGACCCCGACGACGACTGGCGGGGAGCCGAACGGGCCGTGGACTCGGTCACCGCACGGTTCGGGCGCGGCACGGTGCGCCCGGCGTCGCTACTGCATCCGGACACACCCTGACCAGGCCCCCACTGACCAGGCCCCCACTGATCAGGCAACCGCAAACCAGACAGGGGGTAGCCTGAATCCATGACTAGCCTTCCAGAGAAGCTCGCAGATATCTCTCGTACCGCCGGCGTCAGGTCGGCCTACGGTGATCCGGTCCAGGTGGACGGCGTCACCCTGATTCCCGTTGCTCTCGTGTACTACGGCTTCGGCGGTGGCGAGGGTGACTCCGCCGCCACCGGCAGCGGGTCCGGCGGCGGGGGCGGCGGGGCATCCCTGCCGATCGGCGCCTACGTCAAATCGGGCACGACGGTGCGCTTCGAGCCCAACGTCATCTCGTTGCTCGCGGTCGGCATTCCGTTCCTCTGGGTGGCCGGCAAGGCGATATCCCGCGTCGTCCGCGCCCTCAAACGCTAGCAGCGAAGGTGCCCAGCCGCCCGGTCGCCCAGCCACCCCGGCTGAGGATGTCGGGCTGCTGACTGCGCTTCGACGCGGTGGATGAATGTGCGCTCTCACCGTCGCGTCCTTCGAGTCCGAGGATCTGCGGCACATCCGTCCCGAACGAATTCGACGGCAATTGTGCCCTGAACAGTGCGCAGGGGTTGGGGCTCGAAAACGGGTGTTGACCGAAGAATCTCCGTCGAATTGGTGCGGCGCCGGGCACGCCGTTCCGCCTGTGACGGCCAGCATTTACTCCAACTGAGGGAGTCGGGCGGCTGGCTGCGCTCCGGCCCTGTCAGTGCCCGCCGAACCGCTCGTCGCGAGCCGGATCGGTCTCGAACACGTCGGGGACGCCGTCGTTGTCGGCGTCGAGCGCCTCCTTGTCGGCGATGCGCCCGTAGTGCCGGTTGCGGCTGCGCAGCACCACCGTCGCCAGTAGTGCCGCCAGCAGCGACCCGGTCAGGATAGCTACCTTGGCGTGGTCGTCGTGCGGGCTACCCTGCCCGAAAGCCAGCTCGCTGATCAGCAGCGACACCGTGAAGCCGACACCGGCGAGCATGGCGACGCCGATCACATCCACCCAGGCCAGGTCCGGGTCGAGGGCGCCCCGGGTGGTCTTGGTGACCAGCCAGGTGGCGAGCATGATGCCTGCTGGCTTGCCCACCACCAGGGCGACGACGATTCCGATCGCGACCGGGTCGGTGAGGGCTGTGGTCAGGCCCGACACGCCGCCGATCGTGACCCCGGCGGAGAAGAACGCGAACACCGGCACGGCGAAACCGGCCGAGAGCGGGCGCATGCGGTGCTCGAGGTTCTGCGCCAGGCCCGGGCCGGCGTCGGGTCCGCCGCCACGTCGGCTGCGCAGCACGGGCACGGCGAAGCCGAGCAGCACTCCGGCCACCGTGGCGTGGATGCCGGAGCCGTGCACGAGAACCCAGGTGGCGATGCCGAGCGGCAGCAGAACGGCGCCCGCGGCCCACGTGGTGGTGCCGAACAGGTAGGAGTACTTATGCGCCAGAAAGGCGAAGAGGCCCAGCGGCACGATGGCGAGCAGCAACAGAACAGGCTGGAGGTCGCCGGAATAGAAGAAGGCGATGATGGCGATGGCGAGCAGGTCGTCGACCACGGCCAGGGTCAGCAGGAAGATGCGCAGGGCGCTGGGCAGTTTGGAGCCGATCACGGCGAGCACGGCCACGGCGAAGGCGATGTCGGTGGCGGTGGGGATGGCCCAGCCTCGTAACATTTCCGGCCCCGAGCTGAACGCGATTGCGGTGAAGATCACAGCCGGCACGATGACGCCGCCGACGGCCGCGGCGACCGGGACGACCGCGCGGCTGAAGGTGCGCAGATCGCCGGCGACGAACTCACGTTTGAGTTCGAGGCCGGCAATGAAGAAGAAGATCGCCAGGAGTCCGTCGGCGGCCCACGCTCCGAGGCTCAGATTGAGGTGCCACGGCTCGTAGCCGATCTTAAAGTCCCGCACGGAGAAGTAGAAATCGGAGGCCCCGGTGTTCGCCAGGATCAGCGCGAGAACCGTCGCCACCAGCAGGAGAGCGCCGCCCACGGTCTCTTTGCGCAGGATCGTCGAGACGTGCAAATACTCGGGATAGCTGCTGCGGCGAAAGACGTTCAGTCTCGGGGTGGGCGGAAGTGGTGGTGGTTTCGGCATGGACAAGCCTCAGTCAATCGGGATTTTGTGGCACACGAACACAGCTGTCGACCAGACTTCCCGACTCACCACTTCGAGCGTACCGCGTTCGGGCGCTCATCGCCGCCCGCGTCAGCTACGCCACCAGCGGCCCAGCCGCTGGCGGGAGCCCGGCCCTTCCCGCCAGCTCCGGGGGATATGCCAGGGACCGCGCACGGGTAGCCCGCGTCGCATCCGTCGTCGCCGCAAAATGAAGTGGCGCAGCAACAGCAGCAACAGCCCGGCGAGGATGAGGGGAACGGTGAACGTCATTCGCGCCCGACAGTGATTCGGGGGCGAGGCGAGGACTCCATCCCGCGAGTCTAGGCCGAGGTCTATACTGAATTCGAACACGGGAGTCCGGTCAACCGGGCTGAGAGGAAGCTTCTGAAGCTTCGACCGTCGAACCTGATCTGGATCATGCCAGCGCAGGGAGGCAGATTTTCTCGTTCCCGTGCCCTGGAACCATCTACGGAAAGGGCACGACCAGTGCACGCTACAACAACCCTTCTCACCCCCACCACATCCCACCAGCCGCGTAACTTCCGGTGGCGGGTCGTCGACATCGTCATCGCCAGTGTCATCGGCGTGGCCAGCGGGCTCATCTTCGTCGTCTGGAACCAGGCGTACAACCCGCTCAGCGGCCTGCTCACCCCGCTGCTGCCGGGCCTGCAGGCGCTCCTGGGCGGCGGATGGCTGTTCGCCGGCGTGCTCGGCGGCCTCATCATCCGCAAACCCGGCGCCGCGCTCTACACCGAGCTGCTGGCGGCGGTCGTGTCGACTCTGGTCGGCGGCACCGCCTGGGGAGCCACCATCCTGGTCTCCGGCCTGGTGCAGGGTCTCGGCGCGGAGCTGGTCTTCGCGCTGTTCTTCTACGCCAACTACCGCCTCGTCGTGGCCCTGCTCGCCGGCGCGGGTGCCGGCCTTGCCCTCGCCGTCAACGACCTGTTGCTCTGGTACCCCGGATCGGCCGTTCCCTTCATCACCATCTACACCGCCTCCTCGATCGTCTCCGGCATTGTCGTGGCCGGACTGCTGTCCTGGCTGGCCATGCGTGGCCTCGCCCGCACCGGGGCACTGTCGCGGTTCGCCGCCGGGCGATCGAACCGCACCCAGGTCTAGGGGGACGGCGATGACACCGGCAGCAGCGGCATCCGTCTCGGGAGCGTCCGTCGTGGCCCGCGGCTGGGGATGGCGGCATGCCGGGCGGCGGGGCTGGGCCGTCAACGGCCTCGACCTGAGAATCGAGCCGGGCGAGCGCGTGCTGCTGCTCGGCGCCTCCGGGGCCGGCAAATCCACTCTGCTGCACGCCCTCGCCGGGGTTCTCGGCGGCGACGAGGAGGGCGAGCAGCGCGGTCAGCTGCTTGTAAACGGCGCCGAGCCGACCGCAGCGCGCGGCCAGGCCGGGCTGCTGCTGCAGGACCCTGACTCCCAGGTGATCCTGGCGCGGGTGGGCGACGACGTCGCCTTCGGCTGCGAGAACCTGGGGGTGCCCCGCGAAGAGATCTGGCGCCGGGTGAGCGACGCCCTTGACATGGTCGGCCTGAACCTGCCGCTCAGCCATCCGACGTCGTCGCTGTCGGGTGGACAGAAGCAGCGCCTCGCCCTCGCTGGGGTGCTGGCGATGCGGCCGGGGCTGCTGCTGCTCGACGAACCCACAGCGAATCTCGACCCTGGAGGCGTGCTGGATGTGCGCGATTCCGTTGCCCGCGTGCTCGAGAACTCCACGGCGACGTTCATCGTGATCGAACATCGGGTCGCCGTCTGGCAGAACCTTGTGAACCGGGTGATCGTGCTCGACGCGGCCGGGGGAGTGCTGGCCGACGGCCATCCCGACGACGTGCTGACCAGGCAGGGGGAACGGCTCGCGGCCGCGGGTGTCTGGGTGCCCGGGCGGGGCAACGGCCTGACTGCATCGCGGCGCGAGACCAGCTCGGCGTCGGCGCCCGGCTCGGTCCCTCTGCTCCGCACGCCCGGCCTCGCGGTCGCGCGCACGCGCGCCGACGTGCTCGCCCGGGACATCGACCTCACGGTGCACGCCGGCACCGCTCTGGCAGTCACCGGACCGAACGGCGCCGGCAAATCGACCCTGATGCTCACCCTCGCCGGCCTGCTGAAACCGGCCGGGGGAGCGGTTCTCGCGAGCCCGGAGTTCGCCGGCGGGGCCGACGAGGAACCGATCCGCTGGAAGTCCCGCCAGCTGCTCACCCGCATCGGCACCGTGTTCCAGAGCCCGGAGCACCAGTTCGTGGCCGCCACCGTGCGGGCCGAACTCGCAATAGGGCCGCGCGCCCTCAAACGGCCGGAGGCGAACATCAATGCCCGGGTCGACGAGGTGCTGCAGCGCCTGCGCCTGGACCACCTGGCCGAGGCGAACCCGTTCACCCTCTCCGGCGGAGAGAAACGTCGGCTGTCGGTGGGCACCGTGCTGGCCACCCAGCCACGACTGCTCATGCTCGACGAGCCCACCTTCGGCCAGGACCTGCGCACCTGGCGGGAGATCGTGGCCCTGCTCGACGAACTCCTGCGGGAGGGCACCGCGGTGGTCGCCGTCTCGCACGACACCGACTTCGTGGTCGCCCTGGCTGACCGGGAGTACCATCTGGCCGGGCGGGCCGGCCGCAGCGTCACGCCGCGGGCGGCGGTGTCCCGGTGAGCGTGCTGACGCCTGCCCGGGGAACCCAGGCCATCTTCCGGATCAACCCGGTCGCGAAGCTGGCCGCCGCGCTGCTGCTGGCGGGCGTGCTCATCCTCACCATCGACTGGGTCTCCGCAGTCGTCGCCCTCGCCTGCGAGTTCGTGCTCTTCTTCTGGGCCGGGCTGTCCCTGAAGGCCTTCGCGGTGCGCACCCTGCCGGTCTGGATCGCCGCCCCCACCGCCGGCGTCACCACCCTGCTCTACGGGCAGGCGGCCGGGGAGGTCTATTGGTCTTTCGGGCTGGTGAACGTGACCGAGGGATCACTCGAGCTGGCCATCGCCACGACCCTGCGCATCCTCGCCATCGGACTGCCGTCGGTCGTGCTCTTCGTGACCGTCGACCCCACCGACCTGGCCGACGGCCTCGGCCAAGTCGTGAAACTGCCGGCCCGCTTCGTGCTTGGCGGTCTGGCCGGGCTGCGCCTGGTCGGCCTGTTCCTCGAGGACTGGCGCGCCCTCGAACTGGCCCGGCGGGCCCGCGGCATCGCGGACCGCGGCGTCCTGCGCCGGCTGCTCAGCCAGGCCTTCGCCCTGCTGGTGCTGTCGATCCGGCGCGGCAGCAAACTCGCGACGGCGATGGAGGCCCGCGGGTTCGGCGCCTCGGTGCGGCGCACCTGGGCCCGCCCTTCCAGCTTCCGGGGGCGCGAGGTGGCCCTGGTCGGCATCGGTCTGGCCGTGGCCCTGCTCTCGGTGAGCGTCTCCGTGGCGACGGGAAGCTGGAACTTTGTCCTCACCTGATCTGCCCACGGCCGCCCTCGAACCGGCCGCCCCCGATCCGGTCGGTGACCGACGGATGCTGCTGGCCCCCGTGCTCCGCGACCTTGCCGCCGCCGGGGTGGCGCCCGTCGTTCTCATCGACGGGCCGAGCGGCGCCGGCAAGAGCACCCTCGCCGACGCGCTCGTCGTCGCCTGGCCGGGACCGCTCCGGCCCACCCTGGTGCGGCTGGACGACATCTACCCCGGCTGGCAGGGGCTGGACGCCGCCGTCACGCACCTGCGCGAACAGGTGCTCGCCCCGAGAAGACTGGGCCGGCCCGCCGCCTGGCGGCGCTATGACTGGGAGCGGCGCGAGTTGGCAGAATGGCACCCGGTCGACCCGGCCCGCCCGCTGATCGTGGAGGGCTGCGGAACCCTGGCGGCCGCCCACGCGCCACTCAGCGACATCCGGGTCTGGCTGGCCGCCGACGACCGCATCCGCAAGCAGCGGGCCCTCGCCCGGGACGGCGAACTGTTCCGGTCGCACTGGGACCAGTGGGAAGCGGGCTGGGACGCTTACCGAGAGCGGGAGGCGCCCGAGCGGCAGGCGACGATCCGGCTGGCCGGGACCCCGGACATCCGTCGCCCGCAAGTCGGTGCCCGGGACTAGGTTGGAGGTATGGCTGATCAAGGTGCTGAAAATGTCGTTTACACCGCGGAATTCATTGACGGTCCCCTCGCGGGCCAGGTCGACACCCGGGTGCTGATCCAGGGCAAACATGACGCCCGGGTCAGCATGATGGCCGCCGTCGAGGGGGTCGAAACGCTGTTCTGGTACGACGAGGAGGACGTGCGCGATGTGCAGGGCCGCGTGCACGTGCGCTACCGGTTCGACGCGGGCGAGAGCGACCCGTTCCTGCCGACCGGCGAGCGCGAGTAGCCGCAGACCAGTAGCCGGCGGGCGGTCGCGGCAGCCTTTCGCCGCTAGCGGTCCGCGGCGATCAGCGCCGAGATCATCGGCACGGGGTGCAGGAGCCGCCAACCGAGGCCCGGCGCGCTGATCGTGCGGTCGAGCACCAGCGTCGACGTCACCTCGGTGCCCCCGGTCTCCACCGTGACCCGGCCGACGGTCTTGCCCGCCCGGCCGGTCGACACCGTCTCCAGGATCACCTCCGCGTCGCCCGGCGCCTGGGCCAGCCAGCCGTACGTCGTCGTGGCCGTGCGCACGGTTCCGGAGGCCTCGGCCCCCCACGGTGTGCTGAACTCCACGTAGGCGTCACCCTGGGCGAGGGTTGGCAGCTCGCGTACCCCGGCGCGGGCGCTCTCCATCAGGACGGTGACGTCACTGGTCAGGGTGTCGTAATCGGGTTCGCCGAGCAGGGCACCGGCAAAGGTGTAGGTCGAGTCCGGGCCCTGCACCTGACCGGTGAAGAGAAAACAGACGCCCGCCCCGTCCGTGTAGCTGCGGGTGATGCCGGTGACGCCCAACTCGGCCAGGAACGCCGTGGTGTTGTCCACGCCGCGCTGGCCCACCAGGGCGGAGGCCGGCTGGGAGAGGATGGCATTGATCACCGGGTCGGCGGCGGCCAGGCCGGCCAGCCGGGCAAGGTCGGTGGCCGTTCCGACGCTTTCGTCGTTGAGCCCGGTGGCGTCGGCGACACGAGTGCCGTCGAGGCCCTGCTTGCCCAGCCAGGCGTTGGCGGCGGCGCTGTAGGCGTCGAGGGAGCCGAAGGCCCAACGCGCCAGCGTGTCGGCGTGATTGTTGCTGGAGCCGAGGATCATCGCCTGGAGCAGCTCGGTCTCGGTCCACAGTTCGCCCGGGAAGACCACGACGGTGCGCGCACCGGAATTGCCGTAGTCGATGTAGTCCTGGTAATCCGCGGCCGTGATCGGGATCTGAGGCCCCGTCTCACCAAGGGTCAGCGGTTTCGCGTCGAGCACGACCAGGGCGGTCACGATCTTCGTCGCCGCGGCCATCGGCAGCGGTTCGGCCGTGCCGGCCACGGCGAGAGGCAGGGTGGTGGCGAGAGCGTCGGCGTCCAGCGCCGTCGTCTCCGGGAAGGCCAGATCGGGTGTGACCGTGGCCAGGCCGATGACGGCGCTGCCGCCGGTGGCCGGCAGCGCGGGCGGGAACGGAACCGACTCGCCGGCCGCCGGCGTGGCCAGCGTGGCGGTGGCCTCAGGCAACGGCCCCAGTAGGGTGGCCGGCCCGTAGACGCCGACGGACAGGATGACGAGGGCGCCGACCGTGGCGCCGATGACGCGGGCAGGCCGGGATCTACTCATGACGCAAGGCTAACGGTGGTTGGTCATCCCCAGCCGAGGTCGTGCAGCCTGTCGTCGTTGATGCCGTAGAAATGGGCGATCTCATGCACCAGAGTGATGTGCACCTGGTCGCGCAACTCCTCGAGATCCGCGCAGAGCTCCAGCAACGGCTCCCGGTAGAGCACGATCCGGTCCGGCATCTCACCGAAGCCGTACTGCCCGCGCTCGGTCAGGGCAACCCCGTCATAGAGCCCGAGGGTGTCCATCGTGCCGTCTTCGGGTCGGTCCTCGACCACGAAGATCACGTTGTCCAGGCCGTCGACCATGTCGTCGGGCAGGAGGTCGAGCTCGTCGACGACGAGACGCTCGAACTCCTTGTGAGTCAGCTGCGGCATCCGTTCAGCATCTCACATTCGTTCAGCCTCTCAGGGAGCCGGTCAGCCGTTGATCGTGATGGTGCTCAGGCCGCCGTCGGTGACGCCCCAGGTCTTGAGGATCTCGCCGTAGGAGCCGTCGTCGACCATGGACTGCAGGGCAGCCTGCACGGCCGCTGCCATCCCGGAGTCCTTCGCCACGGCCATGCCGTACGGTGCCTCGTCGAAGGAGGTGCCGGCCTTCTGCAGCTTGCCCGCGGTCTGCTGGATCGCGTAGAGGGTGACCGGGGAGTCTGCGCTGAAGGCGTCGGCCTGGCCGAGCACAGTGGCGTTCGTGGCCAGGTCCTGGGTGTCGAACTTGAGCTTGTCGATCGGGGGCTTTCCGGCGGCGACGCAGGCGGCGCTCTTGGCCGGGATTTCGTCGGTGTCCTCGTAGGTGGTGGACTGCACGGCGATCTTCAGGCCGCAGGCGTCGTCGGGGTCGACGGTGGTGCCGGTGGCGGAGGCCCACTGGATGCCGGCCGTGTAGTAGTTGACGAAGTCGACCTGCTCCTGGCGCTTCAGGTTGACGGTGAAGGACGAGTTTCCCAGGTCCATCTCGCCGCCGATGATGCTCGGGATGATGGTGTCGAAATTCGCGACCTTGTAGTCGGCGGTCAGACCCAACTTCGCGGCAACCGCGGCGCCGAGTTCGACTCCCCAGCCGATCGGGTTGCCGGAATCGTCCTTGAACTCGTTGGGGGAGTAATTCGGGCTCGTTCCGATCACGAGCGTGTCGGAGGCGCGGACCTTCTCCGGGAGCAGCGCCGAGGCGGCGGCATCTTCGGTCACGGTCTTGGCGGGCGCGGTGGCGTCGGCTCCGGGAACCGGCACAGTGTTGTCGACGCAGCCGGTGAGCAGGAGGGCGGCCACCGCAGCGACGGCGGGGAGGGCGAAACGAGCACGCATGGAGAGATCCCTTTCAGCTGTCCCGGACGCCGTTGGACCGCGGGGAGGCCGAGGCGAGGACACCATTTCGGTGCGGCGTTTCGATGCCGGAAATGCGAACGCGCGGCCGAATCCGAGGGCCCGGTCGCGCGTTCGATGGACTGTTTCTGCGTGTTTCAATTGGGGTGAGTAACGGGGCTTGAACCCGCGGCCTTCCGGACCACAACCGGATGCTCTACCAGCTGAGCTATACCCACCATGCGCTGCTTTCTCACAGAGAAGGCAACTTGACAAGTGTATTACATGTTCGCAGCGAAAATGTTCACGGCTGCGGCCGCGCTGTTCTTCGCCTGTTGGCTGGACGGCCCGGGGTCGGCCACGAACACGGTTTGGCGGTAGTACGCCAGTTCGCGGATGGATTCGAGGATGTCAGCCAGGGCGCGGTGTCCGCCGTCTTTCGCGGGGGCGTTGAAGTAAACCCGCGGGTACCAGCGGCGTGCGAGTTCCTTGATCGAGGACACGTCGACGTTGCGGTAGTGCAGCTGGGCGTCGAGGCGAGGCATAAATTTCATCAGGAAGGCCCGGTCGGTGCCGATGGAATTTCCCGCCAGCGGAGCCCTCTGCTCGGCCGGGATGAACTGCAGTACGTATTCCAGCACCAGGGTCTCGGCCTCGGCGGCGCTGATTCCGTTCGGGATCTCGTTGATCAGCCCGCTGGTCTCGTGCATGTTGCGCACGAAGTCGTTCATGTTCTCCAGCGACGCCTGATTCGGCTTGATGATGAGGTCGAGTCCCGGGTCGATGATGTTCAGGTCGTAATCGGTGATCACTACAGCGATCTCCACCAACTCGTCGGAATCAATGTCCAAACCGGTCATCTCGCAGTCAATCCAAACCAACCGGTCACTACTTTTTTTCATGTGTCGAGTCTAACGGCGGACGCCGACCGGCCCTGTTGCGCTGATCCCGGCAGCGGTGCGACTGAGACGCGCGCTCCGTAGACTACCTCGCATGGAATTGACGTACTTCTCCTCCGCCTTCTGTGAGCCCTGCATGCAGACCCGGGCAGTCCTGGCCGAGGTCGAACGCCTCGTGCCCCAGGCGACCGTGCGTGAGCTCGACGTGGTGCGGGACGTCGCGGAAGCCGAGGCCGACGGCATCCGGATCACCCCCACGGTGATCATCCGGGACGCGGCCGGGATCGAGGTCTTCCGAGCCACGGGTGTGCCGACACTCGCCCAGGTGCTCGTGGCGGCCGCGAAGGCCGTTTGAGCGCCGGCGGGCCGGGTCTGCGGTATCGTTGACCGTTCTTCGCCCCCGTAGCTCAGTGGATAGAGCAGCGGCCTTCTAATCCGCTTGTCGTAGGTTCGATTCCTACCGGGGGCACCACGCACGTCGTCTGATCAGGGTTTCTTGTCCTCACTGAAAGGGCAAGACTTGATGCACTCAACGTTTATTCAACGCTTATTCCACTGTGCCCGCCCGTTATGGGCGCGCGGAGAGAAGGTACGCGACCCAGTTCGATTGACCTGGTGTGGCCTTGGGCACCTACGAGTTATGAATGCTGAAAGTCTCTTGGGGCTCGGCCTCGAGCCCGTACTCACGACGAGTGAGCTCGCCGAGTATCTCGGCGTGCACGTGCAGGCCATCTACGACCTGCGCACCGACGGCCGCGGCCCATCCGGTATTCGAGTCGGACGGGAGATCCGCTATCGTGTCTCCGATGTTCTCCGTTGGCGGAACGGACTCCACGAGCCCGTTCCGTCCTTGACTGGTCGCGGGGGCGAGCGCTGATGGCCGGCCGGCCACGACTTCCGATCAGTACGTTCGGCGCGATCAAGGCGACGGAGGTCGGTGTAGGGCGTTTCCGGGCGATGGCTCGCTTCCGCGACTGGGACGGTCAGTCGAGGCAAGTCACCGCGACCGGTTCGAGTCGCAATGCGGCGAAGACCGCGCTCAAGGTCGAGCTGGCCGCGCGGATGAGCGCCGCCAACGTCGGCGACACAGTGAACGCGGGCTCGCCGTTCAGGATGCTGGCCGAGGCCTGGCTGGAGGACCTGAGGCTCGACGTCGACCGCGCGAACGGCACAAAAGCCGTCTACGAGTATGAGCTGCGCGGGCTCGTGCTTCCCTTCTTCGAGCACTTCACGGTTCGCGAGGTGACCGTCGGTCGCATCGAGCTTTTCCTGAAGGTGCAGCGCGCGATCTCTTACACGCGAGCCAGGCACTCCCGAACGATCCTCAGCATGGTGCTGGGGTTTGCGGTGAGGCGGGGGGTCATCCCGCGCAATCCCGTGAAGGAGACCTCACGGATGAAGAAGCCCCAGCACACCCCGAAAGCGCTCACAGCGGATCAGATATCCGCAATCCGTCTCGCTGCCCGCGACTGGCGCATGGGGGAGGGCCGGATGGGGCCGAAGCCGGACGGCCAGGTGCAGGACCTCATCGAGGTGATGCTCGGCACGGCAACGCGGATCGGCGAGGCACTTGCGCTTCGAAAGTGCGACGTAGACATGACCGCCGATCCGCCCTGGGTGCACATCCGCGGAACGCTCGTCGTGCAAAGTGGTGTCGGCGTGCTCCGCCAGGCTCATCCCAAGACGCACGAGTCGAACCGGTCCGTCGCCGTGCCACAATTCGCGGCAGAGGTGATACGCCGACGTCTGACACTGATCGAGGCGGAAGACGGTGAACATCTGCTGTTCTTCGCGCGGAACCGCAAGCCACTCGCGCCGCACAACGTCAGGCGCACATTCCGCGAGATCCTCCGGAACGCTGGCCTCGACGCCATGGGGATCACCCCACACGCCTTTCGCCGGACGGGGGCGACGCTGCTCGCCAACGAACTCGGCATGCAGGCTGCGACTGACGTGCTCGGACACACCTCGACGTCGACGACAAAGGCGCACTACGCGGAGCCCGACCGCGCAGTAAAACCCGAGCCGGCGACGGTGCTCCAGCAGCTGGCGCCGCCCGCGTAGACAACCTCGTGCGTGTGACCCCCGGTCATCGGGCTCAATGTCGGAAGAGCCAGACGGGCACCGCGGCAGTTTCGCGCGGTCGGAGCGACGCACTTTCCGCATTTGACTGCGGAACTCATCCACCGACGTCGCCCCCTTGCTGCCGTCCCACATATGGAACGGTCAGCGGGACGAAATCCGCGGCCAATCCCGCGACGGCCCTGTGTGTCGATGCTGTTTTCTGGTGCGTCAAGAGAAGAACGCGCAGCATCCGGCGCGGTGCTCTCGGGCCGGGGCAGCACGTTCAACAGACGTCGATAGCGCCGGGCTGAACGACGCAGATTCCGTGCGGCGTTCGTCGCGGTAACCAGCTGCAAGGGCAGCACGGGAGCCTCGACCAGCCTCACCTCCGCCCGGTCGTGCCAGAGCTCCCGAAACGTGGTCGCCGTGCCGTGTTCAGCGTCCTGCCCATTCTTAACCATCGGTAACGCGTGCCGAAAGACCCGATCCCGGTACATGTCGAGTAGCACCCCGCCGGGTGGCAAGATGTGGTCATGGGTATGGAATGATCACGCGCTGCTTCATCACTGGCATCACTATCGCAACCCCCATCACCGCGCGCGCAGTCGTTGGTTGTACTTGCACAGGAGGAAGTGGGCAAGGCGGTCTGGGTCTACAAGTCGTTCTATAACGCCTGGAACGACGGTGACGAAACGCCTCGCGAGGTGCCTGAACTGCGCAACAAGGGGCTTAATCACCTCGCAAAGCTCATAGAGGCCACCGACTTCTTATCCGCAATGGTCGAAGTCCCGGGATTTTCGGAGGCCGTGGATATCGAAATCGCGAAGGCCCACGCACCCGATGCGCTGGCCGCCTATCTGAAGGGCCTCGCCCAGGAGGACAACGAGGCGAAGAAGAGGGGCTTCTACGTCGATCTCCGAGCGATGGCTCGTTCACGGTGCCACATGAGATCGACAGGCCACTCCTGAGGTTTCAGATCTGGGAGGCCGCTGACATGATCCAGTGGTTCCTCGTCGAAGATCATATGCGAGCCAGCCTGACGGGCAAAGAGCCGCTCTCCCCAACCGAGGACGTTGAGACACTGCTCGTAGCTGTCTTGGCTCGCGGCTCGGACGATTAGGTCGGCTCACCTACGTCACATGGGTATATCCGCTTATGCCCATGTGACATGCAACCGCCCGTTGTAGCGGGCGTCCGTAACCCGGACGTTCATGGGGCACAGAATCCGACGCAATGGCTTCGAGCCGGCGTTGGGCAGCTGGGTGCCATGTGGGAACGATGAACGGGCGGTATCGGGGGCACTGCAAGCCGCACCGCGGGAAATCGCCCATAAGCCAGTGATCGTTTTAAGCCTGGCTCTACTGTTGATAGAGAGCATTCGAAGACGACGACGATGAATTTGCCGTCCTCGACGGCCAGCGACCTGATCTACCCACAGTTTCTTGGGCGCAAGGAAGATGATCTGCTCACGAGGATGTCGGCGGGCAACAGACCGCGCATTCTGCACCGGCAGCTGGAAGCTGCCCGATTTAGCGAAATGAGGGGGAGCTGTGATTAAGACGCTGTCGAGCCGAGAGGCATACCGTAACGCTTGGATGACTGTGCGTGAAGACGTGGTCCTTAGGGCCAACGGCCTTGAGGGCATTTATGGCTATATCGAGAAGCCAGATTTCGCTCTGGTAATTCCGCATTGTGACGACGGGTTCTGGCTCGTGGAGCAGTACCGCTATCCAGTCGCTAGACGTGCCTGGGAGTTCCCACAGGGGTCTTGGGGTACCCAGAAGGAGGGAAGTCAACTCGACTTAGCCCGGACAGAGCTGCAAGAAGAGACCGGGATAGAAGCACACACGATCCGTCATCTTGGGCACCTATATGGGGCGCATGGCATGAGCAGTCAAGGCTGTGACGTGTACGTCGCAACGTCTCTGACCCAGGGCGTTCCGCAGCGCGAGGATACGGAGCAGGACATGGTCCATAGCTGGTTCAGTGAGATCGACTTCGTGCTGATGATCCAGGCGGGAGACGTCGTTGACGCAGCGACGATAGCGGCCTTTGCTTATTTCACAATTGACAGAAGTAGTCGCCTATCCGGAGAGCGACTGTCGCGCGCCGAGTAAATAGCCCCTGTGTCCTCTTTCCGGATGGGGGTGATCGTTTGGTCTAGGTGCGCGAACGGGACAGTTCAGTGACCCCTGCACTCTGACCCCTGCATTCTCTCGGCGGTTCCAAGGCCGCCGACCGGTACCGGTCCAGGCGCAGCCTCTTCCCGGTTCGTGAACAGAGGAATACCCGAAGCTCGACCTCGTGAGCGAATCGCACGACATCGCTGGCTGGCAGGTCGGGAGCCGCCACAACGCCGATCGGCAGGTTCATCTGGTCCCTCCAGGCCGCAGGAGCGGTGGAGGGGTCCTGGTGGAAGTTCGGACGACCACCGACCAGTCGTGGGCGCCGGCTTCAGCCCGGTCGCCGAGTGCCAGTCGCGCAGCTGATGCCCCCTGGGCTCGGAGGTCCTGGGCCACGGAGCTCAAGTCATTCTCAGCGGCCGCTTTAGAATCGTCCCATCCGCTTATGGAGAGCGTTTCGGGGATACGGAGAAGCGCGCTGGTCGCAGCCTTCAAGACACCGACTGCCTGTTCGTCGCTCATCGCGGCGATGGCGTCGACCTGATGATCGAGGGTGAGCATCCGTTGGGCGAGCGAGCGGGCTTCGCCCTCATCGTTGGTTGCGGTGGCACCGACGACTACGTCTTTCCAATTGAGCCCCAGCGCCTCAACGGCATCTCGATACCCGAGGAGGCGCTGCCGGGTTACGGGGAATTGCACGGTGTCGGGGTCGATACCCGTGACCAGCACCGTCGTGCGCGCGGCGTTGAGGGGGAAGCTGAGGATTGCGGGTCGACGGGCGCCGGCGCCCTGCCGGCCATGCTGCTCACCGGCCGGGCGTTGGACAGGTGGGGGCTTTGGTTCGCTGCGGCGGCGATCCTTGCGCTCGGTGTGGCTGGATTCGGAGTGGCGATAATCGCGCACGGGTTCGCGTCCCTCTGCGTGGGGCTCGTCGTCGTCGGTCTGGCCAGTGGAGCCACGGATGTGGCCATGAATTCGATCGCTGGCCGGGCCGAGCAGGCGTCAGGAGTCTCAATCATCATCCGCTCGGGTGGCCAGTTCTCCAGCTTTGTCGTCCTGTCAAGCATTGCAGCCGGCCTCTCGTCCTGGATCGGCGCACCAGTCTTCATGCCCTTCCTCGTTGTGGCTGCCTTGTCTCTTGCCGCCAGCGCGAGCGTTCTACGGTCACTTTCGACGCAGATCACTGGGGGCCAGGCGAAGCAGAGGCCCCGGTTGCCTGACGTCAACGCACGACTCCGGTACATCCCACTTTTGCTGGTTGGTGTGCTGGGTGCACTCGCGTTTGCGAGCGAGAACGCCCACCAGAGCTGGGGTGCGGTCTTCCTCGAGGACGAGCTCGGTGCCGGGCCAGGCTTCAGCTCCGTAGGGCCAGCCGTCTTCGCTGGTGTCGTCGCCATCGCCCGGTTCTCTGTGGGACGAATTCAACAGGGCAATGAGAGCCCCATCTTGATACTTGGATCGATTACGGCGGCCGTGGGCGCTCTCGTCATCGCGATGTCCCCGACCCTCCCGATCGCCATCCTTGGCCTCATCGTCGCTGCGGCCGGCACCGCAGCGCTGTATCCAACGATGCTCAGCCTCATCTCCCGCGGAGTGGACGAGGCCTATCGCGGCAGGGCCACCGCGATCGTGACCACGGTCTCGTACATCGGGTTTCTCCTCGGGCCGGTCTACGTTGGTCTCTGGTCAGAAGCGACGGGCTTACGAGGAGCCCTCGTGGCTGTCGCCGGACTCGGAATTGTCTTGTCCGTTGTGGCGCTGCCTCTCCTGCGCCTGTCTGGGTACACCCACTACCAGGGGGCCAGGGCTCTTATCAAGAGTTAGACCCGAGTGACTGGGATCGTCGTGCAGCCTCACGCAAGAGGAACCCTTTCCGGGCGAAGGCGGATGCAGCGGCACTGTTCGGTGCGACGATGAATGCTAATTTCGGACGGTTCGAGCGCCGGTTGCGCCGTAGTAAATAAACGCCCCTGAATTGCTCGTCTACACACTCCTGGAAGATTCATGAAATGACCGCCACTCTTCAGCGAATCCTCACCAGCGAATTCCCTTCATGGCTGGACCGCAGCTGCACCGAGTACATCGGAGACTTGGTTGTCCAGGGCGCATCGCCAGAACAAGCTCGGCTCATGGCGGTCGCGAGCATGCTGCGCTCATTTCCGGACGGTGCTCTGAGCCCTGGCAATGAGATCTTTCATGTCATGAGTGAGGCGGGTTGGCCTGTGGGATATCTCTGGATCGGCCAGGATGTCAGCGCCGACCCGGGTGCGTGGTGGGTCTGGGACATTGTCATCAATGCCGACCAACGTGGCCACGGATTCGGGAGGGCCGCCATGCTCCTCGGCCAAGAGTATGCCCGCATACAAGGCGCGCACACTCTCGGCCTGAGCGTCTTCGCATTCAACACCGGCGCCCGCGGTCTCTACGAATCACTCGGCTACGAAATTACTTCGGTGAAGATGCTCAAGAAGCTTGACTGAGCGTTCCGAAAGCGCCAACCTCTGCGGGAACCGATGTTCTCAGCTTATGAGCCAGTCGAAGGCTCGGTCTTCGAGTTTTGGGTTGCGTGCGGCCGAGAGGTGGTCGAGTCCTTCGTGGTCGGTGATGGTGATGTTCGCGGCGGCCGCGGGGTTCTCGGCAGTGAGGACCTCCTTGAATCGGGCCGCCCCAGACGGCGGAACATGAGTGTCGTCGCCACCAAGCTCAAACGCTATTGCTGGCGCATGTCGGTACACAATCGGGTTGGTAAGTGGGTTCAATCGCGTGTAGAGCCATTCGCCGTACGGCGACGGGCTACCTTGGTCAACCAATTCCTCGGGCTGGCCAACTTGCGTCATGCCGGGCCGGGTCCAGTCGGGGGTGGCGACGATAGCGGCAACCCGTTTAACGCGCGGGTCGACACCGGCCAGCGCGACTGAGATATCACCGCCCATGGACACGCCGCCTGCGACGACATCGCTGCTCAGGTCGTGTGTATCGATTGCCCAATAGACGATTCGGAGGGCATCGAGCGTGGTCTGTCCGAGGATGGGCCACATGTGCATGCGGAATCCACCGAACTCTCGCGCCATCAAGTCGTGGGGGGCTTCGGTCGATCGTTCGCCGTGCTGCCACGGGTCAAGGCTCATAGCGAAGTAGCCCACGTTGGACAGGCGGTGCAAGAACGGTGCGACAGTCTCTTTGGTTCCGCCGAGGAATGGAAGCCAGAGCGCGAGGCGACCAAGCGCCAAGACGGGTTTGGGCGTGGACCAAAGGACAGGGATGCCGTCCACGATCGACGAATGCAGGTCGGAGTCGGACTTGAGTGATTGCGGGGACGTCATGGGTTCAGGATATTGAGCGAGTCTGACACGCGGTCAGGTCCGTGTCGTTCGCTGAACGTCGATGGGAATGATTAGCGCGGCCGCAGCCGCAACCCGACCACCGGCCGCGTCAGTTCGGGGCATCGTCCGGGCAGGCGCTTTGGCTGCGGCGTTCCCGCCTTCCGCTTAGGGAATCAGTCGCTGGTCTCGGAGGCTCTGGAAGATTCTCAGGAACATTGCTTCGCTGTCAACATATGTGTGGAAGCCAGCACGTCTCGATTTTGAGGTGTCGGCGATGACGTCGTAATCCCATGCAAAGACGAAGTCGCCAAACTGCCAGGAGGACACATCAGAGTAGGGAGTCTTTGCCAGATCGTGCTTCGCAACCATTGCGTCCCAGAGGTCAGACTTGTCTGCCATCACGTCACTCAGAGTCATCGGCAGCGGTGGCGCTACCTCGAGGTCGAAGAACGCTGCAATTTTCGGCCACATCGACGACCAGCGGAACATGTCCCCGTTAGTGATGTTGAATGCTTGGTTCCTGGTACCGGGGCTCGTTGCCGCCCAGACGGTGGCTTCCACCAGCAGACCCGAGTCCGTCATCTCGATCAGGCTTGTGTAGGCCCCGGGCTTGCCAGGGAACCGAAACGGGACGCCGAGCTCTTTGCTGATGGAGGCGTACACCGCAATCACCATGGCGAGGTTCATGGGGTTACCGAGCCCAATGCCGGCCACAACCGAGGGGCGCAATGCCGACCATGACCAAGCGGCGTCGGCCTGACGGCGCTCAAGGAACTGCTGCTGGTCCACATTGAACTCCGGCGGCATGTGCGGTGGATCGTCCTCACGGGCCGGCGTTGAGAAGGGCCCCAGGTGAGCACCATAGACCTTGTACCCCTGCATCAAACTGATGTGCTCTAGCTTCGGCGCCACGGGTTCGATCGCATCGACAACATTTGTGAGCATCGCCAAGTTGGGCGGCACCAGTTCCGCCCAGCTGGCGCGATCCTGATAGGCGGCATAGAAGACGTGGGTGACCTCAGTCAGGCTGGCGAGCTTCAGAGCGGTGTCGTCCTTGTCCAAAAGGTCAACGGCGATATGCCGAATCGATCCCTGACTCAACCCTCCCCGCCGAGAAAGCCCGATGATCGTCCAGCCTCCCACGCGATCAAGGTGCTCGATCAAGTTCCCGCCGATCACACCCCGTGCTCCGGCGACCAATGCAGTTCTCAGCGCCATGGTTCCCCTTCCATCGTTAAATCGTGATTTATCGATTCCATTTCTAGCACAACATCGCTACATCGCGATATCACGATTTGACGCTATGCTGGAGTCATGGGAGACCTCAGCGACGATCAACTGGTGAGCGCCTTCAAAGCGCTCGGCCACCCAACTCGCTTGGCAATCTTGGGCTGGCTCAAGGAGGGCAACTCATTTCCGCCGCAGGATCGGCCAGCGGACGAGGTCGGAGTGTGCCTCAAGCACATTCAAGCGCGTGCAAACGTGTCGCAGTCCACCGCCTCACAGTTCATGGCGACGCTGCAACGCTCAGATCTTGTGATCTGTACTCGCATCGGCCAGTTCTCGCACTACCGTCGTAACGAGCAGACCATTGCCAAACTCGGCGAGGCCATCGGCGGCGATATCTAGCCACATTGCGGCCCCGTTCGCCGCAAGCCCCGGGCGAACCGGAACCACTATGGCGCTCTGATGTACGCCACCATGGCGGACGTCTACGGACGCAGATTTGGCGCCAATTCGCCGAGACTCCGACGTTTCGGGGGAGTGGCGTTTGGGAACCTCTACCGGTCACGCGCATTCCTCAGCGGGACATGACCCCGGAAGGCTCAGGCCTTACGAGCCGCCACAGAGAACATCAGCGGTACCCTCTCGCGACCCGAGGCCAAAGCAAATCCGGCCGGCGTCTCTACGAGTGGGGGGCAACGGCTTCCAGGGCATAGCGGCCCGTCCACCCTCGCAGGCCGTCGAGGTGCGAGTGTGGTCGACCACGTGCTGCCCGCGGAGGTTCCTTGGCCGTCCCCAGCCTGATCAATCCGTGCAACGTTCGGCTCGCGGCCTCAAGCGTCGTTCGGTCAAGGCCTCGACGGCTTGGAGGCTCAGCGCGTGACCGCGCCGTGCCTCCACGCCGTCAGCTCGCCGGGACGCGACCTCCGGGGTCAGGCGGCCATCGCCCCGTAACGCTTGTGGCCCTTGACGTCGTAGCGGTCGAGCATCATGACCTTCGACCAGACGCGGATGAATTCGCGGACGAACCGCTCTTGCTCGTCGCTGCCCGCGTAGGCGTCGGCGATCGACCGCAGTTGCGCGTTCGAGCCGAATACCAGGTCATTCCGGGAGGCCCTCCAGCGAGCCTCGCCGGTCGCCTGAACCCGACCAGTGAAGGTCATCGCGGTCTCGTCGTCCTTCGTCCAGATGAGGTCGGTGTCGGTCAGATTCACGAGGAAGTCGGTCGTCAGGGCTCCGACGTGATCCGTGAGCACACCTACGTCGGACCCGTCCCAGTTGCTGCCGAGCACGCGGAGCCCGGCGTGCAGGACGGTCCACTCCGGTGCGGTGAGAGTGAACAGGTTCGCCTTGTCGAGGAATGCCGCCTCGGGCGCGACGCCCGGAGCAAACTCTTCGAAGCGCTCGGACACGAAGTTGCGGAACCCGTCCGCAATGGGTCGCAGCCACTCGAACATCTCGATGTCGGTCAACTCCTGCGTCGTGTCGACACGGCCTGGCGTAAACGGCACGCTGGCGTCAGATCCTGCCGCCCGTGCCGCCTGCTCCACGGCGGCGCTGCCGGCGAGGACGATGAGGTCGGCGAGAGATACCTTCCGTCCGCCCGACGTCGCCGTGAAAGCCGCCTGCACGTTCCGCAGCGCGTCGATGACTGGGACGGTGCGTCGGTTGACCGCCCAGTCTTTCTGCGGCGACAAGGCCAGGCGGGCACCGTTCGCCCCTCCGCGCTTGTCGCTGTCGCGGTAGGTCGAGGCGGCGGAGAACGCCGTGTAGACGAGGTCGGGCACGGACAGCCCGGTCGCGAGGACGGCTTCCTTGAGCGCTGCCACGTCGGCCTCGTCGAGTGAGGATCCTGCTGCGTCCGGGAGCGGGTCCTGCCAGAGCAGGTCGTCGGCGATGGTGACCTCCGGGCCGAGGTACCGGTGCTTCGGCCCCATGTCGCGGTGCGTGAGCTTGTACCAGGCCTTCGAGAACGCGAGGGTGAACAGATCGAAGTCGGCCAGGAAACGCTCGCATATGGCCCGATACTCCGGGTCGACCTTGAGTGCGATGTCCGAGGTCATCATCATGAGCGGGTTCATCTGACCAGGTACGTGGGCGTCCGGAGTCTTCGGCGCCTCCGGGTCAGTCGGTGTCCACTGCAGCGCGCCGGCAGGGCTTTTCGTCTGCTCGTAGTCGTACGCGAACAGGTTCTCGAGGTAGGTGTTGTCCCACTGTGTCGGGTTCGGAGTCCAGCTGCCCTCGATGCCGTTGGTCGAAGTGTGCTCGGCACTGCCGGTACCCACCGGGTTGTGCCAACCGAGCCCCATCGACTCGATCGGGGCTTTCTCGGGTGATGGTCCGATGTCGGATGCGGGTACCTGGCCGTGGCTCTTACCGAACGCGTGGCCACCGGCGATCAATGCCACCGTTTCCTCGTCGTTCATCGCCATCCGCGTGAACGTGATGCGAATGTCGCGTGCTGAGCCCAGCGGGTCGCCGTTCGAATAGGGCCCCTCAGGGTTGACGTAAATGAGCGCCTGGTGCGACGCGGCCAGGGGGCTCTGCAGGTCGTAGTCCGCGTCGCCGTTCTGACCATGCCAGCGTTCGTCGCGGCTGACCATCTCGTCGGGGCTCGCGACCGCGTGCGGGTTCCAGACCTCCGGGCCCCACCAGGTGCCGTCGTCCGGTTCCCACGCATCGAGTCGTCCACCACCGAAGCCGTACGTCGGCAGGCCCATCAACTCGAGGGAGCAGTTGCCGGTCAAGACCATCAGGTCGGCCCACGACAGAGCGTTGCCGTACTGGTGCTTGATCGGCTGTAGGAGTCGTCGTGATTTGTCGGTGTTGCCGTTGTCCCACCAGCTTCCGATTGGTGCGAACCGCTGCATCGCGGTGCCCGCTCCGCCACGGCCGTCGGCAATTCGGTACGTGCCGGCGGCATGCCACGCCATTCGGATCATCTGTGGACCGTAGTTGCCGTAGTCCGCCGGCCACCAGTCGACCGATGTGGTGAGCAGTCGCTTGATGTCCGACTTGAGCGTCGTGAGGTCGATCGTGGCGAAAGCCGCCGCGTAGTCGAAGTCCGCGCCGAGCGGGTCGGCGTCTACGCCATTCCGGTGGAGAAGCTCAACCCGGAGACGCTGCGGGTACCAACTGTCCAGGGTCGGCGACCGACCGAAGGTGCCGCCGAGGTGGTCGCCACCTGCTGGCAGCGCACCGCTCATGTGGAAACTGCATGTGTTGGTCTGGTCGTCAGTGCCCATTGATGCTCCCTGTGTACTTTAGCTGGATGAGAAACGGTATCGTCGAGGTCACAATTTAACGATCAAGCGCCGCATCGCAGCAGCGTCAATCTGTGGTGCAGCGATGCTTCGACGCTGCTGTGAGGCGGTGCGTCGCGGGCTGCCGACGTGACGGGAAGCCCGATAGAAAGATCGTATTCCCGCAAGGTGCGCGTGGCATGCCAAGAAAGTGACTGACTTCTAGACGGCGGTGGTGGTGCGGTGGCCGAGCGCACGACGGCCAAACCAAATAAAGCCCTGCGCCGATTGCTGCGGTGCGGGCGATGCGAAGCCCGGTGAAACCGACGCCGGAGGATGGGGGCTGTCGAGAGCTTGATTTCCGCGAATCGTGTTCCGCTCGCGGTGACCTGGGAGCACCCCCGCCAGAGGCTCCTAGTGGGGAACCTTCACCGGAACTGTTTGAGGGCGTCGCTGTAGCGTCGAGGGTCACCGCGGGTTTCATCTGTCACGAGCAGTGCGTGGCGTCCAACTACTCGCGTGTATGAGCCCTGGCACGGGATGCTGACGATCTTGCTCAGCCCGGCGCGCCATGCGGGGATGAGGGCAGTGAGCGACACGCGCTCCGGTTCTTCGTCCAGGGGGATATGGAAATGACCGAACTGAGTCTCGGCCCTGTTCTGATTCCAAACTTCGTATTGGTCCGTGAAGGCTTCGTCCCCGAAATCGTCGCGCCATGATGGCCCTATGAGCGACTTCAGGAGTTCGGCGCGCTCAATCGACCCGTCGCCGGTTCCCCGGAGCTGGTCGAAGATGTTTTCATCGTGAAGTATTCCGGCATGGTGCACGCACGCGTCCCAGATGGAGGACCATGCGTTCTGCCAGGTCTGGGTTCTGTCTGACAATTCCGTTTGAGCATGCGTCCTGACGGATTCGTCCGAGAGCAGAGGGGGGAGATCGTTCGCAGCTGGCTGCAGATTCCAGGCCTCCCGGATCCAGAGCAGGTCGATAAGAGCGTGCGGATTGTCCTCGACGGTGATCAACATGTCGTGCGGCCAGGGGTTCCCTGGGATCGGAACAGATGAACGCATCGCACCCTCCATCGAGCATCAACTGCCGACAGTCTCCCACCGCGCAATGCTCGATGGAGGGAACGACGTGCGAGCATACTCCTTACAAAACACGGCGATTGGTCGGGCGCAGTCCGCCCAAGACCGATTAGATGGAGGGATGGATTGGAACTATCGGTTCTCAGCCGACGTTGCCGATATAGACCGTGACCAAGTGCACCGCTGGATCAGCGAACAGTCTTATTGGGCGCCAGGGAGATCACGTGCCCGGCAGGATGCAGCCATAGACGGCTCACGGAACTTCGGCGTCTACGACACCGAATCGAACGAGCAAGTCGCCTACGCGCGGGTCGTCACGGATGGAGTGACTTTTGCATGGCTTTGCGATGTGTTCGTCGACCCCCAGGTTCGAGGCCGCGGCATTGGCGCTGTCCTCATCGAGGGAGTTTTGGAAGAGTTCGAGCCGCTTGGTCTGCGGCGCATCGCTCTCTCGACCAACGATGCGCATGGCTTGTATTCCAAGTCAGGGTTCACCGCTTTGGGTATCCCCGAGACGTGGATGGAAAGAATCGGCAACCCAAGCGCTTAGTCACCGTCAGACTTCGGGTCGGGAACTCACCTATTCCGTCCTTTCCTGTTGGGTGTCACGGGGGAACCTTCTGCGGGACTTTTCACGGTGCCGATAGCGGATTGTTTGGGCAATCTGGACGGGGCTGTAGTGGTCGTCCTGAAAGTGCCTGCAACGCGGGGGCCTAAGGCAAGGCTGCGCCGAACGCGACGAGCGCCAACCTCTTGTCGTAGCCGTTGGTCCAGCCACTAAAGCTGCGGCCCTAATACCGGCGGGTGATCGCGGGCACTTCGAGGTCGGTGTGTCCCGCGCGACAGGAACCGTTCATCATCCATGCCGAAGCGGCACCGATGCTTATATATTTGCGATTCTGGGGGCCAGCGTTATGCCCGGGCGCCGGTCGTCCGGACAGGCAGGGTGGCGTTTCGTGGAGCGGTGACCTAGATTTTAATCTGCCGCGGAATTCTGCGCAGGGCTGCACATCGATATTCTCTCGGCGGCATTCGAACGAGGAGGTTCGCGGTGGGATACAACGTTGCGCAGAAACTAATTGCTTCTCACCTGCTCAGCGGGGAGATGACGCCGGGGTCCGAGATCGGTCTGCGCATCGATCAGACCCTTACTCAGGATGCAACGGGAACTCTCGTCATGCTGGAACTGGAAGCGCTCGGCCTGGATCGGGCCCGCACCGAAGTGTCCGTGCAATACGTCGACCACAACCTGCTCCAATCCGACAGCAAGAACGCTGAGGACCACGACTTTCTCAGGTCAGCCTGCCAGCGCTTCGGTCTGTGGTTCTCCAAGGCCGGAAACGGCGTCTCGCACCCCACGCATATGCAGCGCTTCGGCATTCCCGGCAAGACAATGGTCGGCTCGGACAGCCACACCCCCGCTGCGGGTTCGCTCGGCATGCTGGCTATCGGGGTGGGCGGCATCGAAGTGGCTCTCGCGATCGCCGGAGAGCCGCTTTACATTCGTATGCCTGAAATCTGGGGCGTGCACCTCACTGGCCAGCTTCCGCCGTGGACGAGCGCCAAAGACGTCATTCTCGAGATGCTGCGCCGTCACGGCGTCAAGGGCGGGGTGAATCGCATTGTCGAGTACTACGGCACGGGCCTGATGAACCTCACCGCGATGGACCGGCACGTGATCGCCAACATGGGCGCCGAACTGGGGGCTACGACCACGGTATTCCCGGCCGATGAACAGGTGAGAACGTTCCTGAAGGCCGAACAACGTGAGGGTGACTTCGTCCCGCTGCTCGCCGATGCGGATGCAACCTACGACGTGAACGAAGAGATTGATCTGTCGACGATCGTGCCGCTGATCGCGCTACCCAGCTCCCCAGGCAACGTCGTACCGGTGAGCGAAGTCGCCGGTCGCCCGGTTGCGCAGGTCGTCATCGGCTCCTCGGCCAACCCAGGGCTGCGCGACTTCGCGATCGTCGGCGCTATCGTCAAGGGACGCCAATCCCACACGGGAGTCTCCTTCGACGTCAATCCGAGCTCCCGGCAGATTTTGCAGGATTTGACCCGCATGGGATCCACCCTGGACTTGATCAGTGCCGGTGCGCGGCTACACCAGTCGGGGTGTATGGGCTGCATTGGAATGGGTCAGGCCCCCGCGAACGGCAGCATCAGCCTGCGCACGATGCCGCGGAACTTTCCCGGTCGCTCAGGCACCAAGGAAGATTCCGTCTACCTGTGTTCACCGGAAACGGCCGCTGCGGCCCTTCTCACCGGAAAGATCACCGACCCACGCGACTTGGAAGAACTGTTCGCCCTGACCTATCCCAGGCTGGAATTACCAGCGACGTCGAGCGTCAACCTGGCCATGCTCGAGGCGCCATTACCCATCGAAGAGGCGCTGAAGGTTGCCCTGGTCAAGGGCGACAACATCTCGTCGCTACCTATGTTCACTCCGCTGGCCGATAGCATCGCGGCACCGGTCATTCTCAAGGTGGGCGATGACATTTCAACGGATGAGATCCTGCCGGCCGGCGCGCGGGTGCTGCCTTACCGCAGCAACATTCCCAAGCTCGCCCGATTCACCTTCGACCAAGTCGATGAGTCCTACACGACTCGCGCGGAGGTTACGCGCGAGGCGACCGGACACATCATCGTCGCCGGCGCTAATTACGGGCAGGGCTCCTCACGCGAACACGCCGCCATCACTCCGCGTTTCCTGGGCTTGCGCGCGGTGCTCGCCGTGTCGTTCGCCCGGATCCACTGGCAGAATCTTGCCAACTTCGGTGTGCTCGCGCTCGAATTCGTGAATCCGTCCGATCATGATCGAGTGCAGCGCGACGACGTGCTCGTGCTCACCGGCATTCGCGATTCCCTGGCTGCCGGCACCGAGATCACCGTGCACAATGAGACTCGCAAGGAGGACTACCCCGCCCGGCAGAACTTCTCACAGCGGCAGATCAACATGCTGCTCGCGGGCGGACTCATTGCCTGGCTGAACGAGAGGAGCGCGAACACGGCCCGCGATCGAGACTGAACCGTGCCGTTTGCAGGCCCGTCCCCAGCGGGCCCGACAGCGTGATCTGGATTTGATGACCCGGTTGTCCTAGGCTCAAAGTCATCTCTTCGTGAAGGGAGCCCTGCCACTGTGACGTACGTTATTGCTCTTCCCTGCGTCGATGTGAAAGATCGGGCCTGCATCGAAGAATGCCCGGTCGACTGTATTTACGAGGGCGAACGGATGCTCTACATCCACCCCGATGAGTGCATCGACTGCGGTGCCTGTGAACCGGTATGTCCAGTCGAGGCGATCTACTACGAGGATGACGTGCCGGAGCACTGGGCCGAGTACTATAAGGCTAACGTCGAATTCTTCGACGACATCGGCTCCCCGGGCGGGGCCGCCAAGGTGGGCACATTTGCCAAGGATCACCCCTTGATTGCTGTACTACCGCCGCAGGCTGCCGCCTGAGGAACCCCTTTCTCGATCGTGCGCCCCCCGAACTCCTATGGGTCATCGATTTGGGGAACTCATCACCGAGTCTTTGCCACCGTGAACAGTACCGCCGCGTCTTCTACTGCTTCGAGTGCGTGTCGACCCTCCGGCACGATCAGCAGCTCGCCCGGTGAGCCACTCCAGGAGTTCACACCCGAGATGAGGACGACGCGTCCGTGCAGCACGAAAAAGGTCGCGTCACCGGGATTCTCATGCGCATCCAACTTGGCGCCCGCACGCAAGGCGATCACAGTCTGGCGGAGCGTGCGTTCGCTGCCTCCATACACGGTCTTCGCACTTCGGCCGCTGCTGACCTGCCGGGCATGATCCAACTCGTGACGCACAAGAGCAGTCAACGACGACTTCATCATGAGGCACCTCTCTTCGCGCGGCACTGCGCTTGCTGATGTGATCCCCAGCATACTGTCGCCTCCAGACATTCCCATGTCGCGAGCACGGCTACAGAAACCGAACCCTCTGCCCCTTCTGTGATTAGATCGACCAGGCGAACCGGAACTTCTCTGGCAGTTGGTCGGCGTCGGCCGACCCGTAGTGATCGAGTTCCCAGCGTCGAACTGCAAGCACGGCCTGGATGATCTGAGGGCCGAGAATGTGGGCAGCGAGTTCGGAAGCGGCGAGAGCATCGAGCGTTGCTCCCAGAGCGGAGGGAAGCAGCACCGTCGCCGAGGCGAGTTGCTGCTCTTCGGTCTGGTCGGCCGGATTCGCGGTGACCTCCGCTGGAAGCACCGTCGATGACCGGATGCCCTCGAGCGCGGCGCCGAGGATGACCGCGGTCGTCAGGTAAGGGTTCGACGACGGATCGACAATCTTGATTTCGACGTTGGCGCCTTGCGGATTGCCGCGGGTGGCTTCGAGGAAACGAACCGCCGCCCCGCGATTCTCCCGACCCCAGCAGGCATATGCGCCCGAAAAGAGTCGGGGGCGCAACCGCGCCCCCGAGAGGATCGATCCGCCGAGAACGCCCTGGATACCGGGGAGTGCGGCGATCACCCCGGCGATGGAAGACGCTCCATCGGTGGTCATGCCATGGGGTCCGTCGCCGCCGGAGAAGAGAGGTTCACCATTGCGGCTGAACGAGTAATGGACGTGCGCCGCATTCCCGCCGCCCCCGCTGATAGGGAAGGGAGAGAATGATACCCGCAGGTTGTGTTTGCGCGCCAGCCTCCCGGTGATCAGGCGGGCGAGAACTACCTCGTCGGCCGCCTGAAGTGGTGTGGCCGGTGGCAGCGAGAACTCGACCGTGGAGGCAAAGAACTTGGCGTGTAGTTGCTCGAGCGGGATTCCGGCGGCGGCGGTGGCGGATAGCAATTCGGTGATGAAGGCCTCGTGGTCGAGTACCGGACCGAGACCGTACGGTGTCCAGCCCGCGCGTGGGAGCGGGGTTCCGTCCGCGGCGGTGATGGTGAACTCGATCTCGTGCCCCACGAGCGCCTCAAGCCCGGCTTCCTCGATGTCGTGTTGGATGCGGCGAAGCCGCCCCCGCGGATCGATGGCGAGTGGTGCGCCGTTCTGGTCGAAGATCTCCGTTGGAGCCCAAGCGAGACCTCCATCGAGGATTCGGAGAGCGTCGAGATCGAGTCTCAGTCTCATATCGCCGACGACGCCGAGGTCGGGTGTCAATGCAATGCCACCGTCGATGCAGAAGATGTTCCACACCGGCGGGGCGCCGAGACCGGATGAAGCGAACGTCGCCAGTCGATCAACCGGGATGGTTTTGGCCAGGTAGATGCCGGCTGGGTTCGCCAGCGTTCCTACGATGATGCCGACGCCGGCTTCGGAGAGCCGTTCGGCCACCTCGCCGATCCGGCAGTCGCTGAACTCGGGGAGAATAGACTCTGTCGCCATACCGACATGCTGGCAGGACTGAGCGTTGTTAGGAAACTCGCATTGACATCCGGCCACGGGTCCCAACGGGTGAGTGAGTGCTGGTCGGGACCTGGCGCACAGAGGGAAGGATAAACGCGGCGATGATCTGCCGCCGGAGTTCGCGGGGCCGGGAGCGCGCACGACGCTCTGACTGCCCGCCCAGCAACCTACAAACCCGGCGGAACCGCTCATCGTTCGCCGGGGTCAAAGGCGGTCAGGACGGCGGCAACAGGTAGCCGCGCAGGAACTCATCGAATGCGGCGGGCATGTCGACGCTCCCGTCGATGTCGACTGCGCGCATCTGTCTCTTGAACTGAGTGCTTCAGAACCGGCGGATACAAGGCACTGACACCTGCTCTGGAGCGACGCGGGCATAGATCTCAATGCGCCAAATAGTGTTCACAGAACGCCGCCACAGAGCGCCAAAAGTCACAATTCCGGTCAATTCCGGCGTCGTGAGACGCCCTATATCCGTAGGGTTTCGAGACAGCGACGTCGCCACGCACGCTGTCTTGAGCCGCTCAACGAAGCCTTGTCACCTCCTAGAACGGGCCGGCGACAGCAGGTTCGACCACGGGAGTGGAGAGGTGCCCAAAGATGACGGCGAAAAGCAAGTTCAGCTCTTGGGTGACTCCGTCTGCATCCGCCCCGTGACGTTCTCGGAATTGGTCAAGGGTCTTTGTGGCCTCTCGGAATCTACCTGCGGCCAGAACCTTGTCTGGTCCGAGAGATGGCACACCGTAGTAGGACTCAAGGGCTCCGCGTTCGAGAATATGTGCCCCGGAGGCGTGCAGCTGCACATTGAGTTTTCGTTTTTCGACCGCGATGTCGCCTGTGCCGTTCGACAACACTGTTAAACGCTCTCGGCCACGCGACAGGTCGAATAGTTGACCCAGGAGTCCTTCGAGAGTCTGGAGGTCTCCCCGCTCCGGGAATTCGTCAAGCTCGTCGAAGTCATTCTGCGCCTCAACCCATAGCTCGCGGGCGCTGGCCTTACGCTTGAAACTATCCACCGCCTTGCCGGACAGAGGCGCTGGTTCGGATGCCAGCAGGCATTCGACATCCTCAAGGATTCTCTGTCGCATCACGGCGGCTTGGTGGTCTTTCGAGACTTTGGTAAATCCGTCGAGTAGGACGTCCAAGTCGCCAATGGCAAATACCGGCACTTCAAAACGGCCGAAGAAATCTCGATAGCGCTGAATGCTGGATTTGCCACCCGTACGGACGAAGACCACTCCATGGTCCACGTGATTCCAGTCTTTATTCAGAAGTTGCGCAATATAGGGGGAGCACGACGGCGTCGCTGTCACCTTCAACCAGCACGATAGCGCGCGCAAACAACGCAGCTTCGTTGTTCTCGTGACAGATGAGTTGAAGCGCGTCTTTCTCGGACATGTTCGACCGTAGGTCCAAATCCACCACTTCAACTCCCGCAGGGGACTTTCGTAAACGAGCGAAAGTTGCTGTGGTGCTGGAGTTCAAGAAAACTAGAGAATGAGTCGTAACGAGCACCGGATGGTCGGTGGAAAATCTAACCAAGGTGTCGAACAGCTGGCGCTGAGCGCGAGGGTGCAGATACAGCTCCGGTTCCTCAAACAGGAGCAAATAGCTTGCGCGCGCGGCCGTGCTCTCATCAGCTTCGCGGAGCCCACTGTCTTTCAACGCGGTGTAGGCCCTCAAGATCGCAAAGGCCACAGTGCGCTTCAGCCCGTCTCCCTTGCTGGCTATAGAGCCACGGTGGCCGTCGTCAATGTCGATCTCAGCACTTCCTAGGATCGAACGCAGCTCAGGTGCTGGAACTCTAACTTCGAGACCGACACCGGGAAAGCTCTCGCGCACGAAGCCTTGAATCGTGCTTTCAATGAGCTTGACCTCATCGAGTCGGGCGTCGATCGTCTCTCCGCTATCATCCAGGTGCCGACTCAGCCGTTTATGAATGGACCGAAAGGATTTTTCGATGTCCTGAAACTCGTCGGAGACCGCATCGAGCAGGATTTTGAGCAGCTTCCCGAAGGTAGCCGTTTCTGAAGTCTTGGTTTCAGCGGTCGCGTCCTTGACGGCTTCGATATAAATGACTTCCGGCAACATTGGCCTGAGCGCGGCATCGATACCCGTCTTAAGCGGAACGACCCGTCGTTCCAGTTCTTCCGCGGGCAACTGGGTTATGAGGTCGGCTAGCTTGGCGCGGGCATCGACCATCGTGGCCTTCTCAGGGAGGAGCGCATTCATTTCAGGAAGGTGCTGAATAATCGCGGCGCGCAGGGCAGGGTTCTTTTTCCCGATCATGACTGCGTTCAGGGCATCTTCTGACCATCGCTCGTCGCGCGGTGCCTGAGCAAACGTCCGCAAGACGACTTTCTCACCTGGCGTAGCAATGCGAACGAGAGTGAGGGAACCTTCGACCAGCATCGCGGCGACTCGTGAGCGTTGTTCGTCGTCAGCTATACGGGCGAGGTCTGATTCAGTCACCTCGTCGAAATGAACTTCTACGCTCAAGGGCTTTGACGGATCGTAGAAATCCGAGGCATCGAGCTTCCCGGGCGGAGAACCCTTCAAGGCGAAGTGGAGGGCGTGCAGCACCGATGACTTGCCAGCGTTGTTTTCTCCGATGAGGCACCCGAACGACGAGAGCGATAGCTCCGTAGAGACGTGTGCACGGAAGTTCTTGATTTTGACGCTAGAAAGCCTCATAGCTTTTCCCCCATTGATCTTGGACTGAGACTAGCTGAGCACCTTCTTGACTGGCTCCCCCCAAGAGGCCCGACGCCTCCTCGGCGACGCCCGCTGACGAGAAATGCAGTGCGCGGGCTGCACCTTGTTTGTCCGAGTGTCTCGTATCCTGTGTGCCTCATGACCCATGGGATGTAAGACACTGACGACTGCTCCGGATCGACGTGGGCATACAGCTCAATGCGCCAAATAGCGATCACAGAACGCCGCCATAGGGCGCCATAAGTCACAAGCTGGGGGTCAGGAACTGGCCTTCTACATGCGGGCAGCTGCTAGATGCATCGACATTAGACGTGGCTGGCGGCTTCGGCGCGCTCACGGATGACCTCGAATATGTCCTCACGGTAGCGCGCCGAGGTCCGATGCTTCGTGCCGGCCTCCATCTCCTTCACGAGCTTCTCGATTGATTCGGCATGACGGAATCCACCCCCGGCAGCGAAGTAGGCCCTCAGCCAAGCAACGGTATCCACCGCGTAACCCTTCGCGGCAAAGGCGCGAACCAGTTGCACGACAGCGTCCTTTCCACGCCCGGAGCTGAGCCCGTTGTACTCCTCGTTGACCATCATTTCTGCTGCGGCGACCATGAGGGGATCAGCTGCAGGTACCTCCTCCTGTGTGTGAAGGTTGAGGGCGCAGAGTCCGTCCAGCCAGAGGCGAATGATGTCCCATGGCGACGAGATCAAGACAAAAAGCCGGGAGACCAGGCCGGCAGCGACTGCCGCACGAATCGCTTCCAACTCTCTCTGCTCGTAGGGGTGGAGCACGATGATGGCATGAGGGCGGGTTTCGTTTCCGGGTGTGAGATTTCGGAGCTCGCTGATGTTGACGACCGTGCGGTCACTCAAGTTGGGTGCGATGAATTCAGCAGCCTCAAGATCAGCACTACGGTCGTCTGCGTTGAACTTCCCAACATCGGCAACTGCGAATAGGTAAGGTGCTTCACCGACCCACCTTCGGATTGCAGCGCTCTGAGGAACCATGGCGGTTCCGTGCTGTGCCCAGTCTTCGCGGATCATATATGCGAGTTCAGTCATTGCCTCAGTATCGCGGGGACCACTGACCCTCAGTCTGTTCGTTTCTCTCGAGTCCTTCGGAATTTGTCAAGGTGAATGAGGCCAGCGTGAGTTTAGGCGGCTAGTTTCGGCTCCACGTTTTGAGCTTCGGCTGGCTTGTTGATCCAGGCCGCGTCGGGGGTGGCGAGGATCTTCGGGTCGCAGCCGGTGCTGAAGCGCTCGGGGTTCCGGGCGCGCGCGGTGGCGAGGGTCGCCGCCCGCTCGACGGCCTTGCCGGCGGCGAGGCCATAGTGGACGTCGGCAGGGGTGTTGAGCCCGATGCCCGTGTGCCGGTGGCTGTGGTTGTAGCCCTCGACGAAGGTGTTCATGAACCGTCGGGCGTCGCCGAGGGTGCCGAAGCGTTCCGGGAACACGGGGGCGAATTTGAGGGTCTTGAACCACGCCTCTGAGTAGGGGTTGTCGTTGCTGACCCGGGGCCGGGAGTGCGACTTGGTGACCTCGAGATCTGAGAGGAGCGCGGCGACGGTCTTGCTCGTCATCGACGTGCCTCGGTCGGCGTGGACGACCTGCGGGGTGCCATGGATGGAGAAGGTCTCCGTCATCATCTCGGCGGCGAGGATCGCGGACTCGGCCGGATGGACCTTCACGCCAACGATATAGCGGGAGTAAATATCGATCATCACGTAGCAGTCGTAGTACTTGCCCTTGATCGGGCCGGGCAGTTTCGTGATGTCCCACGTATAGACCTGGCCGGGGCCGGTAGCGACAAGTTCCGGGATCGCGCGGGCCGGGTGGCGGGCCAATCGGCGGCGTTCCTTGACCTGCTGGTTCTCGGCCAACACCCGGTAGATCGTGGAGATCGACGCCAAATACACGCCCTCGTCGAGCAGCTGCGCGTAGATCTGGATCGGCGGCAAATCCACGAACCGGGCCGAGTTCACCACCGCCAGGATCCGGGCCCGCTCGAGGACATCGAGCCGATTCGCCGGCACCACCACCTGCCGGGCGGCCCGGGTGCGAGGCGTGCGGGTCGCGGTCGCCCGAGGCAACCCGACCAGGCTGGCGGCCGTCCGGGTCGGAACGCCGCGGCCGGTGAGATCGCGGTAGGTGGTCATCACGGTTTCGTGTGCGGTGTTTCGTCCCGCGAGCTCTTCGAAAGATTTTCGAGTAGCTCGTGCATTTTTGACATGATCTCCAACGCCACCCCCGTCGTTTCCAACCTCCGTTCCGTCAACTCAAGTTGGCGGCGGAGCCGGGCGATCTCGGCCTGCTCGGGCGTGAGCCGGCCGATCTTCTCCCCAGGTTTCTTGCCCTGCAGCACCCCCGCATCGCGTAGTTTTCGCCACTCCGTGATCTGGGAGGAATAGATGCCCTGCACCCGCAAATACGCGCCGCCCCCGTTGCTGGAGATGGCGTCCTCGTAGGCGGCGAGGTGGTCGAGTTTCTGCTTCGGCGTGAACGAACGCCGGGGCGTGGGGCCGCCCGCGCGCGGGCCGGGACTGCTGTTGTTCATGGGACTATCGTCGCGCACGGCGATCAACGATGGGCTGGACATGGTGGGACTTCCTGATTCTCGCCCTACGTCAAACGGCGGACTTGCTCCGAGCTACTGGCCTCAACTCACCCTGACACGTAGGGCGTCGATAGCGAGGAGCTTGACCGACTCCGAACAGAGCGGCAATTTTGGGGGCAATCCGTGCGCCGAATCTGGCATCGTCCTGCCGACCAGTGGGCCTTGTGACGATCGCTTCTGATCTTGGTGGATCTCTACCGACGGAGTTCAGCCCGTCACGCGTGCTGTCGTTCGCGCTAGTTTGGCCCGGCCGCTAAGAGTTGGAGTCAGCGGCAGGGTGGGGCTCGTGACTGATGAGCTATCGGTTTCAGTACCCGGCCACTATGGTGGTCGGACGAAGGTGGGGCGCCATGGTCCGATCGGCAATGGCAGTACGGCGACGGCTGGCCGGCCTCGAGTGGCTCCTGATTGCTGCGCTCGTCGCCACGGGTGTGTGGTTCGGCGTACAAGGGACGGCTGTCGCCAAGGTGGATTCCCCTACCCGACTGGGCTGGGATATCGAGATCGCCCAGACGGGAGTCGACGGTGCGCCAGGTGTTGCTCCGCAACGGGATGTCATCGTGTGGTTCTCGTGGGCCATGGCTTCCGACGGTCTCGTTGAGATCCGAGCAAATAGTTCGAGCGCTGGAGGTCTCTCAAACTCCGCGTTCACAATCATCCTCTACTGCGGCGCTCAGCTCAGTTCGCTTGATGGTGCTGCTAAACATTCTGACGGTACCGGGATTCAGGACATCAGAAGCGCCGGTGACGAGGCGGCCTGCAACGCTTCCGAACGTGGGGAAACTGAGGAACGAAAGCGTCAAGTCGTTCGTGTGGTCGGCTCAGCCTGGTTCAGTGGGATTCCGGAGGGACGATGGAGCGACTCAAGAGCTGGCCAACGGATCGCCCGGACACCCCTCGTGGGGTACTCCAGCACGAAAGGTGAACTCATCGAGGCGTCGGCCTTATCGACTGCAAGAACGGTCTTGACCGCGCCAGTAACTGAACAGTTCGACAGCGCTACCCCGCCGGAATCGGTCGAAGGCAGCGTGGTTTACGGCTCCGGATGGCCGATCATGGACCAGAACGGGAACCGCGAAACCGCCGCCGTTCAGTGGGAGACCACAGCCAAGGACGAAAACACCTTGACCATGCCTCTGGAAACGGGCATAGCGAGGTGGACGCTCCCGGAGGGCCAGGCGTTCCCGCAATGGAGTCTTCTATTCTCAGGTGTACTTTTTGGTGTCGCGGCAGCCCTGATAGTCGAATGGCCGATCGCGGCGTACCGTGCGCGACTTCGATCCAGCGCCGAAGCGGCAGCGAAAGCAGAAGCCGACGAGGGGGATCACCGGAGATAAGCGGAAGCACGAAGGGCTGAAAAAGTTCCGAAAGCAAATGCTAGCCCTGACTAACGCATTGCGTCGGACGATGATCGCTAGGCCGCCGGCAACGCGTTCGCCGTCAACCAGCGTGGCATCCGAAGAAACGAAGGCTTGACTTGTGCTGAACTCATGGCTGTGACCAGAAGCGCGCCAAAAGCCCGCAATGTGACAAGAATCGGGCCGTACTCATCCGTAACGGTGCGTACAATAGGTCCCATGAGAACCGCGGAAATCCGCGGAATTCAGCCCCAGTTGCGGGTTGGTGAACCGGCCGAGACGACTTTCAGTTGTTCTTGGTTCGAGTCCCCAGCGCTAGCCCCAGAGTTTCTGCGGAAGCCAAGGGTCTGCATCTACGCACAAACTCCCGCGGGCTGCTCCAAGCTGGTGGCTATTGCCGCCTCACAAGCCTCGTCTCGATGTCCCGAGAGTCGCAGCGATATGAGCACGCCGGCGGCCGAACCCAGGGTTGTGCGGGAGTTATGGAACTCGCGTCAGAGTAATCTTCTGGCCGAGGGCGGCAGCGAGACGACTGAGCGTGGCTGCTGTCGGGTTGCCGAGACCTCGCTCTATCCGGCTGATTTCTGCCTGTTTGAATCCCGGTAGCGCTGGACAGGGCAGGTTGGGTGAGCTCGCGGGCCTTGCGTGCTGCGGCAAGCATTGCGCCCAGTTCAACGCGACTAGCGATCTCCGCGTCAAATGTCGTGCCGGCCGCCTCGTACACGGCGCGCGTATCCTCAGACCATCCCGCCTTCGCACGGTCTGCGAGGTCCTTGAAGTTCCTTGACATGATGCCTCCTCCGAACTTCAGTATGTGGTCCAACACATAAATGGTGAAGTCTTCTTCTGGCGGTCACGGTGGGTGCGCTTCCACTGTTCGTGAATCTTCCGCGCCCTGGCGATTTCGCGCTGTTGGCGCCTGTCGGACGGGTCCTTCTTCTTGTCGTAGCCGCTGTAGAGCAGAACGATCTTTTCTCCGTGAAAGGCGCAGAACACGCGGATGAGCACCTTCCGGTCAACGATGGCAAGATCGGACGGCAGGTCGACATTCGCCTCAGAAAAGGTCGCCTGCAGTGACCTACGAACCCGGAACTCGTAGAGTCCGCCAGAGAGGGGCTTGCCCCATTCTCCGCTGCAGATATCGATGCCGTGCATGGCGAGGACATGTTCGATTGCAGCAGTCAGGACTGCCTGCCTTTACTCGCCGAGTGAAGAGTAGAAGCGGCCGAAAGAATCGCCCTCGTACTCGATGTCCCAACTGGTCATCGTCGTAGCCTCCTTCGCGTGCATGGCCAGCATGGTGGGCGGATTCGCGATCTTCTTGGACGCCTGCCCAGATCGGTCAAGCGCCGTCGTGAGCGCGGTACGGAAGCTCTGGGCTAGTTACATCCGGTCACCACATCAGGTGTTCAGCCCGAGACCAGGAGTCCGGCTCGCGCTGGGTATCGTATGTCAAACGGGTGTGGTTAGGGCAGAAGACTGGGACTTGATTCGCGCACGTTTATTCAACGTTTATTGCGTCGAGACCGGCCGAGGCGGGCCGAGGGGTTGCGATAGAAATGTGCCAAATATCGCAGGGAACTCCTGATCAGATCGAGATCAGACGAGATAGGTCTAGGTTTCGAAACGAGAGTCCCTCGGCCCAAAAGGGCCCGCCGCAATCCGCTTGTCGTTGGTTCGATTCCTACCGGGGGCACCGCACAACACCCGTGAATCCTGTTGCTCTACCCTCGGTTTGGTAGATTCGGGAAATGCGAGAACTACAGGCGCGAATCATCGCGGAGCTGAACGTGTCCCCCCATATCGATGCATCCTCCGAGGTTCGCCGCAGAGTGCAGTTCCTCGCGGACTACCTGGTCCGAACGGGGGCACAGGGCCTCGTGCTCGGCATCAGCGGGGGTCAGGATTCCAGCCTGGCCGGCCGTCTGTGCCAGCTGGCCGTGGAGCAGCTCGCCGAGGCGGGACATTCGGCCATCTTCCAGGCCGTGCGCCTGCCGTACCGGGTGCAGCGGGACGAGGAGGACGCGCAGCTCGCCCTGGAATTCATTCGTCCGGCGTCGACCGTCACCTTCGACATCAAGCGCGCCGTCGACGGCATCGAAGCGGAATTCGCCGATGCGACGGGCCGCCCGCTGCCGGACTTCGACAAGGGAAACGTCAAGGCCCGGGTGCGCATGGTCGCCCAGTATGCCCTCGCCGGCTCGGCCGGCCTGCTGGTCGTGGGCACCGACCACGCCGCCGAGGCGGTCACGGGATTCTTCACCAAGTACGGCGACGGCGGCACGGACATCCTGCCGCTGACCGGACTGACCAAGCGTCAGGGGCGAGCGCTTCTGGTCGAGCTGGGGGCGCCGGACCGGTTATACCTCAAGGCGCCGACTGCCGACCTTCTCGACGACAACCCCGGCCAGACCGACGAGGCCAACCTGGGGTTGCGGTACGAGCAGATCGACGACTTCCTGGAGGGGCTTCCCGTCGACGATCTCGTCGCCGAGACGATCGAGAACCGCTACCTCGGCACCGAGCACAAGCGCCAGGTCCCGGCATCGATGTTCGACGAGTGGTGGCGCTGACTCGTGAGAGACGTGAGCCGCCGCCGCCTCGCTCGGGAGCGCGGCGGCGGCTCACGGACGTCTAGCTCTGGAGCGGGGTGGGGCGCACTTCCAGTGCCTGCACGTCGTCGAGGAGGCGCTGGGTCTCCGTCGACGCCGAGGCCGTTCCAGAGGCGTACTGGAGCGGGGCAGGCACGGGCGCGGCCGGCGCGGCGGTGAATTGGTCGTGGTGCTGCTGGGCGGTCCAGGCATCCTGCTCGGCGAGGAGGTTCTTCTCGGTGCTGTTCTGGGAGACCTTCCACCGGTCGAGGTCGCTCTGGAAGATCTTGCGGGTGCGGCCCGGCTTGTCCTGCCATTCGACCAGGCGGTCGCGGAATTCGAGCAGCGCGGGCTCGAGCTGGTACCCGAACGTGGCCGAGGTGCGCTTGAGCTCAGCGAGCTGATGCGCGGCCCAGTTCGCGGCGACGCCCGAACCCTTGATCGGCAGGAGGCGCAGCTGCACGTCTGCCTGGCCCACCGCGCGGTCGGCCATGACCTGCTCCTGTGGCGTGAGCGAGTTCCAGACGGATGCCTCGGTCGCGGCATCCACGAGGGTGCCGATCACGGCCGCCTTGAGAGCCCGGTCGTTCTGAGCCAGGAGACGTTTGATCGCCCCGCGGGAGATCACCGTTGCCAGAAGGCTGGCGACGACGATCGAGACGATGAGCACCACGGCGCTGAAAACCATGGACTGATTGCTGGCTGCCGTGAGCCAGGATACAAAACTATTCCACCACTGCATGAGCGCACTTTACCGGCGTCTCGGCCCGATCTCCGGGAGCGGCGCGGCGTGCCCTGCGGAGAGGTGCGCGCCGTCAGCGGAAGCAGTCGGCCGCGTCGTCGATGCGCCAGAACGAACCGACGTTCATTGTGCGGGTGGCGGCGAGCAGGCGCCGCGCGGCGAAGTGGTCGCCGTCGGCCTCGGTGCGGCGCTCGATGTGCCCGAGCACCATGCCGGACCGGTTCGAGACCCGCCAGAGGCCGTCTTTCACGGGAACGAACTGAAGACCGCGGATGACCGGCAGTCGGGGTGCTGGGGACGCTGGTGTGGACATGGAATTCTCCGAGATCGACCGTATGCGGGTGAGGGTCCCCTCAGGCTACGGAGAGCCACCGACAGTGGATTCGGCGCTACCGCAGAGGTCCGTTCAGCAGAACCATGTCCTGGCTGGCCAGGTCGAGGTCCACAACCCGGTTCGGACGCGCGGTCTGGGCGACGACGATGCCCGCGAGCACAAGGACCACCCCTGCCATCTGCAGCCCGTCGAGGGACTCGCCGAGCCAGAGGAACGCGAACGCGAAGGCGAAGATCACCTCCGAGGCAGACGCGATGCCGGCCGCCGTGGCAGTCAATCGGCCGAGCGCCATGTACGAGAACAGATACGGGGCGAAGGAGCCGAACACGCCGTTCCACAGCGTCAACAGCCACAGCGGGAGAGACACCGCCCCGAGGTTGCCCGTCAACGCGACATCCTGAACCAGGGTCTGCGGCTCGATTCGCCACCAGGCGCTGAACACGAGCCAGAACGCGCTGGCGAAAAGCATGGACCAGAACGACACGGCCAGTGGCGAGGTCGCGGCGACCTGCCGCTCCCCGACCAGGAAGTACACGGCCAGGCAGATTGCGGCGAGGATTCCCGCCAGCACACCCAGGCCCGAAAGGGTGCTGGCCCAGATCTGGGCGACGACAGCCATGCCGATCAGAACGCAGCCGATGGCCAGCCAGATGCGGGATTTGACCCGCTCCTTGAAGACGAACCGGGCGACCAAGGCGACGATCAGCACCCCGGTGTACTCGAGCATGAGCGCGATGCCCACCGGCAGCAGACTGATCGCCACTGCGTAGAACCACTGGATCAGGGCGACCCCGGCCACCCCCAGCACGGCCATCACCGCGAGCTGGCGCAGGCTGATGCGGAACGCCCGCCGGTTGGTCACGAGCAACAGACCGCCGGCCAGGAAGGCCACGACCGTGACCCGGAAGAAGGTCAGCTGGGCCGGGGACAGGCCCGCCTCCACGATCACCTTGGTGGTGCTGCCGTTGAGGCCGAAGAGCAGCGACGCGAGGAGAGCGTAGAGGTAGCCCACTTCGCTCAGCCCAGACCGGTGCCGTGCACGGCGTACGGTTCGATCTCGTCGATTTCGACCTGGGTGAGGGGCGGGGCATCCAGTGCCGCCACGGTCTGCTCGAGCTGGTTCACGCTGCTCGCGCCGACCAGCACACTGGTCACCGACGGCTGGCGCAGGATCCAGGTGACCGCCAGCTGGGCCAGCGTTTGGCCGCGCTCGGCGGCACACTCGTTGAGGGCGCGGGCTCGGCCCTGGTAGGTGTCGGTGAGAACGTGCTCCGATAGGAAATCGCTCGTCGCGACCCGCGAGCCTGCCGGAACGGTGCCGTCCAGATAGCGGTCGGTGAGAAGTCCCTGTGCGAGCGGCGAGAAGACGATGCTGCCCATGCCGAGCTCGTCGAGCACGGGGAAGAGCCCGTCTTCGACGTGGCGGTCGAACATCGAGTAGCGCGGCTGGTGGATCAAGAGGGGGATCTTGTGCTCGGCCAGCGCCGCCGCCGCCGCCCGCGTCTGCTCGGGGCTGTAGCTGGAGATGCCGACATAGAGGGCCTTGCCCAGCTGCACGGCCGACGCCAGCGCGCCCATGGTCTCCTCGATGGGAGTCTCCGGGTCAGGCCGGTGGGAGTAGAAGATGTCGACGTAGTCGACGCCGAGCCGGCCCAGGCTCGCGTCGAGGGAGGAGAGCAGGTACTTACGGGAACCGAAATCGCCGTAGGGGCCCGGCCACATGTCGTAGCCGGCCTTGCTGGAAATGATCATCTCGTCGCGGTAAGCGCGGAAATCTTCGGCGAAGATGCGGCCGAAGTTGGTCTCGGCGGCTCCGGGAGGAGGACCGTAGTTGTTGGCCAGGTCGAAGTGGGTGACCCCCAGGTCGAAGGCACGGCGCAGGATGGCGCGTTGGGTCTCGATCGGGCGCTCGTGGCCGAAGTTGTGCCAGAGGCCAAGAGACAGCGCCGGCAGTTTGAGGCCGCTCCGTCCGACGCGTCGGTAAGTCATGTCGGCATAGCGGTTCGGAGCTGGAACGAAGGTCATGCCGTTACTCTAGGGGTGTGGAAACTTTTGTGGTCGCAGGTGGATGTTTCTGGTGTCTCGATGCCGTGTATCGGGTGTTGCGTGGCGTGAGCGAGGTGATTTCCGGGTACACCGGGGGAGGGGCTCCACGGCCCACGTATGAATCGGTGTGCACGGGCCGTACCGGCCATGCCGAGGCCATCGCCGTGACGTTCGACCCGGAGGTCATCCCGGCCAGTGTCATCCTCGACGTGTTCTTCACGCTGCATGACCCGACCCAGCTGAACCGCCAGGGCGCCGACGTGGGCACCCAGTACCGGTCGGCGATGTTCTATACCGACGACGAGCAGAAGCGGCTCTTCGAAACCGCTCGCACTCGCGCCTCCGAATGGTGGGGCGGCGGCATCGTCACCACGATCGAGCCGCTGGGCGAGTATTTCGTGGCCGAGGATCACCACCAGGACTTCTTCGCCAAAAACCCGGGTCAGGGCTACTGCATGGCCGTCGCGCTGCCCAAGGTGAACAAGATCCGCAAGTCCTACGCCGAATACCTTCTGTAACGGCGCGAGGTCGTGTACTCGTCGGCACCGAGTGTCGCTCGGCGCGGCGACATGAACGGGTTGTCCAGCTGCCGTGCCAGCGCTGCCGAGACCGCCGTGGGGAAACCCGGGCCCGAACGAATTCGACGGAGAATGTGCCCGAAGCGGCATTAGAAGCTGTGGGGTGACACCGACCGCGGCGCGCACCCGGACCCTCTCCGTCAGAAGCGCGCCAGCCCTCCCCAGATGTGGGGGGCGGTCATTCGGCACAGGTTCCGGATGCCGCGGCCGAGCGTCGTTGTGCCGCCGCACACTCGGAGTACGCGATCTGGGGCGGCGGAGCCAGGCACGAGCCGTCGCTTCAGGTCGCGTGTTCCGGGCAGTCGTCCGGGGCTCACAGGATGAGGGAGACCGTAATGAGCGACAGCATCACCGTGACCGGAATCGTGGCCACCACGCCCCGTCACCTCGTGACCAGTTCGGGGCTGGCTATCACGTCGTTTCGGTTGGCGTCAAGCCAGCGTCGCTTCGACCGTGTGAAACAGACCTGGGTTGACGCCGAGACCAACTGGTACACGGTGTCCTCCTTCCGGCAGCTCGCCCATAACGTGGAGCGCTCGGTGCGCAAGGGTGAGCACGTGGTCGTGGCGGGGCGGTTGCGCATCCGGCCGTGGGAAAATGCCGACCGCAACGGTACCTCGGTCGAGGTCGAGGCAGAGACCGTCGGGCACGACCTGGCCTGGTGCAGCACCGTCTACACGCGCTCGCCGTCGCCCGGCGCAGCGTCGGCGCCACACCCGACCGAGCCCACGGACGGCTTCCTACCTGCCGATACTCGCGATGCACCCCCGATGCGCGACGAGGCTGAGTCCGCGGCGCTAGTCGGGGTCGATTCCTGACGGCGGCAACTCGGCACGATCATCAGCACAGTCACCGGAATAACGTTCGGGGACACGGGGCATCTGGCAGACTCAGAGGTCTGACCGCACCGCGGTCGCGGAAGGACCACGTGCCGGCACGATCAGATCGGGAAACCCGGAGACGTCGAACCGGCATCCGTTCCCCACGTACCGGTAGCGCGTTGCTGCTCGGGCTGGCCGTCACGGTCAGCCTCGCGGCCTGCTCGGCGGCACCGGCCGCGACTTCCTCGAGCACGGCCACGGCGTCGGCGTCGGCTCGTCCGACCGCGAGCGCGGCGCCCATACCCGCGCCGCAGCTACAGCCGGAGAAGGATGCCGCGGCGAACCTGGCCTACTTCGACAGCGTCGCCACGGCGGTCGTCACCGCTGACGAGAATGCCGGCGGGCGGGCATTCGTGGACGCGCTGGGGGCCTCCGGCTTCGACCGGGCCCAAATGGAGGTCACCTTCGACGAGACGAACATCGACCTCGCAGCGGACTCGATCCAGTTCTCCGTTCGGTTCAACGGCGAATGCCTGATCGGGCAGAACGGACCGGCCACGGGCGGGTACCACAGCGCGGTCACGGCGATCCTCGCATCCGGAACGTGTCTGGTCGGGGCCACTCGGCAAATAGACTGGTAAGTACTATGGCTGAATTTATCTACACGATGGTCCGCGCTCGCAAGGCGGTCGGCGACAAACTGATCCTCGACGACGTCACCATGTCGTTCTTCCCCGGCGCCAAAATCGGTATCGTGGGGCCGAACGGCGCCGGAAAATCCACGATCCTGAAGATCATGGCCGGGCTGGACACCCCCAGCAACGGCGAGGCGAAGCTCTCGCCCGGCTACTCGGTCGGCATCCTGATGCAGGAGCCCGAACTCGACGAGACCAAGACGGTCCTCGAGAATGTCCAGGAGGGCGTCGGCCCGATCAAGGCCAAGGTCGACCGGTTCAACGAGATCAGCCTCGCGCTCGGCGAACCCGACGCGGACTTCGACGCACTGCTGGCCGAAATGGGCACGCTGCAGGAGGCCATCGACGCCGCCGACGCCTGGGACCTCGATTCCCAGCTGGAGCAGGCTATGGACGCCCTCCGCACCCCGCCGGGCGATTACTCCGTCGCCGAGCTCTCCGGCGGTGAGAAGCGCCGCGTGGCGCTGACCAAGCTGCTGCTGCAGAAGCCCGACCTGCTCCTCCTCGACGAGCCCACCAACCACCTCGACGCCGAAAGCGTGCTGTGGCTCGAGCAGCACCTGGCCCAGTACCCCGGCGCCGTTCTCGCCGTCACCCACGACCGGTATTTCCTCGACCACGTGGCCGAGTGGATCGCCGAAGTCGACCGCGGCCACCTGTACCCCTACGAGGGCAACTACTCGACCTACCTCGAGAAGAAGCAGGAACGACTGCTCATCGCGGGCAAGAAGGACGCGAAGATGGCCAAGCGCCTCGCAGACGAGCTCGAATGGGTGCGCTCGAATGCGAAGGGCCGCCAGGCTAAGTCGAAGGCGCGTCTCGCCCGCTACGAAGAGATGGCGGCAGCGGCCGAGAGCACCCGCAAGCTCGACTTCGAAGAGATCCAGATTCCCGTCGGCCCGCGCCTCGGCGCCCAGGTCATCGACGCCAAGAAGGTCAAGAAGGGCTTCGGCGACCGGGTCCTCATCGACGATCTCTCCTTCACCCTCCCGCGCAACGGCATCGTCGGTATCATCGGTCCCAACGGCGTGGGCAAGACCACGCTGTTCAAGACGATTGTCGGACTCGAGCCGCTGGACCAGGGTGAGCTGAAGATCGGCGAGACGGTCGACATCTCCTACGTCGACCAGAGCCGCGCGGGCATCGACCCGAACAAGTCGCTCTGGGAGGTCGTCTCCGACGGCCAGGACTACATCCAGGTCGGCAAGACCGAGATCCCGTCGCGGGCCTACGTGTCCACATTCGGGTTCAAGGGTCCCGACCAGCAGAAGAAGGCCGGCGTGCTCTCCGGTGGTGAGCGCAACCGCCTCAACCTGGCGCTCACCCTCAAGCAGGGCGGCAACCTACTGCTGCTCGACGAGCCCACCAACGACCTGGACGTCGAAACCCTCGGCTCGCTCGAGAACGCGCTCCTTGAATTCCCCGGCTGCGCCGTGGTCATCACCCACGACCGGTGGTTCCTCGACCGAATCGCCACGCACATCCTCTCCTATGAGGGCACCGACGAAGACCCGGCGAACTGGTACTGGTTCGAGGGCAATTTCGAGTCGTACGAGCAGAACAAGATCGAACGCCTTGGCCCGGATGCCGCGAAACCGCACCGGTCCGCGTACCGCAAGCTGACCCGCGACTAGGGCCCGCGATGAAGCTGCGCGTTCCGGTGAAGTTGCGCTGGTCGGACCTGGACGCCTACGGCCACGTCAACAACGCCGAGTTATTGCGTGTGCTCGAGGACGCGCGCATCCAGGCGTTCTGGCCGGATGAAGACGGCGACGGCCCCGGGGCGTTCGCCGGCACCGCCGTGCTGGACGGGCGCCCGGGCGCGGCGACGCTGACCCTGATCGCGCGAATGGAGGCCGAGTATCTGGCGCCGATTCCGTATCTGAGGCAGCCTCTGGACATCCGTCTCTGGCTCGGCAAGCTCGGCGGCGCCAGCCTCGAGGTCTGCTACGAGGTCTGGACTCCGATCGGCCTGGAGCCGGCGGTTCTCTTCGCGCAGGCGAGCACCACAATCGTGCTGGTGGACGCCGCGACCGAGCGGCCACGCAAGATCAACGAGGTCGAGCGCGCCGCGTGGGCTCCATACGTCGACGAACCCATCCGATTCACCCGGCGCGCGTCCCTGCCGGCGGAGTAGGCCGGCCCGGACGCAGTCCGCCTCAGCCTGCGGTGACGGCGTCGCCGGTGACGGTGACCTTCACCGGCGCCAGCGGTTCGGTCGCCGGTCCGGCAAGGGCCTCGCCGGTGGCACGGTCGAACTTCGAGCCGTGGCATGGGCAACCGAACTCGTCCTTCGCCGATTTGACCACGCAGCCCTGGTGGGTGCAGATCGCGCTGAACGCCACCACGGCGCCGGCCGTGGGCTGGCTGATCAGGATGGGCTTGCCATCGAGGGAGGCCTCGATCGAACCGCCCACGGGGATGTCGGCGAGCTTGGCTACCTCCACCGGGCCAATGTTGCCGGTGCCGGAGTCCTCGGCGCCGTCGGTGCTGCAGCCGACCAGCGCGACGGCGGTGCCGGCGGTGCCGAGCAGAAGCGCGGTGCGGCGGGAGATGTCGGTGGCGTTCGTCATGGTTCTCCTCGATCAGGCGGGCGTTCAGGGATGTTCATACACGTTCAGACACGTTCGAACACGTTCGGAGTTGCTCAGTAGACGCTCAGACCATGTGAAGGAGGCTACTCCGCGTTCGTGGGTACGCGCAGCATGCCCTCTTGGGCGACCGTGGCGAGAAGCAGGCCCGCCCGGCTGTAGATGCTGCCGGTGGAGAGCCCGCGTCCACCCTGGGCGGTCGGGGAATCCTGTACGTAGAGCATCCACTCGTCGACCCTGCCGAAGCGATGGAACCACATGGCGTGGTCCAGGCTCGCAACCTTGAGCCCGGGGGTGGCCCAGGCCACGCCGTGGCGGCGCATGACAGGCTCCATGATCGAGTAGTCGCTGGCGTATGCCAGCGCGGCGCGGTGCAGGTCAGGGTCGTCGGGCAACGGGCCCATGGTCTTCATCCACACGGCCTGGCGAGAGGTGTGCTCGCCGTCCACCTTGAGGTAGATCGGTGACGGCAGGTGCCGCATGTCGAACGGACGCTCGTTCGCCCAGTAGCGGGCGATGGAGTGGTCGACCTGGGCCAGGGCATCCGCCGCCGTCGGCAAGGACTCCGGGTCGGGCATATCGGTCGGCATCTCGATCTGGTGCTCGAGGCCTTCATCATCGTCTTGGAACGAGGCGATCATCGACAGGATCGGGTGCCCGTCCTGATAGGCCTGCGTGCGGCGGGTGGAGAAGGAGCGGCCGTCGTGGATGCGATCGACGGAGAAGGTGATCGGTTGGCCCACGTCGCCGGGGCGTAGGAAATAGCCATGCATCGAGTGCACATGGCGGTCGTCGGGAACCGTGCGCATCGCGGCGACCAATGACTGGGCGAGCACCTGCCCGCCGAAAACGCGGCCGAGCGGCATCCACTGCGACGGCCCGGTGAAGATGTCCTCGCTGGTGCGGGCGCCCGTGTCGGTGAGGTCCAGGGCGGCTAGAAGGCCCTCCATCGGCAAGTCCATGTGGCCTCCTCAGGCGCGTGGCGGTGCAGACGCGCGCGCCGGTGTGACGCGCGCCGTACCTTGGTAGTTTAGGAGCAGATGAGTAAGTCATTTTCTCTCCCAGAGTCCCTGTCCCTTCGCGACCTCCAGGTCTACCTGTCCCGCGCCAGCCGGGTGGAGGACGGTTCCGTGCGCCTCATTCAGGCCGCGGGGGTGCTCGCCGTCTACACCGCGATCCTCTATCCGCGCGGTCTCCTCGACTCCAGCCCGACCGTGCTGGGCCTGCGCACCTTCGCGCTCACCGCCCCGGTCGAGCTCGACGCGGTCGTTCCCGTGCGCTCCCTGCTGGACCGCCTCGCCCGCCTCACCGCGGCCGTGCGGGAGGACGAGGCGACAGTGACCGTAACCGTGCCGCTGGAAGTGACCACGGTGACCTGGGCCGGTATCTCGCCGCCCCAGGGCGGCTGGACCCTGCTCGGTGAAACGGATGCCGTCCTGCTCGACGGTGCGGCGCAGGCAGGCATCGAGGAAGTCGCCGCCGTCATCCCGGCGGGAACCGGCGGGCAGATCGTGCAGCGGGTGCGCTCCGAAGTCTGGAGCCGCCCGATCCCCGGCCTGGAAATCGTGCCGGCCGGCGCCGCCTTCGCGGCCGTCAGCCTCGGTTTCCTGCCGAAAAACGAGCCCGTGCGCCTGTTCGAGACGGGCCTGTGGACCCGGCTGAGCACGAGCCGCGGCCACATCCTCGTGCGTCGCAAGCCCTGGTCGCTGAGCCGCTGACTATTCGCTGGGTGTTCGCACCCTGCCCCGAACGAATTCGACGGAGATTTTGCCCGGATCGGCCTTAAACTGGCCGAGAATCGGCTCAAACATCAAAATCTCCGTCGAATTGGTTCGACACCGGGCGCTGACTCGGCGACACGCGGGCGTCCTGCCACAGCCGGGTGAGCACGTCGGCCGCCGGTTCCTCGCGGGCAAAGCGGAAACCGGTGCCCGCCCAGAGGGCGAGCCCGTCGGCGTCGCCGCGTCGACCCGCATCCGCCCTGAGGCCACTGGTGAGATGGTTCACCTGCGGATAAGCCCGGGGCGCGGTGGCGTCGTGCTCGATGATGAACGCGTTGCGCAGACCCCGTGCCGGACGCCCGGAGAACGCGCGCGTGACCACGGTGCGATCAAAGTTCGGGTCGACGAGCGCGTCCTTGTGCGCCTGATGGGCGCCGGACTCCGCGGTGCGGAGGAACGCCGTACCCAGTTGCACGGCGTCCGCGCCGGCCGCCAGGAGCGTCGCGATCCCAGCACCGGAGTGGATGCCCCCGGCCGCGATGAGCGGCAGAACCGCCAGGTCCGAAATGGCGCGGACCAGTTCGATCAGGGGGGTGGTCTCCGGTTCTTCGGCCGTCGTGAAGGTCGCCCGGTGTCCGCCTGCTTCCGGGCCCTGAACGCAGAGCAGATCGACTCCGCGTTCCTCCGCGAGTACCGCCTCCCGAACCGAGGTGACCGTGGCGATCACGCACGCGTCGACGGCGTGCAAACCGTCCACGGCCTCGGCCGGCGGCAACCCGAAGGTGAACGACACCACGGGGACTCGGTGCCTGATGAGAAGGGCCACCTTGGCGGAGAACCAGTCATCGTCCGCGGTTAGTGTCGGGGGCAATTCCACGCCGTGTTCCAGCGCGGTCGCTGTCAGGCTCCGGCGGTAGGCATCGACTCCGGCCCGGTCGGTCAGTGGCGGCCCGGGAACGAACACGTTCACGCCGTACGGCGTTCGCGAGCCCTGATGCACGTCGGCGATCTGCCGGGCCAGCGCATCCGGGGTCTTGTACCCAGCGGCCAGGAACCCGAGGCCGCCGCCCGCGCTGAGGCTGCGCACCAGGGCCGGGGTGGACGCGCCACCGGCCATGGGTGCCGCGATGATCGGAATGCGAAGGTCCTTCAGGCTGAACATTGTCTCTTTCCGGTGTGTGGGTGCGTACGTCACAGTGTGCGAGGCGCCTCGTGCGTTCGGTGTTTCGGGCCTATCCCGCCGACGCCAGCAGCGCCGCCCAGAGGTCGGCGCGGGCGTGGAACGCGCCGAGGTCCCGCCCGAGCAACTGCTCGGCGTGGCTGATCCGGCCGCGCACGGTGTGTCGGTGCACGCCGAGCTCCGACGCGGCCGGGCCGAACTGGCCGTTGTGCTCGAGCCACACCCGCAGGGTGGGGAGCAGCGCCGTGCCGTGGGCAGCATCGTGGTCGGAGACCGGCCGGAGGGTGGCGCGGCCGACCTCCGAGGCATCCGTTCGGGCCAGGAACGCGAGCACGCCCTGCCGTGAGATCATCTCGAATTCGACGATGCCCGCTGCGCCTTCGTGGGCGCGCTCGAGCGCCTGTCGGGCCTGGGCCGCCGCGTGCGGCAGGGCACGGTAGGCGCTCCGGTCGGAGACGCCCACGTGCAGGCCGAGGCCCACCAGCTCGGCGAGCACCGGATCGGCGGCGAGATCGACGACGAGCAGCACCTGGCCGCCGTCGCGGGCGAAGAACAGGTGCCCGGGGCGCTCCTCGACCCGCAGTTCGAGCAGCTCGGCCAGAGCGTCCCAGCGTTCGGGCGGCGGGGAGACGACGGCGACCCGTACCGGCTCGGCCGGGAGGGCACCCCAAAGCTCCCGGGAGATGCTCTGCACCAGCGGCAGGTCGCCGCCGAGCAGCGCCTGCAGCAGCCCGGACCGCAGGTGGCCGCGGGCGCGACCCTGAGCGCTGTTCTGTTCGAGTGCGAGCCCGGCGAGGGCGATGACGCTGGTCACCACCTGCTGGCTGGCCTGGTCGAGCAGGGTGACGCCGCCGAGGGCCAGCACCCCGCGCAGCTGGCCCTGCCGCCCTAGGGTCTGCAGGGTCAGGGTCTCGCCGCCCTCGTCGAGGGTGGTGCCGGCCCGCTGCCCTCGGCGGAGCAGCCGGCCGGCCTCCGCCTGCACCTGCGGCAGCGCGGGGGAGGAGGCGGAACCGGAGAACGCGTCGCGGGGGAAGACCCGGTCGAGCGCGCCGCTCGCGTCGAAGAGCGCGACCCAGTGGCCCAGCTGCCGGGACAGCTCGCTGAGAATGTTGCTCAGGCCGTCGGGTCGGAGGGCCGCGTGCGAGATGGCCCGCTGGGCGTCCAGCGCCCAGGTGTTGCGGGCGTAGCGCAACTCGGCGACCAGGTCGCCGGCCGCACGCGCCACCGCGATGAACGGAGTGTCATAGGGCACCTCGATCAGGGGCAGCCCCTCGGCAAGGCAGGCCGCAACGAGGGCCTCCGGCGTGCCGGCGCGCACGACCTCCGTGCCGAAGCCGAGACAGGCGATGCAGCGGGCCGTGAGCCGGCGCACGTAGTCGCGGTAGTCGGCATCCGTCATCGGGTCGGCGAACTGGGTGCCGGTGGTGAGGAGCACCTGGCTGGCGGAGAGAAACGGCGTCGGGTCGGCCAGGTCGGAGCCGTGCACCCACTCCACGGGCTGGTCGAGCGCGTGTGCCGGCAGCTGCGGCTCGGCCGTGAGCAGGCGCAGCTGGAGGCCGGGCTGGGCCAGCAGGCGGCGCACGGTGGGCAGGAGCGGCGGGGCCAGGTTCGGAGCCATGCGACGAGTGTACAACGTGGCGAAAGTTCACCCGGGCGTTGTACACGGTGCCGGATGTCGCGGGTGGCCGCCCTGAGTAGCCTTCTGGAATCGGTATCGTCGCCGGCCCCGCGCCGATGCAACAGCCAGCGAACTGGAGCAGCAATGACCCTCGTAGACGCCCTTTCTGTGATCCCGGTCGGTGGACCGTCCCTTCCCCAGGAACGCCGCCTGGTCACCGCCATCCCCGGGCCGAAGTCTCAAGAGCTCGGACGTCGCAAGGTCGAGGCCGTCTCCGCCGGGGTGGGCGTGACCCTGCCTGCCTATATCGTCGCGGCCGGCGGCGGTGTGCTTGTCGACGTCGACGGCAACTTCCTGATCGACCTCGGCAGCGGCATCGCCGTGACCGGCATCGGCAACAGCGCCCCCGAGGTCGTGGCCGCCGTGGCAGCCCAACTGGCCCAGTTCACGCACACGTGCTTCACCGTGACGCCCTACGACTCGTACATCGAGGTGGCTGAGACGCTCAACCGGCTCACCCCGGGCGACCACGCCAAGCGCAGTGCCCTGTTCAACTCCGGCGCCGAAGCCGTGGAGAACGCCGTCAAGATCGCCCGGCACTACACCGGCAAGCAGGCCGTCGTCGCCTTCGACCACGCGTACCACGGCCGCACCACCCTGACCATGGGCCTCACCGCGAAGAACCAGCCGTACAAGAACGGCTTCGGCCCCTTCGCCGCGGAGATCTACCGGGCACCCACGTCGTACCCCTACCGTGACGCCGGACTCGACGGGGTCGGGGCCGCCCGGCGCGCCATTTCCCAGATAGAAAAGCAGGTCGGCGCCGACAACCTGGCCGCCCTGATCATCGAGCCGATCCAGGGTGAGGGCGGCTTCATCGTGCCCGCACCGGGCTTCCTTCCCACCCTGGTGGACTGGTGCCGCACCAACGAGGTCGTCTTCATTGCCGACGAGGTGCAGACCGGCTTCGCCCGCACCGGCGACCTCTTCGCCAGCGACCACGAGGGCATCGTGCCCGACCTGATGGTGATGGCCAAGGGCATCGCCGGCGGCCTGCCGCTCTCCGCCGTCACCGGCCGCGCCGAGATCATGGACGCGCCGCAGGTCGGCGGCATCGGCGGCACCTACGGCGGCAACCCGCTCGCCTGCGCCGCGGCCCTGGCCACCATGCGCAGCTATGAGACCGAGAACCTGGCCCAGCGCGCCCGTGAAATCGGCGCCATCCTGACCGGACGGCTGAACGCCATCCGTGCCGTCGACAAGCGTGTGGGCGATGTGCGCGGGCGAGGCGCCATGATCGCCATCGAACTGGTCGACCCGGTGACCGGAGTCCCGGATGCCGCCCTCACCGGCCGCGTCGTGGCCGCCGCCCACGTCAGGGGCGTCGTGCTGCTCACCTGCGGCACCTACGGCAACGTGATCCGCTTCCTGCCGCCTCTGAGCATCTCCGACGACCTCCTCGTCGAGGGCCTGCAGGTGCTGGCGAGTGTGCTCGCCGCCGCCTGAGCCCTGGCTCCGCGGTCTCCTGCCCGAACCCGACGGGGGCACAGGGCGATCAGTCATACTGGGGGAACGCCGCGGGGAGGGTGGCGGAAACGCCCTTTCTGCACGGCCTTCACCCCTGATAAAAATCTCATTCGCATCTCCCGTATCGCATCGGAAAGAGACTCATCGTGTCCACTCGTGAAACCGAACTGCTCGCCCGCGTCCCGGACGGCCTCTACATCAACGGCACCTGGCAGCAGGGTGGCGGTAAGGCCATCGAGGTCACCGACCCGGCGACCGGTGCTGTGCTCAAACGGATCGCGAACGCGGATGCCGCCGACGGCATCCGTGCCCTCGATGCGGCCGTCGAGGCGGCCGAGTCGTGGGCGGCCACCGCGCCGCGTGCGCGGGCCGAGATCCTGCGCCGTGCCTTCGACCTGCTGCAGGAGCGCCGCGATGACTTTGCGCTGCTGATGACCTTGGAGATGGGCAAACCTCTCGCCGAGGCCAACGGAGAGGTCACCTACGGCGGTGAGTTCCTGCGCTGGTTCAGCGAGGAGGCCGTGCGCATCAGCGGTCGCTTCGGGCTGAACCCGGAGGGAACCGGCACGATGGTTGTCTCGCAATATCCGGTCGGACCGTGCCTGCTGATCACTCCGTGGAACTTCCCGCTGGCCATGGCCACCCGCAAGATCGCCCCCGCGCTCGCCGCCGGCTGCACGGTCGTCGTGAAGCCCGCCGAGCTGACCCCACTGACTACCCTCTTCTTCGTACAGCTGCTCGAAGACGCCGGAGTACCGGCCGGCGTCGTCAATGTGATCACCACGTCGACCTCGTCCGCCGTTGCCGGGCCGATCATCGCCGACCCCCGGCTGAGGAAACTCAGCTTCACCGGGTCGACCCCCGTGGGCCGCAAGCTCATTCAGCAGGCGGCCCAGGGTGTGCTGCGCACCTCGATGGAGCTCGGCGGCAACGCCCCATTCGTCGTCTTCGAAGACGCCGACCTGGACAAGGCCGTCGAGGGCGCGATGCTCGCCAAGTTCCGCAACATCGGGCAGGCCTGCACCGCGGCCAACCGTTTCATCGTGCACGAGTCCGTCGCCGCCGAGTTCGCCCGCCGCCTGACCGAGCGAGTCGGCGCGCTGAAGATCGGCCGCGGCACCGAAGCCGGCGTCACCATCGGCCCGCTCGTCAGCGAGGCTGCCGTCGCCGGCACCGACGCCCTCGTGCAGGACGCGCTGGCCCACGGAGCCACCCTGCTCGCCGGCGGCAAGCGCCCCGAAGGCGCCGGCTCCTTCTACGAGCCCACCGTGCTGACGGACGTGGCCCCGGCCAGCGCGCTCCTGACCGAGGAGATCTTCGGCCCGGTCGTCGGCATCGTCACCTTCGCCGACGAGGCGGAGGGCGTGCGCCTGGCCAACTCCACCGAGTACGGCTTGATCAGCTACGTCTACACCCAGGACCTCGCCCGCGGGCAGCGGATGATCGCCAAGCTTGAAACCGGAATGATGGGTCTGAACACGGGCCTGGTCTCCAACGCGGCGGCACCGTTCGGCGGTGTCAAGCAATCCGGTCTGGGCCGTGAAGGCGGGCTCGAGGGCATCCAGGAGTACCTGTCCACCAAGTACACCCTCATCCCGGTCTCCTGACCGGCGACGTACCTATTTTTCACCTGCTTCCCCACCACCAGAACGCAATGGAGCACTCCGTGAGCATCATCGAACGTGACATCGTCATCATCGGCGCCGGGGCATCCGGCCTGACCGCGGCGACCGAGCTGCGGAAGGCCGGCCTGACCGTGGCCGTGCTCGAAGCGCGCGACCGCGTCGGCGGCCGCCTCCACACCGACGACATCGACGGTGCCATGCTCGAGATCGGCGGCCAGTGGGTTTCGCCCGATCAGGACGCACTCAAGGAGACCATCGCCGAGCTGGGCCTCGAGACCTTCGCGCGGTACCGCGAGGGCGAAAGCGTCTACATCAACGCCGCGGGGGAGCGAACCCGGTTCGAGGGCGAGATCTTCCCGGTCTCGGCCGACACCGAGCGCGAGATGGTGGCCCTGATCGCCACTCTCGACGAGCTCGTGGACCAGATGGACCCCGACCGTCCCTGGGCACACCCGCGTGCGGTGGAGCTCGACCAGATCTCCTTCCGGCGCTGGCTGGAGCAGGAGACCGACGACCAGGAGGCCCGCGACAACATCAGCCTTTTCATCGCCGGGGCCATGCTGACCAAGCCGGCGCACGCTTTTTCCACGCTGCAGGCCCTCCTGATGGCGGCCAGCGCCGGCAGTTTCAGCAACCTCGTCGACGCCGACTTCATCCTCGACGAACGGGTCGTGGGCGGGCTGCAGCGGGTGCCGATCCTGCTGGCCGAGAACCTCAGTGACGACGTCTTCCTCGGGCAGGCCGCCCGCACAGTGCGCTGGGGCGACGCCGGCGTGAGTGTGCTCACCGACGACCTCGAGGTGCGTGCGCGTCGCGTGATCGTTGCCGTTCCTCCCGTGCTCTACACCCGGATCTCCTTCGATCCGCCGCTGCCGCGCCGCCAGCAGATGATGCACCAGCACCTCTCGATGGGCTTCGTGATCAAGGTGCACGCGGTCTACGAGACCCCGTTCTGGCGGGAGGACGGCCTCTCCGGCACGGCCTTCAGCCCCTACGAGCTCTCCCACGAGGCCTACGACAATACCAATTTCAACGACCCGCGCGGCACCCTGGTCGGCTTCGTCTCCGACGAGGCCGCCGACGGCGTGTTCACCGTCTCGGCGGAGGAGCGCAAGCAGCGCATCCTCACCTCGCTCTCGCACTACTTCGGCGAGAAGGCACTGTCCCCCGTCGTCTACTACGAGAGCGACTGGGGCACGGAAGAGTGGACCCGCGGCGCCTACGCGGCGAGCTTCGACCTGGGCGGGCTGGCTCGCTTCGGCGCGGACCTGCGCACACCGGTCGGCCCGATCCTGTTCTCCTGCAGCGACCTCGCCGGAAAGGGCTACCAGCACGTCGACGGCGCAATTCGGATGGGACGCGCAGCGGCCGCAGAGATCGTCGCCGAGCTCGACTCGTAAAGCAGGCGCCGAGAGCGGGTGCGCTGCTACTCGTCGAAGGTGTTGAGCATCGCGAAGGCCGCGCGCTCGAGGTAGTCCCAGAGCTGGTCGCGCTGCAGCGGTGGTAAGGCGGCCTTGTCGACGGCGGCGCGCATGTGGTTCAGCCAGCGGTCGCGGGAATCCGGGTTCACCTTGAAGGGCTGGTGCCGTTGGCGCAGCCGCGGGTGGCCGCGCTGCTCGCTGTAGGTGGTCGGGCCACCCCAGAACTGCTCGAGGAACATGGTCAGACGCTCGGCGGCCGGGCCCAGGTCATCCTCGGGGTACATCGGCTTCAGTACCGGGTCGGTGGCGACGCCGCGATAGAACTCGTTCACCAGATTCTCGAAGAACGGCCTACCGCCGACCTGCGCGTAGAACGTGGGGCCGATCGCGGTGCCGTTCTCGCCCTCGCGCAGGTGGACCGCACCGGGCGTGGCAGGAGTGGGGGCGCCGGGGTCATTCGTCATCGTGAGTCTCCGGATCTGGTGCCGTGTGCGTGGGTGCCTCGGTCTTGGGTGTCGGGGCCTTGGGTGTCGCGGTCTTGGGTGTCGCGGTTGTGGGTACAGCCGGGTCTGCTCCGGAAGCATCCGCTGACGCTGTGCGCGGGTGTGCCTCCTGGGGCAGCGCGGTCGCGGCGTTCCTGGGTCGGCGGGGTGCGCGGGGAGCCTTTTTCTTCCGCACCGGGATCGGGGCGGTGAACGGGCCGGTGGTGAGGTCCGGCATGGCCGCGGCTGCTTCCGCGGCCGCGTCGGCCGTTCCATCGGAGCCGGGGTCGGAGCCGGCGGCGACCGCGCCATCCGTGCCGGCCATGACCACGCTGTTGAGCGGAGTCAGACCGATGCCGAGCCCGTCCAGCGCCTTCTTCAGGTGCAGGCGCAGGTCGCGGGCGAAGTCCCACTTCGCCGCCACCCGGGTCTTGACGACGAGGCGCACGACGAGGGCCTCGGCGGAGATCGACTCGAGTCCCCAGATCTCCGGCTTCTCCAATATCACCGACCGCCACTTGCGGCTGGAGGCGAGCGCCTTCGCGACGCGCAGCAACTCGTTCTGCACCGCCTCGACATCGGACGAGTAGGGGATGGCGAGGTCGATGATCACGCGCGCCCAGCCCTGGGACATGTTGCCGACGCGCAGGATCTCACCGTTGCGCACGAACCACAGAGTGCCGTCGATGTCGCGCACCTGGGTGACACGGATGCCGACGGTCTCCACGACCCCGGAAGCGAAGCCCACGTCGACGATGTCGCCCACGCCGATCTGGTCCTCCACGACCATGAACAGCCCGTTCAGGATGTCCTTGACGATGTTCTGCGCGCCGAAACCGAGACCGGCGCCGAGCGCGGCCGTCAGCAGGGCGAAGGAGCCCAGGATTTCATTGTTGATGATGTTGACGATCAGCAGGATCGTCACGATCAACAGGGTCACGTTGATGATATTCGAGAGCACCGAACCGAGGGTGCGGGTGCGCTGCACGACGCGCACGGCGGCTAGCGGCGAAACGCTCAGCGCCTGCGTGTCCTCCACGTTCTGGGTCTTCTTGACCCCCGTGACGATCTGTTGCACGACGCGGTCGATCACGAAGCGCAACACCCACCGGGTGACCAGCGCGGCCACAATGATGACGACGATATTGATGACCCTGAGCCACAGGTCGATTGTGAAGAATTGAATCAGTTCAAGCCAGATTGCGTCAAAGTCCATAACGATCCGAGTCTACAGAGCCGCGTCCTGTCCAAGTCCTGAGTCCGCGGCTCCGCACCCAGCCGCACCCTGCCGACCTCTGCCACCCGCTCGAACGAATTCGACGGAGATTTCTGACCAGATGACGAGCTGAACCGGTTTTGTGCGGCTCGGGGAGCAGAAGCTCCGTCGAATTTGTCAGGGCCGAGGGCGAGGGCGGATGCGGCGTGGGGCACGCACGGCGCGGGCGGGCGGATGCCTCGGCGCGGCTACTCCGCGTCGCGCGCCTGGGCGGCGAGAGCGCGTTCGACCCCGGCCAGGTTCTCGATCACCAGGCGACGCAGCGCGAGCGGCTCCGGGTTGGCGTCGAGCCACGTTCGCGTCGCGGTGACGAGCGCCTGGTCAGCCAGTGGCGCCGGGTAGAGGCCGAGCACCAGCTTTTCCGCGATGGAGAAGCTGCGGGCGGCCCAAATCGGCTGCAACATGGTGAAGTACTGCTCGACGAACGGCTCCAGCAACGTGATGTCGTTGGCCCGCAGGAAACCGGCTGCCGTGACCCGCACGATGGTGTTCGGCGCGGTGTCCACGTCGATCAGAGATGACCAGGCGGCTTGCTTGCCCTCCAGGGTGGGGATGGCGGCGCGGGCCTGCGCGGCCGACTGGGCGCCGGTCGCGGTGTTGTCCGCGGCCAGCGCTGCGTCGATCTCAACCGCGCCGGCCTTGCCGCCGGCCACGAGGGCGATGAGCAGCTCCCAGGAGAGGTCGGTGTCGATCTCGAGGCCGTCGAGCGGTGCCGTGCCACCCCGCAGCGCGGCAACGGATGCCAGCTGGCTGTCGGTCGTCGCGATGGCGGCGAAGAACTTCACGAACTGGAACTGCTCGTCGCTGCCGGCGTCGGCGTGGCGGGCGAGGGACCAGAGCGCGTCCCCGACCTCCTTGACTGTACTCGTGCGGAATTCCTCGCCGACGTAGTACGAGGCGGCGAGCACAACCTGGCCGAGCACGGTGCGTAGCGTGGTGGACTCGGATTCCGTCGCGACGTTGCCGAGCACAAGCGTGATGAAGTCGCGCGCCGAGGTCTCGGCGTCGCGGGTGGCGTCCCAGACCGCGCCCCAGATGATGGCGCGGGCGAGGGGGCTCTCGATCGCGGAGAGGTTCTCGAGGGCCACCTCCTGCGATGCCGGGTCGAGGCGGATCTTGGCGTAGGCCAGGTCATCGTCATTGAGCAGAACGAGGTCGGGTTGTTGGCGGCCGAGCAGTGACGGGACATCCGTCTGCTCGCCGTCGACGTCGATCTCGATCCGGTGCGTGCGCACCAGGGCGCCGTCCGTCCGGTCGTAGAAGCCGATGGCGAGGCGGTGCGGGCGGATGGTGGGGTAGTCGGCCGCGGCGGTCTGCAGCACCGTGAAGCCGGTGATGGTGCCGGACGTGTCCACGGTGATCTCGGGACGCAGCGTGTTCACGCCCGCGGTCTCGAGCCACAGCTTCGTCCACTCGGTGAGATCGCGGCCGCTGGAGGCTTCGAGCAGGGCCATCAGGTCGGTCAGCTCGGTGTTGCCCCACTGGTGCTTCTGGAAGTACGCGGCGACGCCGGTGAAGAATTCGTCGCGGCCGACCCAGGCCACAAGCTGCTTGAGCACGGAGCCGCCCTTGGCGTAGGTGATGCCATCGAAGTTGACCTGCACGTCTTCGAGGTCGTTGATCGTGGCGGTGATCGGGTGGGTGGAGGGCAGCTGGTCCTGCTTGTAGGCCCAACTCTTCTCCATCACGGCGAAGGTGGTCCACGCTTCGGTCCACTCGGTGGCCTCGGCGGTCGCCATGGTCGACGCCCACTCGGCGAACGACTCGTTCAGCCACAGGTCGTTCCACCACTTCATGGTGACGAGGTCTCCGAACCACATGTGCGCCAGTTCGTGCAGCACGGTGACGACGCGGCGTTCCTTGATGGCGTCGGTGACCTTGGACCGGAACACGTACGTCTCCGTGAAGGTGACCGCGCCGGCGTTCTCCATGGCGCCCGCGTTGAATTCCGGCACGAACATCTGGTCGTACTTGTCGAACGGGTACGGGTAGTTGAACTTGCCCTCGAAGTATGCGAAGCCCTGGCGGGTCTTCTCGAACAGGTAATCCGCGTCGAGGAACTCGAACAGGCTTTTACGGCAGAAGAGCCCGAGCGGGATGATGCGGGCGTCGCTGGACGTCAGCTCGCTGCGCACGACTGCGTAGGGGCCGGCGACGAGGGCAGTGATGTAGCTGGAGATGGTGTGGGTGGGGGCGAACGCCCAGGTCTTGTGGCCGCTGCCGGCATCCGTCGGCTCGGGCGTGACGGAGTTGGAGATGACTTCCCAGGCGCCGGGGGCGGTGACGGTGAAGGCGAACGTGGCCTTGAGGTCGGGCTGCTCGAACACGGCGAAGACGCGGCGGGAGTCGGGCACCTCGAACTGGCTGTACAGGTAGACCTCGTTGTCGACCGGGTCGACGAAGCGGTGCAGGCCCTCGCCGGTGTTCGTGTACTCGGCGTCGGCGACGACGGTGAGCGTGTTCTCGGCGGCGAGTCCGTCGAGCTGAATCCGGATGCCGTCACTGACGAGTGAGGGGTCGAGCGCGGCGCCGTTCAGCGTCACCGAGTGCACGGTGCGGGTGATCGCGTCGATGAAGGTGGACGCACCGGGCGTCGCGGTGAAGTGCACCGTGGTCTCGCTGCCGAACGTTTCCGGTCCGGTCGTGAGGTCAAGGGTGACCTCATAGCTCTGAACGGTGATGAGCGCGGCGCGCTCCTGGGCTTCGATCCTGGTGAGGTTCTCTCCGGGCAACGGTTTCTCCATCTCGGTTTCGCGGTCTGCACGCGCGCCGACGCTTGTGGCGCAGCGCGCGAATAATCAGCCTAGCCAAGGAATATGGTGTCTGCACAAGGGCAAGCACCGACCCGCGGGCCGCGACGGGCGACCGGTACCGTGAGTTCGCTGACGTGGGGGCGCGCGGCATGAGCGCCCGCCATGACGCGTGGGCGTCGAAAGTGTCGGACGACCCGGCGACCTCCGCTCCGATCGACCGGCACGCGGCACCGAAACGGCTTCGTGCTCTCGCCCGATGCCGAGCCCCCGCGCAGCCACCAGGCTGCACAGGCGGGCGCTGCACTGGCGGCGCGTAGGGACCGTCGCCCCGGCAGGTGAGCGGAGGCGTCGCCCGGCCGTGCGCGTGCGCTCGCCCGTCGTCCGGCGTCTGGCGTCCCGCGTCCGGTGTCCGGTGTGGAATCCATTCGACGGAGATTCTGCGGAAAGGGGCCGTTTCAGGCCTCCGTGGAGCTGTTTCGGGCAAAATCTCGGTCGAATTCGTTCGGGGCGGCTCTAGGGTTGGTCACAATGACAACCCATGACGCGCTCCGTGACGCCTACGACGCACAGCTCCGGCTCCGGGTTCCGACCGACCGGCCCACGGGCATCCGTTACGAACTGTCGGGCCCGGTTCTGCGGATCTTGGGACGGCACCAGGGGTTCGTCGAGACTGCTCGCGACGTGGGTGCGACCGGCGCGGCGCTCGACGCCCTGATCGCGGAGCACCGCGACTTCTTCGCTGCCCGCGGCGAGGCCTTTGAATGGAAGACCCGCGGCCACGACCTGCCAGCCGACCTGCCGGACCGCCTGCTCGCGGCCGGCTTCGTGGCCGAGGAGCTGGAGACGGTCGTCGTCGCCGAGACCGAACGCCTGAACACCGTGCCGGTGCTGCCGGTCGGCGTCACGATCAGGCAGGTCGACACCCGGGTCGACTTCGAGCGCATCGCCGCGCTGCAGTCGCAGGTCTGGGACGAGGACTACGCCTGGCTGGCCGACCAGCTGGAGGCCGGTGTGCGTGATGCCCCGGGCGACGTGCTCGTGTTCGTCGCCGAGGCCGGTGGCGTGCGCGGCGGCGAGCTCGTCTCCTCGTGCCGGGTCGAGTTCACCCCCGGCACCGATTTCGCGGGACTCTGGGGTGGGTCGACCCTGGCCGCCTGGCGGGGCCGCGGCATCTACCGGGCGCTGGTGGCATACCGCGCGCGGCTCGCGCACCAACGCGATGTGCGCTTCGTGCACGTGGATGCCTCCGACGACAGCAAACCGATCCTGCTGCGGCTGGGCTTTCAGGCCATCACGACGACGACCCCCTGGGTTTGGACCCCTCCGACGACCTGCCCCGGCTACCAGAGGCCGGGCTTGTAGTCCTTGAGGAAGACGCCGCAGAGGTCCTCGCCGCCCTCGCCACGCACAATCGGGTCGTAGACCCTCGCCGCGCCGTCGACCAGGTCGAGTGGGGCGTGGAAGCCCTCCTCGGCGAGGCGGACCTTGGTGGGGTGCGGCCGCTCGTCGGTGATCCAGCCGGTGTCGACGCTGGTCATCAGGATGCCGTCGGACAGCATCTCCTTCGCGCTCGTGCGGGTGAGCATGTTCAGTGCGGCTTTGGCCATGTTCGTGTGCGGGTGGCCGGGCCCCTTGTACCCGCGGCCGAACACGCCCTCCATCGCCGACACGTTCACGATGTAGGTGCGGCGGGCGTCGGATGCCGCGAGCGAGCCACGCAGACGGCTGACCAGCAGGAACGGGGCCGTGGTGTTGCACAGCTGCACCTCCAGCATCTCCAGCGGGTCGACGTCTTCCACGTTCGCGGTCCAGCTGTTTCGGGAGTGCAGGTCGGGCACGAGCCCGCCGGCGTCGATCGCGGTGCCGGCGGCGAGACGCGCGAGTGACGAGGAGCCCGGCGCGAGCGCCAGGGCGGTCAGGTCGTCTGCCGTGAGTGCGCCACTCGCGCCGGCTGCTGCGGCCAGGATCGGATGGCTGGTGACGGATGCCGCGAGCGCGGTCGGGTGCGCGTCACTGGTGTGCCCGAACGTGACGATCTCCGGGATGACGCCCTCCGGCAGCGGCGACTGCTCGGCCTCGACCAGCATCGAGTACGAGCCGGGGGAGCGGCGCACGGTCTGGGCGGCGTTGTTGATCAGGATGTCCAGCGGCCCGGCCGCGGCGACGGAGTCGGCCAGGCCGATCACCTGGGCCGGGTCGCGCAGGTCGATCCCGACGATGCGGAGACGGTGCAGCCAGTCGGCCGAGTCCGGCATGGCGCTGAAGCGGCGCACCGCGTCGCGCGGGAACCGGGTGGTGATGGTGGTGTGGGCGCCGTCGCGCAGCAGGCGCAGGGCGATGTACATGCCGATCTTGGCGCGGCCGCCCGTGAGCAGGGCGCGCTTGCCGGTCAGGTCGGTGCGGGCATCCCGCTTCTCGTGGCTCATCGCCGCGCAGGCAGGGCAGAGCTGGTGGTAGAAAGCGTCGACGAGGGTGTACTTCTGCTTGCAGATGTAGCAGGCCCGTGGCACGAGCAGCTCGCCGGCCGACGCCCGGTCGGTGCCCAGGCGCGGCTGGGCGCCGATGGTCTCGTCGTCGATGCGGGTGGCGGCGCCGGTCGCGGTCGCGGCGATGACCTCCCGGTCGGCATCCGCGATCGCCTGCCGCTTCTCGCCGCGTCGCACCATCTTGACGGACTTGAACATCTTGGCGGTGGCCTGCCGCACGGTGACGAAATCGGGGTCTTCGGGGTCGATCTCGCTGAGCGAGGCGAGCACGCGCAGGGCGGTCGCCATCTCGGCAGGGTCGATCCCCGGGGTGGACACGGCCCCGGGAGCGGGCTCGGTCGGAGGCGTCGTGATCATCGGACAATTCTACGATGGCCCCCGCGATGGCCCGGCCCGGTGCACACAGCACACAGACCGGTGGCCCGGCGCGCCGAGACCAGGGCCTCCGCACGCCGGACCACCGGTCGATGCAGCAGGGTGTCGCTAGACCTTCAGCGGCTCCGGCTCGGTTTTCGGCTCCGTCGCGAGCGATGAGAGATCCATCGACGAGGTCGGCGGCTCATAGGTCTCGTCGAACGGCATCTCGTCGGTGTCCAGGGCAGGGTTGTCATCCTGCGTGGCGACCAGTTCGCGGGCCTCGAAGACCGAGTCCACGCTGGGCATCGAGCCGATCAACGGACGCCCGGCAGACTCGCGCAGGAAGAAGATCGCGATTCCACCGATGACGGATGTCCCCATCAGGTAGTACGCCGGCATCATGTCGTTCTCGGTCGTGGCGATCAGCGCCGCGATGATGAACGGCGTCGTGCCGCCGAAGATGGCCACCGAGAAGTTGTACGCGATGCCCATGGCACCGTAACGGCTTTCGGTCGGGAACAGCGCCGGCAGGGCCGAGGCGAGGTTGGAGACGTAGAACGTGACGGGCAGGGCGATCAGAGCCAGGCCGAGCAGCGTCGTCCAGATCTCGCCGACGCCGATCAGCATGAAGGCGGGGATGGAGAGCACTACGGCGCTGAGCGAACCCATCCAGAGCACGGGACGACGACCGATCTTGTCGGACAGGCGGCCGGCCAGGGGGATGCAGAGCGCCATGATAACGAGGATCGGGATGGTGAGCAGTGTCCCGTGCAGCTCGTCGTAGCCCTTGGTGGCGGTGAGGTACGTCGGCATGTATGAGGTGAGTGCGTAGCCGAGCGTGTTGGCCGCGGCGACGAGGATCATCGCGACGATGATGCCGCGCCAGTGGTTCTTGAAAATGCTGACCGGGCTGTTGGACGGGGCGGACTCGTCGGAGAACGACGGGTCGGTCGCGGCCAGTTCCTTCGCGTCCAGAGTGGCCTGGAAGGTGGGGGATTCCTCGATCTTCAGACGGAACCAGATGGCGATCAGGCCGAGCGGTCCGGCGATCAGGAACGGAATCCGCCAGCCCCAGTCCTCCATGACGGGCTGCCCGAGGGTGATCTGCAGGATGGACACAAGCGCGGCGCCGATGGCGAAGCCGAGGTAGCTGCCCATATCGAGCAGGCTGGCGAAGAAGCCGCGGTGCTTGTCGGGCGAGTGCTCGCTCACGAAGGTGGTCGCACCGGCGTACTCACCGCCGGTGGAGAAGCCCTGCACGAGCTTGGTGAAGACCAGCAGCGCGGCGGCGAACATGCCCACCTGAGCGTAGCCGGGCAGCAAGCCCACGGCGAAAGTGGATGCCGCCATCAGGATCAGGGTCATCGACAGCACCTTCTGGCGGCCGATCTTGTCACCGAGCCAGCCGAAGAACACACCACCCAGCGGGCGGGCGATGAACGTCGCGGCGAAGGTGCCGAGCAGGAACAGGGTCTGCACGGTCGGGTCGGACTCGGGCAGGAACACCGGACCCATGGTCGTGATGAGGTAGCCGAACACGCCGACGTCGTACCATTCCATCGTGTTTCCCACGATGGTGCCGCCGAGGGCTTTCTTCAGCCTTGACTGGTCGACCACGTTCACGTGTGACACCTTTAAACGACGCTGCAGGAGCGGATTCTTGGTCTTCACCGCCGTGCCGTCGGCACCGGAAAGTGAGCTGGTTCTGGGCATTGGAACTTCTCTCGTAGAGATCATGTTGCTGCGAAAAAAAGGGGCCCGCTTTCGGGCATAACGAACAATTTTAGTCGGAAATGGGCAACAACCAGACATTTTGCCGAGGATACCCTCTCTGGACAGGGGTTTACGTTCGGTCTCCGTCGGCGCTTTCCCAGCCGGGAGACACTTAGGCTGAGCCTCATGGCTGACTCTGTGAAGTTCTGGTTCGACCCCTCCTGCCCCTGGGCCTGGATGACCTCCCGCTGGGTGGACGAGGTCTCCGCCCTGCGCGGTTTCGACGTCGAGTGGAAGGTGATGAGCCTCGCCGTTCTGAACGAGGACCAGGACGTGTCCGAGGAATACCGCGCGTTCTTCCCCCGGGCTCTCAAGTACACCCGCCTGGTTGCTGCCGCGCAGGAGCTGCACGGCCAGAAAACGGTCAAGGCGCTCTACGATGCCCTGGGCGTCCGCATCCACCTCGGTGGCAGCACAAACCCCGACGAGGTCATTCCCGCCGCGCTCGCCGAGGTGGGCCTGCCGGCATCGTTCGCGGAGTGGGCCGACAGCGACCACCACGACGTGCAGATGCGCGCCAGCCACTTCGACGGCATGGAGCGGGTGGGCCAGGATGTCGGCACCCCCGTCATCGCCGTGAACGACGTGGCCTTCTTCGGCCCGGTCATCTCGCCCGCGCCGAGCGGCGATGCGGCGCTCAAGCTGTGGGACGGTGTGGTGGCCGTTGCCGGGTACGACGGTTTCTTCGAGCTGAAGCGCTCCCGCACCCGGGAGCCGATCTTCGCCACGGCTGCGACGGTATCGGCCGAGCAAGTCGAGTAAATATAATCGGTTGCATGCGCATCCATATCGCCACTGACCACGCCGGCCTCGACTTCAGCCACCAGCTGGTCACGCACCTCACCCTGGCCGGTCACGAAGTCGTGGACCACGGACCGGAGGTCTATGACGCCCTCGACGACTACCCCGGTTTCTGCATCCGGGCGGCCGAGGCCGTCGTCAACGACCTGTCCGTCGGCGTCGACGCGCTCGGCGTCGTCTTCGGCGGCTCGGGCAACGGCGAGCAGATGGCCGCGAACAAGGTGAAGGGCGTGCGCGCCGCGCTGGTCTGGAGCCTCAGCACCGCCAGGCTCGCCCGCGAGCACAACGACGCGAACGTCATCTCCATCGGTGCCAGGCAGCACACCATCGAGGACGCCATCGACTTCATCGACGCCTTCATCTCGGAGCCGTTCCCCGGCGACGAACGCCACTGCCGACGCATCCTGCAGCTGGCGGAGTACGAGGCGCACTGCACCATCAACGGCACGCGTCTCGCCGACTAGCCGTGCCTGAGGGTCATTCCGTCCACCGCATTGCGCGCCAGTTCGCCCGCAACTTCGTGGGTAAAAGCATCCAGCTGTCGTCGCCGCAGGGCCGGTTCGTGGACGGCGCGGCGATGCTCGACGGACACATCATGACGGATGCCCGTGCCGTCGGCAAGCAGATGTTCCTGGAGTTCGACAACGGGCTCTGGCTGCGCGTGCACCTGGGGTTGTACGGCGCCTGGGACTTCGCCGGGGACATCCAAGCGCACGGTACGGACGCCGCCATCACGGGTCGCAGGCGCCGGACCGTCAGGCGCGGCGCGGGTGACGTCATACAGGGCCTGGCGGGGGAGGACTCGTTGCAGAGCATCGGCGCGCCCCGGCTGACCCGGCTGCGGATGGCGGAAGACGAGAAAGTCAGCGTCGAACCCGACGGCTTCCCGCCCGCACCCATCGGCCAGGTTCGGGTGCGTCTGCTGGCCGACGACGTCGTGGCGGACCTGCGCGGGCCCACGGCATGCGTGGTGCTCGACCCTCAGCAGGTGCACGAGGCGATGGACCGTCTCGGGCCGGACCCGATGCTTGATGACAGCCCAGCCGCCGAGGACCGCTTCGTCACGGTGGTGCGGAAGAAACCCACCCCGATCGGGCGCCTTTTGATGGATCAGTTGGTGGTCAGCGGCATCGGCAACGTCTACCGGGCCGAGTTGCTCTTCCGTGCGCGCCTGAACCCGTATGCGCCGGGCAAGTCGCTCAGTGACGAGCAGTCCCGGGCGCTCTGGCGAGACTGGGCGCACCTGCTAAAGATCGGCGTGTCGACCGGGCAGATGATGACCATGGACGGCCTCGGCGACGCGGCGTACGGGCGCGCCCTGAGGCGACGGGCCGACCGGCACTGGGTGTACAAGCGCGAGGGGCTGCCCTGCCGGGTCTGCGGCACCCACATCACCCTCGAGGAGATGGCCGCACGCAAGCTCTACTGGTGCCCGAAATGCCAGGCCTGACCTGCTCGCCCTGATCTGCTTCACCTGATCTGAACAAACGACCAGAACGGGACCGATGAGACACAACCCCATTTTTGCGCAGGGCGACCCAGCCGAGATCCGCCGTCTCATCCGGGAGAACCCATGGGCCACGCTGATCAGCCACACCGAGTCCGGTCTGGTGGCCTCGCACTACCCGGTGCTGCTCGACGAGGAGGCCGATGAGGCCGACGGAATCGTGCTGGTCAGCCACGTCGGACGCCCCGACGAGGCCCTGCACGAACTCGGCCGGCACGAGCTGCTGGTGATCATTCAGGGACCCCACGGCTACATCTCGCCCGGCTGGTACGACGCGGCGCCCGCCGTTCCCACCTGGAACTTCGTCGCCGCGCATTTGCACGGCACACCGGAACTGCTCAGCGACGAGGAGAACCTACGGGTGCTGGACCGCCTGGTCGACCACTTCGAGGAGCGGATGCCTGAACCGCGCCGCCTGTCCGGCACAGAGGCCAACGCCGCCTACGCCGCCCGCATTGTGGCCGGCACGGTCGGTTTCCGGCTCAGGGTGAACCGCCTCACCGCCAAGAGCAAGCTCAGCCAGAACAAGCCGGCCGAGACCGTGGCGCGCATTCTGGGTGAACTCGACGGGGACGGTCCCTATGCGAGCCCGGGCCTGGCAGCCGAAATGCGCCGGGTGCACGGGGCCGAGCGGTGAGCGTGTCCACGCCCGCTCAGGCAACCGCGGCGGCCCCTCCGCTCGTTCTGAGGAACGGCCGGCTGCCGGGGAGCGACGAGATCGTCGACACGCTGATCGTCGACGGCCGGGTGCGCCGGCTCGGGTATCTGAGTCAGGCGGTTGCGGGCATCCGTTCGGTCGATCTGGAAGAACGCTGGCTGATCCCGGGCCTCTGGGACAACCACGTGCACTTCAGCCAGTGGGCGCAGACGAATCAGAGGCTTGATCTGTCCGGCACCGGCAGTGCCGCCGCCGCGGCCGATCTGGTCGCCGGACGAGCGCCCGGAGTTTCGAGAGGGGAGACCCTGGTCGGGTTCGGGTTTCGCGACGGTCTGTGGCCGGATGCCCCGAGCCGGCCCCTGCTGGACGCCGCCGCCGGCACCGTTCCGACCGTGTTGATCAGCGGTGACCTACACTCCTGCTGGCTGAACTCGGCCGCGCTCGCCCGCCACGGTCACACGGAGCACCCGACCGGGCTGCTCCGTGAGGAGGACTGCTTCGCCGTGGTGCGCACGCTTGCCGAGGTGCCCGATGTCGTGATGGACGGTTGGGCCGACAGCGCGGCCCGGGCCGCGGCGGCTCGGGGGGTCGTGGGCATCGTCGACATGGAGATGGACTGGAACCTCGCCACCTGGCTGCGGCGCATCCAGGGCGGCACCGACTCGCTGCGGGTGGAGTTCGGTATCTACACCCAGCACCTGGAGCGCGCCATCGCACTCGGTCTGCGGAGCGGGGCCGGCGTCGACGGCACCGGCGGGCTGCTCACGGTGGGACCCGGCAAGGTGATCACCGACGGCTCGCTGAACACCCGCACCGCGTACTGCGTCGACGAGTACCCCGGCCTGGAGGGCCAGCCCGGGTCACGCGGGATGCTCACCGTGCCGTCGGAGGAACTGCTCGCGCACCTGGGTCGGGCCGTGGCCGCGGGCATCCGCCCCGCCGTGCACGCCATCGGCGACCGGGCCAACGCGCTGGCCCTCGACGCCTTCGAGCAGCTCGGCTGCGCCGGCAGCATCGAGCACGCGCAGCTGCTCACGAGGGAGGACGTCGCCCGTTTCGCCCGGCTCGGCGTGGTGGCGAGTGTGCAGCCCGAGCACGCCCTCGACGACCGGGACGTCGCCGACCGCTACTGGGTGGGACGCACTGACCGGGCCTTCGTGCTGAAGAGCCTGCTGGACGCCGGGGTCACCCTCGCGCTCGGGTCCGACGCCCCGGTCGCTCCGCTGGACCCGTGGGTGAGCATCGCCGCCGCCGTCGGGCGCACCCGCGGCAGCCGCGAACCCTGGCACGCCGAGCAAGCCATCTCCCGGCAGGCCGCGCTCGCCGCGTCCGCGCGCGGCCGGCACCGCGTTCTGGCGGGGGACGTCGCCGACCTCGCGGTGTGCGAGATCGACCCGTTCGTCGCCTCCGTGCCCGACCTGCGACGGATGCCCGTTGCCGCCACCCTGCTCGCCGGCCGCTTCACCCACACCACCCTCTGATTTGGGGGTTTACCCCCGGCGAGATCCGGTTGGCAGCGGGATGTCGTCTACTCGACCCGGCGATCAGGCTGAGTACCGACAGACTTACTGGAGGACACCATGACCGCACCGACCGAAACCTCCCCACGCGCCGGATATGGCGCGCTCTGGCGCCGCGTGCCGCAGGAGCTGCTCTTTCTGCTGCTGACCCTGCCGGTGGTCGTGATCGCGCTCACCGTTCTGAGCACCGTATTCTTCACCGGCGTCGGCCTGCTCGCCGTCGTCGTCGGGATCGTCGTCGTCGTGGCGTCCCTCTACCTCGCCCGCGGCATCGGTCTGGTCGAACTCGCCCGCCTGCGCTGGGCCGGCCAGCCTGCCATCACCCCGCCGCGGTGGGAGACGCCGGGGGAGCCGGCCACCACCCTCCGCGCCCTGCTCGGCCCGCTCGTCAACGGGCACTACTGGCTCTACCTGCTGCACGGCATGGTCGTGAACTTCGTGGTCGGGCTTGTCAGCTGGATCGTCACCGTCGTCTGGCTGTCGGTGGGCCTCGGCGGCGTCAGCTACTGGATCTGGGGCCGCTTCCTCCCCGAGGACCGGAACGACGACCTGCACGCGATCATCCTGAACTGGATACTGCCGGGCACCACGCTCCCGATCGACCCGCTCCTGGCCGAGAGCCTCCTCCAGCTCGTCCTGGGCATCCTCTTTCTGCTGACCCTGCCGTACATCACGCACGCGTTCACCCGGCTGCACCAGTTCGCGGCCCGCGGCATGCTGGGCGCCTGGCGGTCCGAGGCCCTGCAGCGTGAGGTCGCCGACCTCAGCGCGTCGCGCGGGGCGGCCGTCGCCGCGGAAGACCAGTCCCTGCGGCGCCTGGAACGGGACATCCACGACGGTCCGCAGCAGCGCCTGGTGCGCCTGCAGATGGACCTCGCCAGAGCCGAGCGCAAACTCGATGTCGACCCGGATGCCGCGCGCACCCTGATCGTGGAGGCTCGGGAGCAGGCTCATGACACCCTCGAGGAGCTGCGGGCGCTGTCCCGCGGACTGGTGCCGCCCCTCCTGCAGGATCGCGGCCTCCTCGCCGGCCTCGAGTCCCTGGCCGCCCGAAGCACCATCCCGGTGCGGCTCGAGCTGCAGGTCGACCCGGCGCTGCGGCTGCCCAGCGAAATCGAGCGAAGCGCGTATTTCGTCGGCGCGGAGTTGCTCACCAACGCCGCCAAGCACTCGCGGGCCACGGACATCCGTCTGCACCTGGCCCTGCGCGCCGTCCCCGACGATGTGAGCACCGGCAGTCCTGCCGGCACGGGGGCCGCCGGCGCCATCTGGCTCGACCTCTGGGTGATCGACGACGGCATCGGCGGGGCCCGGCTGACCGATGCCCACGGCCTGCAGGGACTCGACGAACGCCTGCACGGCCTTCGCGGGGTGTTGTCGGTGCGGAGCCCCGAGGGTGGCCCAACCGCGATCGGGGCACACATCCCACTGCCCGCGGCCCGGCCGGCGCGAGCCGTCGCCGTATCCTGAACGGATGACCGACCTCGCCTCAGCCTTTCCCGCCGCTCCCTCCGCCCCACCCCTGCGGCTTGTGCTGGCCGAGGACTCGGTGCTGCTCAGAGAGGGTCTGATCCGCCTGTTCGACGAGGCCGGGTTTGTGACCGTCGCGTCCTACGGCGACGCGGATTCCCTCCTGGCCGAGGTAGACGCGCTGCGGCCCGACATCGCCGTGCTGGATGTGCGGATGCCGCCCACCTTCCGGGACGAGGGCGTGCGCGCCGCCCTGGAACTGCGCCGCAGGCTGCCGTCGGTGGGCATTCTGCTGCTCAGCCAGTATGTGGAGGGCACCTACGCGCATGAACTTCTCGCTGCCGGCAACGGGGGACTGGGCTACCTGCTCAAGGACCGGGTGGCGTCGCTTGACGAGCTGCGGGACGCCGTGACCCGGATCAGCGCGGGCGGCACCGTGCTCGACCCACAGGTCGTGCGCGAGTTGCTGGCCCGCCGCACCGACCCGGTCGCGGCCCTCACCCCGCGTGAGCGCGACGTGCTCGGGCTGATGGCGGAGGGGCGCACCAACGCCGGCATCGCCGCGAAGCTCGTGATCGGCGTCGGCGCGGTCGAGAAGAACGTCACCTCGATCTTCCAGAAGCTCGGCCTTGACGACTCGGGCTCCGACCACCGCCGGGTGCTCGCCGTGCTCACCTACCTGCGGCACTGACCCCGCGGCACTGGCCCAGCCATGGGCATCCGAATGTTCGGATCCGGCCCGGTCAGGGGTGCAGACTTAGCTCATGAGCGAGATCGCGAATTCCAAGCTGGCCATCATCGGAGCCGGGGCCGTCGGGTCGTCCCTGGCCTACGCCGCACTGATCCGGCAGTCCGCGCGGGAAGTCGTCCTCTACGACATCAACGGGCCCAAGGTGGAGGCCGAGGTTCTCGACCTGGCCCACGGCACCCAGTTCACGGGTGCCTCCTGCGTGGCCGGCGGCAGCGACCTCGACGCCATCGCGGGGGCGAACATGGTCGTGATCACGGCCGGGGCCAGACAGCACCCGGGCCAGTCCCGACTCGAGATGGCCGGCGTCAATGTCGGGATCCTGCGTGAGCTGATGCCCCAGCTGGTCGAGCGAGCCCCGGACGCCGTCTACATGCTCGTCACCAACCCCTGCGACGTGCTTGCCTATGCTGCCCGCCAGTTCAGCGGGCTGCCGGCCACGCGCGTCTTCGGGTCGGGCACGGTGCTCGATTCCTCTCGGCTGCGCTGGATGCTCGCGCACCGGGTCGGTGTCGCGATCGCCAATGTGCACGCCGTGATCGTCGGAGAGCACGGCGACTCGGAGTTCCCGCTCTGGTCCCAGGCCCGGATCGGCCCGATCTCCCTGGCCGAGTGGGTGCAAGACGACATCTCGCCCAAGGGTCTGGTGCCGTTCTCGGAGGCGGAATTCGACGCGATCACCGAGAGCGTGAAGACCGCGGCGTACACGGTCATCGCCGGCAAGGGCGCCACGAACTACGCGATCGGGCTTTCGGGCGCCCGGATCGTCGAGGCCGTGCTGCGCGACGAGGGCGCCGTGCTTCCGGTCAGTTCGGTGCTCACCGACTACCGGGGCGTCAGCGACGTGGCGCTGTCGGTGCCGAGCGTGATCAACGCCGAGGGCGTCTCCCGCGTGATCGAGGTTCCCTTCAGCGAGAAGGAGCAGGAGCTGTTCGAGCACTCGGCGGCGACGTTGCGCGCGACGCTGAACGGGCTCGGGCTCGACTGAGCCGTGTGAGGCGATCCGTCCAGGGCGTGGTGTGGAGGGGATGACGGGAATCGAACCCGCGCCATCAGTTTGGAAAACTGAGGCTCTACCATTGAGCTACATCCCCCGGGCACAGTCCCCTGCGCACACACTCAGCGTAGTACACGCTGACGGTCGCCAGCTGCACGTCTCGACCCGCGGCATCCGGACCGTGCAGTAGACTTATTGAGGTCATTCCGCGAATTGCGCGAACTTTGCGCGCCAAACGGATGCCATCACCGGGTTGAGAAATTGTCCGGGGCGTAGCTCAGCTTGGTAGAGCGCTCGGTTTGGGGCCGAGAGGTCGCAGGTTCGAATCCTGTCGCCCCGACCAACACCCCCTAAATACATCGGTCGAACACAGGAGATTGCCACGTGAAGTCCACGGTAGAACAACTGAGTCCCACTCGCGCGAAGGTCACCATCTCGGTGGCTCCCGAGGAGCTGAAGCCCAGCATCACCCACGCCTACGGCCACATTGCCGAGGACATCAACATTCCCGGCTTCCGCAAGGGCAAGGTCCCGCCGGCCATCATCGACCAGCGGGTCGGCAAGTCCGCCGTGCTCGAGCATGCGGTCAACGAGAGCCTCGACGGTTTCTACCGCTCGGCCGTGACCGAGCACAAGCTGCGCCCCCTGGGTCGCCCCGAGGCAGACATCGTCGCCTGGCCCAGCGACAAGGACTTCTCCGGAGACCTGGAACTGGCCATCGAGGTCGACGTGCGCCCCGAGATCGACCTGCCGAACTACTCCGGGCTGAAGCTCACCGTCGACGCCGTCGAGGTGTCCGATGAAGAGGTCGCCGAGGAACTCGACAACCTGCGCAGCCGCTTCGGCACGCTCGTCACCGTCGATCGCCCCGCCACCACGGGCGACTTCGTGCAGATCGACCTGATCGCCGCCATCAACAGCGTCGAGGTCGACAACGCCACCGGCATCTCCTACGAGGTCGGCTCCGGCGACCTCATCGACGGCATCGACGAGGCGCTCGACTCCCTCAGCGCCGGTGAGACCACCACCTTCAACTCCAACCTCATGGGTGGGGACCACGAGGGCGAGACTGCCGAGATCACCGTCACCGTCGGCGCCGTCAAGGAGCGCGAGCTTCCGACCGCCGACGACGACTTCGCGCAGATCGCCAGCGAGTTCGACACCATCGCCGAACTGACCGAGAGCCTCAAGGGCCAGGTCGAGCGCTCCAAGGTCTTCGGCCAGGGCACCCAGGCCCGCGAGAAGCTCGTCGAGCAGCTGCTCGAGTCGGTCGAGGTTCCGATTCCGACTGCGATCATCGAGGACGAGGTTCGTCGCCACCTCGAGGGCGAGAACCGCCTCGAAGACGCCGAGCACCGCGCCGAGGTCACCGAGGCCAGCGAGAAGACCTTCCGTCAGCAGATCCTGCTCGACACCATCGCCGAGGCCGAGAAGGTTCAGGTCAGCCAGGACGAGCTCACTCAGTACCTGATCCAGGGCGCAGCCCAGTACGGCATGGACCCGAGCGAATTCGTCCAGGCGCTGAGCGGCAACGGTCAGATCCCGTCGATGGTGGCCGAGGTTGCCCGCAACAAGGCCCTCGCCATCGCACTGGGCAAGGCCGAGGTCGTTGACTCCAACGGCAACGCCGTCGACCTGTCCGAGTTCGTCGCGGTCGCCGACGAGGCGTCCGGCGACGCCGAGGACGAGGACGAGGAGATCGAGGAGGACGACTCCGACGCCGCCGAGGTCGACGCCGAGGTCGAGGCCATCAAGGCCGCCAAGGCCACGGCAGCGAAGGCAGCCAAGGCCAAGGCCGCCGCGGCGAAGAAGAAGGCCGCCGCCAAGAAGTAGCACGACAATCGCTCACGCGGGCGTACGGGTCGGATGTCACAGGCATCCGGCCCGTTCCGCGTTTGTGCCTTGCCGCCCCCACCCCGCCCACGACCCCGTCCCTGGCTTGACCCCTCCCGACCTGGACCAATTCGACGGAATTTTTCGGGTTCAGGGCCGTTATTCACGGTTTTCGGGGTCAGGAGAGCAAAATATCCGTCGAATTGGTTCGGAGCGACGGATGCGTGGCCGGCGCGTTATCTGCCGAGGGCGAACACAGCCGTTCCGGAGCGTCGGCTCCTATAGATTCAATCTGAAGCGACAAGTGAAACGGAGCGCGACATGGCCGATATGACACCTACACCGGGCGTTTTTGACCGACTGCTGAAAGACCGCATCATCTGGCTGGGTTCAGAGGTCCGGGATGAGAACGCCAACGAGATTTGTGCCAAAATCCTGCTGCTGGCCGCAGAGGACTCGGAGCGGGATATCTTCCTGTACATCAACTCTCCCGGCGGCTCAATCACGGCGGGCATGGCCATTTACGACACGATGAGGTTCGTTCCGAACGACATCGTCACCGTCGGCATCGGACTCGCGGCCTCGATGGGGCAGTTCCTGTTGTCCTCTGGAACGAAGGGCAAGCGGTACATCACCCCCAACGCCCGGGTCCTGTTGCACCAGCCGTCCGGCGGATTCGGTGGCACGGCCGCCGACATCCAGACGCAGGCGAAGGTCATCCTGGATATGAAGAAGCGGATGGCCGAACTCACGGCAGAGCAGACCGGCAAATCGGTCGAGCAGATCCTCATCGACAACGACCGCGACAACTGGTTCACCGCTCACGAGGCCGTGGCCTATGGTTTTGTCGACCACCTGCGCGGCTCCGCGTCGGAAGTGGTCGGCGGCGGCGGCACCGACGACTCAGTGAACAAGAAGTAGGACGGGCGAGACGACATGGAATTCACGAATTTTGGTCAGCAGGCCGGGGGCCGCGCTCCGCAGGCACCCGAGGCCCGATACATCCTTCCCACCTTCGAAGAGCGCACGGCCTACGGCTACAAGCGCCAGGACCCCTACGCGAAGCTCTTCGAGGACCGCATCATCTTCCTCGGCGTGCAGGTGGACGACGCGTCCGCCGATGACGTCATGGCCCAGCTCCTGGTGCTCGAGAGCCAGGACCCGGACCGGGACATCGTGATGTATATCAACTCACCGGGTGGCTCCTTCACCGCGATGACGGCGATCTACGACACGATGCAGTACATTCGTCCGCACATCCAGACGGTCTGCCTCGGCCAGGCGGCATCCGCTGCCGCCGTGCTGCTTGCCGGCGGCACCCCCGGGAAGCGCCTCGCCCTTCCCAACGCCCGCATCCTCATCCACCAGCCCTCGGCCGGCGGACAGGGCGGCGGTCAGGCCTCCGACATCGAGATCCAGGCAGCCGAGATTCAGCGGATGCGGGAGTGGCTCGAATTCACCATCGCTCACCACTCCAACCGCAGCGCGGAGCAGGTTCACAAGGACATCGACCGTGACAAGATCCTCGGCTCGGCCGAGGCCCTCGAGTACGGCCTGATCGACCAGATCCTGACCAGCCGCAAAAACGTGCCCACGCTCGTCAAGTAGTAGAGCGAAACCGTGAACGCGACGGATGTCCGGGCTCGACGGAGCCGGGCATCCGTCGCGTTTCGCATATCGGGGAGATCGGGCACAACGGTGCTTGAACGTTATTCGACAGATGCGGTCAGCCTGCACCCGTGCCGCACAGGCACAGGCTAGGCTCGATGCAGTTATCAATGGAGGAGGCTGACGGATGGCCCGAATAGGCGAAAGCGCTGACCTGTTGAAGTGCTCTTTCTGCGGAAAGAGCCAGAAGCAGGTGCAGCAGCTCATTGCGGGCCCCGGTGTCTACATCTGTGACGAGTGCGTCGAGTTGTGCAACGAGATCATCGAGGAGCGTTTGGCCGAAGCCACCGCTGAAGACGGTGCCGGCGAATTCGAACTGCCCAAGCCGAAGGAGATCTTCGGCTTCCTCGAGGAATACGTCATCGGGCAGGAAGCCGCCAAGCGCGCCCTCGCCGTTGCCGTCTACAACCATTACAAGCGCGTACGCTCCCGCGCCACCCTCACCGCCGCCGACGCCATCCACGACGACGTGGAAATCGCCAAGTCCAACATTCTGTTGATCGGCCCTACCGGCTGCGGCAAGACCTACCTCGCCCAGACGCTGGCAAAACGCCTCAACGTTCCCTTCGCCGTGGCGGATGCGACGGCCCTCACCGAGGCCGGCTATGTCGGTGAAGACGTGGAGAACATTCTCCTCAAGCTGATCCAGGCCGCCGACTACGACGTCAAGCGCGCCGAGACCGGCATCATCTACATCGACGAGATCGACAAGATCGCACGCAAGGCCGAGAACCCCTCGATCACCCGCGACGTGTCCGGCGAGGGTGTGCAGCAGGCCCTGCTGAAGATTCTCGAGGGCACCGTGGCCTCGGTTCCGCCGCAGGGTGGGCGCAAGCATCCGCACCAGGAATTCATTCAGATTGACACCACGAATGTGCTGTTCATCGTGGCCGGCGCGTTCGCGGGCCTGGATGACATCATTTCGACCCGGGCCGGCAAGAAGGGCATCGGGTTCGGCGCGCCGCTGCACAGCAAGGGCGACGACGTCAACCTGTTCAGTGAGGTGCTCCCCGAAGACCTGCACAAATTCGGCCTGATCCCCGAGTTCATCGGCCGTCTGCCCGTGGTCACCACCGTCACCCAGCTCGACCAAGTGGCCCTGATGCAGATTTTGACCGTCCCGAAGAATGCCCTCGTGCGGCAGTACCAGCGTATGTTCCAGCTCGACGGCGTCGAGCTCGAATTCGAACAGCCGGCGCTGGAGGCCATCGCCGACCTCGCGGTCCTGCGCAAGACCGGTGCGCGCGGCCTACGAGCGATCATGGAAGAGGTGCTCGGACCGATCATGTTCGAGGTGCCGTCGAGCTCCGAGGTGGCGCGTGTCGTGGTCACCCGGGCCGCCGTGCTCGATAACGCCGAGCCCACGATCGTGCTGCACAAGGCCCGTCGCGTCGACAAGTCCGCCTAGGTTCAGCGCCCGGCCTCACCCCGCTTCGGCACCCGACCGAACCGAGCCCGGGGGCCGCCGTGTACCAGCCCGCCTTCGTCGGCGTCGTTGCGGCGGTCACCGGATTCGCGGGTTCATTCGTGCTCGTCATCGCCGGGCTGCAGGCCGTGGGCGCGTCCGATTCGCGGGCGGCATCCGTCCTGTTGGCGCACTGCCTGCTGGTCGGCATCGACGGCGTGCTGTATCCCGAAGCCGATCGCCAGTGCGATGCTCGCCGGCATCCTGTTCCCGATCTGCCCGGCCCCGGTGACGGCAGCCGTGTAGCAGCCGCTGCTCGCGGTGCCGGTTGTTCTGGTCTGGCTCGCCGTGTTCAAGCTGGCGCGCGCGTGGATGGTGCCGGCGACCATGGTCGGGGCCGCGATCATCGACGTTCGGCTACCAGCCTCTGCCCTGCGCGATCTGGTCGGCTCCGGTCTGGCGAACGCGTTCGGATCGGTCGTCGGCGCGCTCGGCATCAACCTGACGGCAATCACGACCGCGCCGATGGCCGGCCCCGACGCGCATCCTGACGGCCCGAAGCGGTGGATCGCCACGGCTGCCTCCGGGGCGGCCTGCCTCGTCCTGGTCACCGTGTCGGGCGTTTCAGTGTTGGGCATCGGCTCCGCGTTCGGGGTGCTGGTCATCGGCGGCGTGGTCATGCTCTGGCCGGGCTGGATGCCCTCCGGCCGCTCTCACCCAACTGCCGTCGCTGCCCCCTAACGAATTCGACGGAGATTTTGGCGAAATCAGGCCCACACGGGCCGAAAGCGGCCTGTTTCCGTAAAATCTCCGTCGAATTGGTTCAGGGGCGGGGCGTTAGGGCGCCGGGCAACGCCGGGCAGTGCCGGACGGTGCTAGTTCAGGCCGCGACGGTCGAGCAGCGGCTGAATGTCGGCGTCACGGCCGCGGAAATGGCGGTAGGCGGCGAGCGGGTTGGTGCTGCCGCCCACGCCCAGCAGCCGCGACCGGAAACGGTCTCCGTTGGCCCGGGTGAGCCCGCCGTTCTCTGCGAACCACTCGCCGGTGTCGGCGTCCAGCACCTCGCTCCAGATGTAGGAGTAGTAGCCGGCGTCGTAGCCGCCGGCGAAGGTGTGCGCGAAGTAGGTGCTGGAATAGCGGGTCGGCACGGCCGGATTGTCGAGCCCCACGGCGGCGAGGGCGGATGCCTCGAACGCGGCGACATCCGTCACCCTGTCGTCGGCTCCGATGCGGTGCCAGGCCTGGTCGAGCAGGGCCGCCGCAAGGTACTCGCTGGTGAAGAAGCCCTCGTTGAAGGTGGACGAGGCGTGGATGCGGTCGACGAGGTCCTGGGGCATGGGCTCCCCGGTCTCGTGGTGACGGGCATAGTTCGCGAGCACGTCGGGCCACAGCATCCACATCTCGTTGACCTGGCTGGGGAACTCCACGAAGTCGCGGTACACATTGGTGCCGGCGAATTTCGGGTAGGTGACCCGCGCGAACAGGCCGTGCAGGGCGTGCCCGAACTCGTGGAACAGGGTGACGACCTCGTCGAAACTGAGCAGCGTGGGCTCGCCCGTCGCCGGCCGGGGCACGTTCAGGTTGTTGCAGACGATCGTGGGGGTGCCTATCAGCGTCGACTGGGAGCCCAGGGCGTTCATCCAGGCGCCGCCCCGCTTGGAGTCGCGGGTGTAGACGTCGATGATGTACAGGCCCACGGGGGAGCCGTCGGCCTCGGTGACCTCGAACACACGCGCGCCGGGGTGCCAGGCGACGAGGTCGGGTTGCTCGGTGAAGGTGACGCCGTAGAGCCGATTGGCCGCGTAGAACACGCCGTCCTGCAGCACCCGTTCGAACTCGAAGTAGGGGCGCATGGCCGCGGTGTCCACGTCGTAGCGGGCCCGTCGCACCCTCTCCGTGTAGAAGGCCCAGTCCCAGGCGGCGAGCTCGAAGGCCCCGCCGTCCGCATCGATCTGCGCCTGCAGGTCGGCCTGCTCGGCGCGCGCATTGCGGGCTGCCGCCGGCGCGAGGCGCCCGAGCATGTCGGCGACCGCCTCCGGGGTCTTCGCCGTCTGGTCCGCGGTCACGCCGGCCGCGTGGCTGTCGAATCCGAGCAGCCGGGCCCGCTCGGCACGCAGCCGGGAGATCTCCAGCACGAGGGCGCGGTTGTCAAACTGCCCGCCGCGGATGCCCCGTGACCGGGAGGCGGCCAGCAGCCGCTCCCGCACACCGCGGTTCGTCAGCTGTGCCAGGTAGGGGTGCGAGGTAGGCAGCACCAGAGTGATCACGTAACGGCCGGTCAGGCCGCGCTCGTGGGCGGCCTCGGCTGCGGCGGAGATCTGACCGGGGGTGAGGCCATCCAGCTCGCTCACGTCGTCGAGCACGAGTGCCAGGTCGTTGGTGTCGGCGAGCAGGTTCTTCTCGAACCGGGTGGTGACCGTGGAGAGCCGCTTGTTGTAATCACGCAGCCGGGCCTTGTCGTCGTTGTCGAGGCCCGCGCCCGCGAGCGTGAATTCGGTGAAGTACCGCTCGATCAGGTAGCGTTCCTCCGGCTCCAGGTCCAATCGATCCCGCTGCTCCTGCAGAGCGGCGATCCGGGTGAACAGGCCAGGGTCCAGACGGATGGCGTCCGCGTGCGCTGCGAGGAGCGGGGCCAGTTCCTCCTCGAGTGCGTTGGTGAAGTCGCTGGAGTCCGACGAACTCCGGTTGAAGAACACCTCGGCCACCCGGGTCAGCAACGGCCCGCTGCGCTCGAGCGGGACCATCGTGTTGTCGAAGGTGGGGGCATCCGCGCTCGCGCAGATCGCCGCAATCTCGGCCAACTGCTCGGACATACCGTCCAGGAACGCCGGCCGGTAGTGCTCCTCCGCAATCAGCGCGAACGGAGGCAGCTCGAACGGAAGCGTGCTGATGCTGGCGAAGGGGTTCATTTCCTCACCCTGTCACATCCCCGGTCACATCCACATTTCGTCTGTCGGAGTACTCCCCCGCACGCCTAGGATCGGTTCATGATCGACGAGCCGGCACGCCCCGAGACCGCGCCCCGGGAGCAGTACACGCACGGGCATCACGAGAGCGTGCTGCGCTCGCATACCTGGCGCACGGTGGCCAACTCGGCGGCCTACCTGATCCCGCACCTGGATGCCGGGCTGACCCTGCTCGACGTGGGCTGCGGTCCGGGCACGGTCACGGTCGACCTGGCACGCCGGCTGTATCCCGGTCAGGTCACCGGCATCGATGCGTCGGAGCAGATCGTGCGGCGCGCAGCCGGGCTGGCCTTCGATGAGGGGGTGCGGAACGTGTCGTTCCAGGTGGGTGACGCCTACGCGCTCGGCTTCGCCGATGCGAGCTTCGACATCGTGCACGCGCACCAGGTGCTCCAGCACCTCGCCAACCCCGTCGCCGCGCTGCGGGAGTTCCAGCGCGTGCTGAGACCGGGCGGGATCCTCGCCGCCCGCGACGTCGATTCCGGGGGAGTGATGTACTACCCGAAGCTTCAGGGCCTGCAGCTGTGGGAGAGCGCCTTCCGCGACGTGCAGTACTGGAACGGCGGCGACCCCGACGCCGGGCGGGCGCTCAAAGCCTGGGCGCGCCAGGCCGGGTTCACCGACGTGGCGAGTTCGGCATCCCTTTGGTGCTTCGCCTCGGATGTCGAACGCGAGTGGTGGGGGCGGTCCTGGGCCGAGCGGGTGATCGAATCCGACTTCGCCGCACACGCCATCGAGGTGGGCGCGGCCGACCTGGCCGACCTTCGGATGATGCAGGCCGCGTGGCTGCAATGGGCCGGCGACCCCGATGGCTGGTTCGGTATCCCACACGGCGAGATCGTGGCCAGGAAGTAGCCCGTGCCGTTCCTCGACCGACTCCAACACTGGGCCCAGGTTCAGCCCGACGCCACCGCCGTCTCGGTCGGCGCCGACCGAATCAGCTTCGCCGAGCTCCGCGATGCGGCGGCGGCGCTCCTGCCCGCGACGCCCCGGATCTCCACCGTCTGCCTGCCCCACGGCACCGCGTTCGCCGTTGCCTTCGCCGCCGGCGTCGCCGAAGGCCGCTGCTCTGCGATTCAGAACCCTGACTGGCCGGAGGCGCAGCGCAGGGTGGTCGAGGAACGCCTGGCGAGGATCGCCGGGTTGGACGGACGGGTCGCCGCCGGCGCGCCCCTGCTCGGCACGGAGTTGCGCGACGGTCCCCCCGACAGGGACTTCCTCTACGGGTTCACCTCCGGCACGACCTCCGTGCCCAAGGCGTTCACGCGCAGCCGAGCCTCCTGGCAGCGCTCGTTCGCGCTGGGCACCGAGTTCTTCGGCCTGACTCGGCACGACCGAACACTGGCGCCCGGCCCGCTCTCCGCCAGCCTCAGCCTCTACGCTCTCGCCGAATCGCTGCATACCGGCTCCGCCTTTTTCGCTCTGCCCCGCTTCTCCGCCGCCGACGCTGTCGCCTGTGTCGCTGTCGAGCAGATCACCCGGATCGTGGCGGCGCCGACCGTGCTGCGTGTGATCGCCGCGCACGCGCTGGCCGTCGGCACGGACGTCACGCCACCCACCGGCAGGAGGCTCACCGCCATCGTGAGTGCGGGGGCCAAACTCGACCCGGGAACCCTGTCGATGCTGCGCCTCTGGGCGCCGGACGCCAGCGTGTTCGAGTACTACGGGGCAGCCGAACTGAGCTTCGTGACGGGGTCCGTGCTGCGTCCCGGCGAGGTGGCGCCGATCTCGGCGACCGCCGTCGGGCGGGCTCTGCCCGGAGTGGAGGTGCGCATCCAGGACGACGCGGGACGCGCCCTGCCGACCGGCACCCCGGGCACCATCTTCGTGCGCAGCCTTCTGGTGGGAGGCGGGTACGCCTGGGGCGACGACGGCGAGGCGTTCCGCCGCGAGGTCGACTGGTGCACGGTCGGCGACATCGGCTTCCTCGACCCGGCTGCGGTGCTGCACCACCTCGGCCGCCGCGCCGACCTCATCGTCACGTCCGGGCACAACGTCTACCCGCAGCAGGTCGAAGCGGCCTTGCGCGGCCTTCCCGGCGTGGAGTCGGCCCTCGTCACCGGTCTGCCGGACCCCGTGCGCGGAACCCGCGTGGTGGCCGCCGTGATCGCCGGCTCCGAGACGGATGCCGCGCGCATCCGGTCGCGCGCCGCGGCTCTGCTCGCCGCGCCCCACCGGCCCCGCGCCTACTACGCCCTGACGGAGCTGCCGCTCACCTCGGCCGGTAAACTCAGCCGGGTGATGCTGCGCCGCTGGATCGAGAAGGGTGACCGTCGTGTGCGCCCTCTGCGCTGACCCAGTCCGGCCGGACGCGGTCGGCGCCGACGGCTCCACTGCTCCCAGCGCCGACAGCGCCGATTCGCCCGCTGGCCCGCCAAACGACGCTGCCCGGGAACCCGTGATCGTGCTTGCCCGCCGCACCGCCTTCGGCCGCCGCAACGGGGTGTTCGCGCACACCCGTGCCGAAGACCTGCTGTCCCCCGTGCTGAACGCCGTGGTGTCCGGCGGCGAGGTGTCCCCGGCTGCCATCGACGATGTCATCATCGGCAACGCGGTGGGCGGCGGCGGCAACGTGGCCCGCCTGGCTGCGCTGACGGCCGGTCTGCCGGATTCCGTCCCCGGCCTCACGATCGACCGGCAGTGCGGCTCCGGCCTTGAGGCCATCGTGCTGGCCTGCCGGTTGGTTGCCGCCGGCGCCGGCGACCTCTACCTCGCCGGGGGAGTCGAGAGTTGCAGCACGGCCCCGCTGCGCGCGCACCGGCTCACCTCGGGCCCCGGGCGGCCGGACTTCTTCGATCGCGTGCGTTTCGCCCCCGATTCAGTCGGCGACCCCGACATGGGCGTCGCCGCCGAGAACGTGGCCGACCGCTACGGCATCTCCCGGCAGCGGCAGGACGCCTTCGCCCTCCGCAGTCACCGGCTGGCCGTCACGGCTGCCGCCGTGCCGGCGCCCGACATCGTGCCGCTGCCGACAGAGGCCGGCCCGGTCTTCGTCGACGAGGGGCCTCGCCCGGGTCTGACTAAGGCCCTGCTGGCCCGGTTCTCGCCGGTCTTCCGGCCGGGAGGAACGGTCACCGCCGGCAACTCCTGCGCGGATGCCGATGGCGCCGTCGTGGTCCTGGTCACCAGCCGCCGGAGGGCGCGCGAACTCGGACTGACCGGGTGGTTGTCCTTCGTCGACGCCGCGGTCACCGGCACGGACCCGAACTTCCTCGGCATTGGCGGCGCCGAGGCCGCGCGCCTCGTGCTGCTTCGGCAGGGCCTGACCGGGGCCGACCTGGCTCGGATCGAGTTCAACGAGGCGTTCGCGGCGCAGGTGCTTGCATCCCTCGATCTGCTCGGCGTTCCTGAGGAGCACGCCAACCGCGAGGGTGGGGCGCTCGCCCTCGGGCATCCGTTCGGCGCCAGTGGAGCCCTGCTGGTGCTGAGGCTGCTGCAGCAGTGTCGCGCCGCGGCAACACCGGGGGACGCCGCCCTCGCTGCGGTCAGCATCGCCGGCGGGCTGGGGCTTGCCGCCCTGTTCCGCTGGGAGCAGTCCCTGTCATCGGAGGCAGCGGGCGCCGACCGACTCTCACGCTGACGCACGACCACGGGGTGCGGAGTGGCCCCGCGGGATGCCGGTCAGCTGAGGTTAGATCCAGTCGTCCTCGTCGTCGAGCACGATCGACGGCTGCGTGATCGTGGCACTGTCCTCGCCTGGGTCATAGCGGATGATCGTGCCGTCGTCGAGCTCGAGCACAGGGCTGCCCTCGAGCCAGGTCAGTGTCCAGCGCCAGGCGCTGGAGTCCTCCGCCAGCGCGGTGAGGTCCTCTTCGACCGCACGGATGGCGATCTCCACCACGTGAGGTAGCCCGGCCGGCGCCGGGTGACCCAGAGGCCAGCGGGTTCCCATCTTCACTTACAGCTCGATCTCGTAGGTGACCCAGTCCGTACGGGTGGCCAGATCGTCGTACAGGCGCTGTGCGGTCTCGTTGTCGGCGGCCGTCAGCCACTGCACGGTCGTGAGACGGTGCGCCGCGGCGTACTCCTTGGCGAACTCGATCAGGGCGCGGCCGACGCCTGTGCTGCGGGAGTCCGGCGACACGAACAGGTCGTCCAGGAACAGTCCGCGGGTGGCGGTCAGGGTGCTCGGGACCTCGCGGTAATGGGCGAAGCCGACGAACTCGCCGTCCTCGTCGACAGCCACGGCACCGGCGAGAGACTCGTTCTTGTCGATGATCCAGCTCCAGACCTGGAGCGCTTTCTGATCAGTCAGATCGCTCTTGTAGAACTCGCTGTAGCCCTCGAAGAGTCCCAGCCATGAGAAGAAGTCCTTATCGCCGAGCGCGCGTACCTTGATTGACATCCGGTTCTCCTAGTTCTCCAGCACCGTGGCGAGCACGATGTCAGTGACAGCCAATTCGCTGCCCTCAATAAAAACCAACTCCGAGATGCGGCCAACGGCCCTCAGATCAACTGCAGCCTGCCTGAGCAGGGCAATCTCTGCAGCCGTACCGCTAATTACAGCAGAAACAACGGCGGATTTCTGGGATGCCTTGGCATCCGTTTTCGCGCGGCGGATGCCGGTGAGCGCCCGGCTGGACAGGTCCAGCAGGGCCACGTTGCCGCCCTGCCCTCCGCCGAGCTCGGTCTGAACGGGCCAGAAGGTTCGGTGGATGGACCCCTCGTTGGACCAGGACCAGGCTTCCTCGGTCGCGAACGGCACGAACGGGGCGAAGAGGCGCAGCTGGGTGGCCAGGGCGGTGCGCAGGGCGGCGACGGCCGACGCCTGGCCGGCTCCCGCGTCGCCGTACGCGCGCTCTTTGACCAGTTCGAGGTAGTCGTCGCAGAACGTCCAGAAGAAGCTCTCGGTGAGTTCCAGCGCACGGGCGTGGTCGTAGCCCTCGATCGCGGCGGTGGCGTGGCCGACGACGACGCTGAGCCGAGCGAGCATGCTCTGGTCGAGCGGCTCGGTCACGGGGGCGTCGGCGGCGCCGTCGAAGGAGAGGATGAACTTTGACGCGTTCAGGATCTTGATCGCCAGGCGACGGCCGATTTTGATCTGGGTCGGGTTCTTGGGGTCGAAGGCGGCGTCGGTGCCGAGGCGTGATGACGCGGCCCAGTAGCGCACGGCATCCGAACCGTGCTGCTCGAGCATGTCCGCCGGGGTGACCACATTGCCCTTGGACTTGGACATCTTCTTCCGGTCGGGGTCGACGATGAAGCCGGACAGAGCTGCGTGCTGCCACGGCGAGACGCCGTGTTCCAGCTCGGAGCGCAGCAGGGTGGAGAACAGCCAGGTGCGGATGATGTCCTGGCCCTGCGGGCGCAGCGAGTACGGGTAGACGAGATCGAACAGTGCGGGATCGCGCTCCCAGCCGCCCGCCAGCTGCGGGGTCAGGGAGGAGGTCGCCCAGGTGTCCATCACGTCGACCTCTCCGACGAAGCCGTTCGCCTGGCCGCGCTGCTCGGCGGCGAAGCCCGGGGCGGTGTCGGAGGACGGGTCGACCGGGAGCATCTCGCGGGTGGCGACGATGGGCTGGTCGAAGAGCGGGTTCGCGTCGACATCCAGCGGGTACCAGATCGGCAGCGGAACGCCGAAAAAGCGCTGGCGAGAGACGAGCCAGTCGCCGGTGAGGCCGTTGACCCAGTTGTCGTACCGCACGCGCATAAACTCCGGGTGCCACTGCAGGTCGGTTCCGTGCGTGATCAGGCGGGCGCGCAGCTTCTCGTCCCGAGCGCCGTTGCGGATATACCACTGACGGGTCGACACGATCTCGAGCGGTTTGTCGCCCTTCTCGAAGAACTTGACCGGGTGCACGATCGCGCGGGGCTCGCCGATCAGGTCGCCGCCGAGGCGGAGCAGGTCGACCACGGCTGCCTTGGCGGAGAAGACGGTCTTGCCGGCCAGCTGCGCGTACGCGGCCTGTCCGGCCTCGCTCGTGATCGCCTCGGGCGCCTCGGCGATGATGCGGCCGTCAAAGCCCATGATGGCGCGGTTCGGCAGGTCGAGTTCACGCCACCAGATCACATCGGTGACGTCGCCGAACGTGCAGATCATGGCGATGCCACTGCCCTTGTCCTTCTGCGCGAGGTGGTGGGCCAGGATCGGCACCTCCACGTCGAAGAGGGGAGTGCGCACGGTCGTGCCGAACAGCGCCTGGTAGCGCTCGTCGTCCGGATGCGCCACCAGCGCCACACAGGCCGGCAGCAGTTCCGGGCGGGTGGTCTCGATCTCGATGGCGCCGCCATCGGGCTTGGCGAAGGCAACCCGGTGGTAGAACGCCGGCATCTCCTTGTCTTCGAGCTCGGCCTGGGCGACCGCGGTGCGGAAGGTGACGTCCCAGAGGGTGGGGGCCATGGCCTGGTAGGCCTCGCCGCGCTCGACGTTGCCGATGAAGGCGGACTGGGAGGTGACCAGCGAGTCATTGCCGATGGTGCGGTAGGTCTGGGTCCAGTCGACGCTCAGGCCCAGCATGCGCCAAACGGCCTCGAACTGCTTTTCGTCCTCGATGGTGAGGCGCTCGCACAGCTCGATGAAGTTGCGGCGGCTGATCGGCAACTGGTCGGCGGCCTTGGTGCTTTTGCCGTCTCCGCCCTCGAACGGGGCGGTGAATCCGGTGGTGTAGGGCAGCGACGGATCGCAGCGCACGCCGTAGTAGTTTTGCACGCGCCGCTCGGTGGGCAGGCCGTTGTCGTCCCAACCCATCGGGTAGAAGACGCTCTTGCCGCGCATTCGCTGGAAGCGGGCGATGACATCCGTGTGGGTGTAGGAGAAGACGTGGCCGATGTGCAGGGAGCCGGAGGCGGTCGGCGGCGGGGTATCGATGGAGAAGATACTCTCCCGCGTGGCCGAGTCACGGTCGAAACGGTAGGTGCCGGCCTCTTCCCACGAGCCGCCCCACTTGGTTTCGAGGCCTTCAAGGGCCGGTTTTTCCGGAACGTTGGCGGCGGTCATGTTTCTCCGATTCGATCTGTGCGGCACCGTGTCGTTGGTGAAGTGCCTGAGTATTGGGCCTTATCCAACTTACCGGATGCCCCGTCGTCCGCCGACTCGGGCCGTCACCGGGCCTGCAGCGCCCGGCTGGGACTCGCCGTGAGTGGCAGGATTGAAGCGGGAAGGGGTGCCATGGATGACCCGGGAACACTGTCCGAGGCCCGTCGCACGGTGCTGCACCGCACGGTGCGCTGGATCGTGGGTTTCACGATCGGCTACAACGTGCTCGAGGCCGTCGCCTCGATCGTGGCGGGCGCCGCGGCATCCTCGACCGCCCTGATCGCCTTCGGCCTGGACTCCGTCATCGAGGTGCTCTCCGCCGCGGTCATCGCGTGGCAGTTCTCCCGGCGCGATCCTGAGCGCTGGCAGAAACCGGCCCTCCGCGCCATCGCGATCGCGTTCTTCACCCTCGCCGGGTACGTGATCCTGGCCGCCGGTCTGAGCTTCGCCGGCGTCGTCGAGGCCGCGCCCAGCCCGCTGGGCATCGTCATCGCGTGCCTGAGTCTTGTGATCATGCCTGGGGTGGCCGGCGTGGAGCGCCGGACCGGCGCGGAGCTCGGCAGTGCCAGCGTGATCGCCGACGCCCGGCAGTTGCTGCTCTGCGCGTGGCTGTCCGGGTCGATGCTGCTCGGGTTGGCGGCCAACGCGCTCCTCGGCTGGGCCTGGGCGGACTCGCTCGCCGCCCTCGTGATCGCCGGGTTCGCGATCAGGGAGGGCATCGAGGCGTGGCGCGGCGAAGCCGAGCCGCCGATGGTGCCGCACGCCGACTAGGAGGGTGAGCCCCCGTCAGGTGGCGGTCGATTCAGGCGATTGCCCCACCAATTCGACGGAGATTTTGCTCTGGGAGCCGGTTTTCAGGCCCGAACGGGACGTTTCGGGCAGAATCTCCGTCGAATTCGTTCGGGACGGAGTCGCCCCAGGGTCAGAATCCGAGCCGGGGGACCGCGCCGAGCAGGGCCTGCGTGTACGGATGCTGCGGGGCGGAAAAGACCCGGGCCGCGGCACCGGTCTCGACGATGCGGCCATCCAGCATCACGGCGACCTGGTCGCTCACGTGCTGGATCACCCCGAGGTCGTGGGAGATGAACAGCAGGCTGAGGCCCAGCTCGCGCTGCAGATCGTCGAGCAGGTCGAGCACCTGGGCCTGCACGGTCACGTCGAGCGAGGACACGGGCTCGTCGCAGATCAGGATCTGCGGGTCGGAGGCCAGCGCTCGGGCGATGCTCACCCGCTGCCGCTGCCCGCCGGAGAGTGAGAGCGGTCGGCGGCCCAGCAGCCCCGGCGGCAGACCCACCGCGTCGAGCAGCTCCAGCACGCGCAGCCGGTCGGCAGTCGTTGCTGAGGCGGTAGTCGTTGCTGAGGCGGTAGTCGACGCGGCAGTCGATGCAGAGCCGCCAAAGCCGGAGGTGTCTCCAGAGCCGGGTGCGCCGCCGCGCCGGCCGCGCCCGGCCGCGCCGCCGACCGCGTCCCGCAGCACCTGCTCGACGCTCAGCCGGGGATCGAAGGAGCTGAGCGCATCCTGGTAGACCGCACCGAGCCGGGGTCGCAGGAGCCGGCGCTGCTTCTCCGCGGCGGCGCTGAACGGCTGCCCGAGCACCCGCACCTCGCCGGCGTCGGGCCGGGTCAGCGCCAGCACGAGGCGGGCCGTCGTGGTCTTGCCGGAGCCGGATTCGCCCACGATGCCGAGCGTCGTGCCGCGCTCGAGCCGGAACGATACCCCGTCGACCGCAAGCTGCTCGCTCCCGTCGGGCCGGGTGAAGCGCTTGACCAGTCCGGCGGCCTCCATCACGATGTCGCGGTCAGCAGCGCGGTCAGCAGCGCCGTCAGCAGCGCGGTCGGCATGGTCGGCGAAGGCCGGCGGGGCAGGCGAAGCGAAGGCCGACGAGGCGAAGGCCGACGAAGTGGACGCAGGTGACACCGGAGCCACGGCCCGCGGGCTCAACCGCAGCCCGCGCGGCTTGTCGACCGGGATCGCGGCGAGCATCTGCCGGGTGACCGGATGCTCCGGCCGGGTCAGCACCTCGTGCGCCGGTCCCTGTTCCACGATGCGTCCCTCGCTCAGCACGGCGATCCGGTCGGCGATACGGCCGACGACGGCCAGGTCGTGGCTGATCAGCAGGATGCCCGTTCCGGCGCGTTTCAGGCTCGCCAGCAGCTCCAGGATCTGCGCCTGCACGGTGACGTCGAGCGCCGTCGTAGGCTCGTCGGCGATCAGCAACGGCGGGTCCAGCGCGATCGCGGCCGCGATCAGGGCCCGTTGGCGTTGGCCGCCGGAGAGCTCACCGGAGCGTTTCCGCATTTGGTTGGCGGCGTCGGGCAGACCCACCTGGTGCAGCACCTCGAGCACCCGAGCGTGCCGAGCGGCGGCGCCGAGGCGGGTGTGCAGCCGCAGCGAGTCGGCGATCTCCCGGCCCACCGGGCGCAGCGGGTCCAGCGACACGAGGGCATCCTGCAGCACCAGACCGACGTCGCGGCCGCGCCGTCGGCGCCATTGCTGCTCGGAGAGCCCGCGCACATCGGAGCCCGCGAGGCTCAGCTCGTCGGCGCGCACCCAGGCCGTGTCACCGGCCAGGCCGAGAAGGCTGCGCGCGGTGACGCTCTTGCCCGAGCCGGACTCGCCCACGATGGCCAGGCATTCGCCGGGGGCCACCTCGAACGAGACTCCGTTCAACACCGGGTCGGCGTCACCCTGCGGCCCGAAGCCCACCACGAGGTTCCGCACTCGCACCGCCGTAGCGTCGGTCACGCCCGCGGCCTCGGGAGAGCCCAGGCCGCCCAGGCCCACGCCCAGCTCGCCGCTCATGCGTGCCTCATCCGTCGCTCGATGCCGCGGCCGAGCGCCGTGGCCGATACCGCCGTCAGCACGATGAATAGCCCGGGAAAGAAGCTCATCCACCAGGCTGACCCGATGTAGGTGCGCCCGGCGGAAAGCATCGCGCCCCACTCCGCGGCGGGCGGCGCCGCGCCCAGGCCCAGGTAGCTCAGCGCCGACGCCCAGACGATGGCCTGGCCGATGCCGAGCGTGCCGAGCACGAACAGCGGAGCGAGGGTGTTGGGCAGGATGTGCCGCACCAGGAGTTGCCCCGGGCTGCGCCCGAGCACGGTCGCCGCCTCGACGAAGGCCGAGGACCGTACGGACAGCAGCTGGCCACGGATGATGCGGGCATAGCCGGGCGCGGTCGCCAGACCCACGGCGACGGTCGCCGTGGCAACGCCCGGCCCGAAGATCAGGATGAAGAGCAGGGCCAGCAGCAGCCCGGGAAACGCGAACAGCACCTCGAGGAACCGGTTCACGGTGAAGTCGACGACGGGGCCGAGCATGCCGGCCAGGGTGCCGAGCACGAGTCCCAGGCCGAGTCCGATCAGGGTGGCGAGGGTGCCGATCAGCAGGGAGCTGCCGGTGCCGTGGCTGACCCGCGTATATATGTCCCGGCCGGATTCGTCGGTGCCGAACCAGTGTGCGGGTGAGGGGGTCTGGGACGCCGACAGCGGGTCGATCCCGAGCGGGTCGCCGGGGGCCACGAGCGTGGGGAACAGCGCCGCCGTGACCAGGAACAGGGCGAACAGGCCGGCCAGAACCTCGGCCACGCCGAACCGGCGGGACGCACGCGCAGTCCTGGGCGCTCGCGGCGCCCGGCCCAGCCCGGCCTGGATCTCGAGGTCGCTCATCGCGCCCGCAGCCGAGGGTCGGCCATGCGCTGGGCCAGGTCGGTGAGCAGGGTCATCAGGATGTACCCGACGGCCACGATCAGCACCGCGCCGACCACGACCGGGACGTCGCGCACGGTCACCGCGGTCAGCAGCGTGCGCCCCAGGCCCGGCCGGGCGAAAATGGTCTCGACCACCACGGCCCCGCTGATCAGGGAGCCGAAGGCCCAGCCGGAGAGGCTGATCGCCGGCAGCGACGCGTGCCGGATGACGTGCACCCAGCGCACCCCGCGTTCGCCCTCGCCGCGGGCGCGGGCGGAGAGCACGAACGGGGACTCCAGCGCCGTGAGCAGCGACTCCCGCATGATCTGGCCGAGGAAACCGGCGAGAGGCACGGCGAGGGTCAGCACCGGCAGCACCAGCCCGGACACCCCGGAGGTGCTGATCGGCGGCAGCCAGCCCAGCCAGACGCTGAACAGCACGATCAGCACCGTCGCCAGCCAGAAGTGGGGGAGCGCGGCGGCAACGATCTCCAGCCCGGACCCCAGGTACCAGGCGAACCGCCCGCCGCGGGTGGACCAGGTGGCCAGCCCGAGGGCGAGCAGCCAGGCCACGGCGAGGGCGAGCACGGCCAGCAACAGGGTGCCTCCGAGCTGGCCGAGCAGGAGCGGCGCGACGTCCTGGTTCAGGGAGTACGAGCGGCCCAGGTCCCCGGTGGCCAGGCGTGCCAGTTGCGCCAGGTACTGCACGAACACGGGCTGGTCGAGCCCGTATTCCGCCCGGACCGCGGCGAGCGCCTCCGGAGAGGTCTGCGAGCCGGGGCCACCCAGGATGGCCTCGGCCGGGTCGCCGGGGATCAGGCGGATAGCGAAGAAGGTCAGCGTGGCCACCATCCAGAGCACGAAGACCGCGCCGCCCAGGCGGCCCAGGACGACCCGGGCCGTCCGGACGACCGGCGCGGCGCGGCCTACTTCAGCCACGCATCGTAGAACGTGGGCGTCGACACGGTCGGCAGCGCCCGCGCGCCCACCACGTCGGTGCCGAGCAGGTAGTGGTTCTGCTGGTCGAAGAGCGGCAGGATGTAGAAGCCCTCGAGCACCATGTTCTGCGCGTCGGCGTAGAGGGCGGCGCGTTCCTCGGCATCCGTCACCTGGCCGGCCTGGGTGAGCAGGGCGTCGATGGCCGGGTCATTCACCTGGGCGTGATTGGCGAAGTAGCCGCTGGGTGCAGGGATGATGCCGTCGGAGTGGAACAGGATGCGCAGAACGTCGGGTCCGACCTTCGTGTACGGGGCGCTGACGGCGTCGTAGTCGTTCTCGCCTAGCGCGGTGTACCAGCTGGAGAGGTCCATCGGGCTGAGCACGACCTCGAAGCCGGTCTCTTTCGCGGTGGCCTGGATCTGCTCGAACAGGGACTGCTCCGCCGGGATGGACTGGTTCGTGCTCACCGGGAAGTCGACCGTGAGGCGCTCGCCGTCCTTAACCAGGTAGCCGTCCGAGTCTCGCTCGGTCCAGCCGGCGGAATCGAGCAGGTCCGAGGCGGCCGCGGGGTCGTAGTCGAACAGGTCGGGGCCCGACACGGCGAGCGGTTCGGCGCTGGAGAGGGCGGAGTACGAGCGTTCGGCCGTGCCCTGGAACAGGCTCGTGACGGCGTCGTCGACGTTCGCCGAGCGGATGAACGCCTCCCGCACGAGCGGGTCGTCGAACGGTGCGCGGCCGGAGTTCAGCTCGATCCGGTTCGAGGCGCCCGGGCGCGGGGCGTCGAGGTGCACAATGGTGTCGCTCTTCTCGGCCTGCACGATGGTGTCGGGCTGAATGTTGTCGATCACGTCGGCGTCGCCGGACTGCAGGGCCGCGTAGCGGGAAGCGGAGTCGGGGATGAAGCGCCAGACGATGGAGTCGAGGTAGGCCGGCCCGGTGTGCTCGGCATCCTCGGGCGGGGAGCTGTAGTTCTTGTTCCGCACCAGGGTGATCGATTCCTGCTGCACCCACTTCTCGACCTGGAACGGGCCGGTCCCGACCGGAGCGGCGCAGTTCTCGTCCTGGCTGCGGGCCAACGCGGTGGGAGATTCGATCGCCAACCACGGCTGTGAGAGTGATTCGAGCAGGGCGCTGTCGGGTTCGCTCAGCACGATGCGCACGACGTTGGTGGAGACCGCCTCGGTGCCGGTGACCTTACCTAGGGCCAGGTAGCCGGTCGACGAGCCCGTCTCGGGGTCCTGGATGTGCGCGATGTTCGCCTGCACGGCGGCGGCGTCGAGCGGGGTGCCGTCGGTAAAGCTTACGTCGGCGGCGAGCGTGAAGTCCCAGGCCAGCCCGTCGGCGCTCTCGGTCCAAGAATCGGCCAGCCAGGGGATGATCGTGCCGTCCTCGTCCCGGGAGACGAGCGACTCGAGGTACTGCGTGCTGACCAGGGCCTGCGGGTAGTTGCCGCCCACGTGCGGGTCCAGGCAGGTGGGCTCGGCGTCGCCGGACGCGTAGGTCAGCGTGCCACCGGAGACGGGCTCGGTGGCTTCAGGGGACTCGGCAGTGGCGCAGCCGGCGAGCAGGATGCCGGTGGCGACGAGGCCGACCAGCCCGGTCAGGGTGCGCGATGCGCGCTGGGTATGCCCCGAAGTGTGCATGGTGGGTCTCTTTCCGCGGCGCCCGATGGGCCGAGTGTGCAATTGTTGGACTCGGTCCACAAACGAGATGGACCTGTCCCATCGTAGAACACAGGAGCGGCATGCCTGATCCCGAACCGAAGCGGGCCGGCCGGCCCCGCGGATCCTCGCGGGCGATGCTCGAGGAGGCGTCCGCCGAGCTTTTCCTCGAGCAGACGTATGCGGGCACCACGATCCTTCAGATCACCCGCCGCGCGGGCGTCAGCCGGGCCACCTTCTTCAACTACTTCACGGCCAAGAGTGACCTGCTCTGGGTCGACGTCGACGCGGGCCTGGCGACGTTGCCGGCCGCCCTCGACCAGTCCGCCGCCGCAGCCGGGGCGGCGGAGGCCGTGGATGCCGTGGAGCGGGCGCTGCTGCAGGTCTCTGCCGCGTTCGGGCCGGGGCAGGTGCCCTGGGCGCTCACCCAGTACGAGCTGATGGGCACGACCGGCGAGCTGGAGGCATCCGCCCTGTCCCGGTTCATGGCCCAGGTGACCCTGGTCACCCGCTTCGTCGGAGCGCGAGGTGGCACGACCGACCAGCTCTCCAGCCGGGCCTTCGCGATGGCCGTGCTCGGGGCCGCGGCCGCCGCCGCCGGGGTCTGGGCGCGTGCCGGGGTCACCCGCGGAGCGCTGGAACCCTACGTCGGCGCGGCCATCGCGCCCGTCTGCATGGGGTACCGCGCCCTGCACACCCGGGGCCGGACGCAGGGTAGAATAGAGCAGTATGACTGTGATCCGGCCATCACCGGTGAGTCTTCGGAAGAACGGCAACCGCTTCGCGGCGGTTCCCAGTAGAACCGAACGGGTCGGGCCCGTCACAGCCTCAGAACAAGCGGTTTCCCAGGGCTTCGGCTTCGAGAGACAAGCGAGGTGGTACCGCGGCGAATCCCGTTCGGAGTCGGCGTCCTCGTGGAACAGGGGCAGATCTGTGAACGACAGAGCCTGCCCGACTCGTCCAGGAGAGACATGACGTACCCCAAAGGCCAGCAGTCCGGTTCCCCCGCCCAGCCCGGCGGCATCGTGCCCTCGCCGAACTTCCCCCAGATCGAAACCGACGTGCTCGCGTTCTGGAAGAACGACGGCACCTTCCAGGCGTCGATCGACAACCGGGCGGATGCCCCCGAGTGGGTCTTCTACGACGGCCCGCCGTTCGCCAACGGCCTGCCCCACTACGGCCACCTGCTGACCGGATACGCGAAGGACCTGTTCCCGCGGTTCCAGACCATGCGTGGCAAGCAGGTGCACCGCCGCTTCGGCTGGGACACCCACGGCCTACCGGCCGAACTGGAAGCCGAACGCGAGCTGGGCATCACCGACAAGAGCGAGATCGAGAAGATGGGCATCGGCGCCTTCAACGCCGTCGCCCGCAGCTCCGTGCTCAAGTACACCAAGGTCTGGGAGGAGTACGTCACCCGCCAGGCGCGCTGGGTCGACTTCGAGAACGACTACAAGACGCTCGACATCACCTTCATGGAATCCGTGATCTGGGCCTTCAAGCGGCTGCATGACAAGGGTCTGGCCTATGAGGGCTACCGGGTGCTGCCGTACTGCTGGCGCGACCAGACGCCGCTGTCCAACCACGAACTGCGCATGGACGACGACGTCTACAAGATGCGCCAGGACCAGACCGTCACGGTCACGTTCCCGCTGGTCGGCGCCAAGGCCGAAGCCCTGGGGCTGACCGCCGTGCGCGCCCTGGCCTGGACGACCACCCCCTGGACGCTCCCGACGAACCTGGCGCTCGCCGTGGGCCCCGAGATCATCTACGCCGTCGTGCCGGCCGGGCCGAACGGCACCCCGGACGCCACCGTGCTGCGGGAGGCCGTTTCCGGGGCGGATGCCGCGGCATCCGTCGCCTCCACCGAGGTTCTCGGCGCCGAATACCTGATCGCGATCGACCTGGTCGGCAACTACGCCAAGGACCTCGGCTACGACTCGGCGGCGGACGCCACCGCGGCGATCTCCCGCACCGTTCTCGGCACCGCCCTCGAGGGCGTCAGCTACGACCGCCTCTTCGACTACTACGCCGACACCGCGGTCTGGGGCACCCAGAACGCCTGGACGATCGTCGTGGCCGACTACGTCACCACCGCCGACGGCACCGGCATCGTGCACCAGGCGCCCGCCTACGGCGAGGAGGACCAGAAGCTCTGCGAGGCCGCCGGCATCCCGGTGATCATCTCGCTCGACGCGGGCGGCAAGTTCCTCGCCGACGTGCCCGAGGTCGCCGGCCAGCTCTGGAGCGACGCGAACAAGCCGCTCACCCAGCTGCTCAAGAACGAGGGCCGCCTGCTGCGACAGGCCAGCTACGAGCACTCCTACCCGCACTGCTGGCGCTGCCGCAACCCGCTGATCTACAAGGCCGTGTCGAGCTGGTTCGTGCGTGTCACCGACTTCCGTGGCCGTCTGGTGGACCTCAACCAGGAGATCAACTGGGTGCCGGAGAACGTCAAGGACGGCCAGTTCGGCAAGTGGATCGGCAACGCCCGCGACTGGTCGATCAGCCGCAACCGGTACTGGGGCTCGCCGATCCCGGTCTGGAAGAGCGACAACCCCGATTACCCGCGCATCGACGTCTACGGCTCCCTCGACGAGCTCGAGGCCGACTTCGGCGTGCGCCCCACCGACCTGCACCGCCCCTACATCGACGAGCTCACCCGCCCGAACCCCGACGACCCCACGGGCCAGTCCACCATGCGGCGGATCACGGATGTGCTCGACGTCTGGTTCGACTCCGGGTCGATGCCGTTCGCGCAGGTGCACTACCCGTTCGAGAACGCCGACTGGTTCGACAGCCACAACCCGGCCGACTTCATCGTGGAGTACATCGGGCAGACCCGCGGCTGGTTCTACATGCTGCACACGCTCTCCACCGCCCTGTTCGACCGCCCCGCCTTCAAGAACGTGGTCAGCCACGGCATCGTGCTCGGCAACGACGGGCAGAAGATGTCCAAGTCGCTGCGCAACTACCCCGATGTGAACGAGGTGTTCGATCGGGACGGTTCGGATGCCATGCGCTGGTTCCTGATGAGCTCCTCCGTGCTGCGCGGCGGCAACCTGATCGTCACCGAGGAGGGCATCCGCGAGGGTGCCCGCCAGGTCATGCTCCCGCTCTGGAGCACCTGGTACTTCTTCTCGCTCTACGCCAACGCGTCCGGTGAGAAGGGCTACGACGCCACCTGGCGCACCGACTCCACCGACGTGCTCGACCGCTACCTGCTGGCCAAGACCCGCGACCTGATCGTGGAGGTCACGGCCGACCTGGAGGCCCTCGACAGCACCCAGGCGACCGCCCGGCTCCGGGACTTCGCCGACGTGCTCACCAACTGGTACGTGCGCCGCTCGCGAGACCGGTTCTGGGCCGGCGCCGGGGCCGGGGTCTCGGTCTCGACGGCCTCGACCACCGCGAACGAGGCCTTCGACACGCTCTACACCGTGCTCGAAACGGTGACCCGGGTGGCCGCCCCGATGCTCCCGCTCGTCACCGAGCGCATCTGGCAGGGCCTCACCGGCGGTCGCAGCGTGCACCTGACCGACTGGCCCGACGCCGATCTGTTCCCTGCCGACACCGTTTTGGTCACGGCGATGGACCAGGTGCGCACCATCAGCTCCACCGTGCTGTCGCTGCGCAAGCAGGCCGGTCTGCGCGTGCGCCTGCCGCTGGCCACCCTGACCGTGGTCACAGTCGACACGGCGGCCCTGGCCCCGTTCGAGGGCATCCTTCGCGACGAGCTGAACGTCAAGAGCGTGCGCCTGGTCGAGCTGGCCGACGACAGCGCGAGCGCCTACGGCATCACCTCCCGGCTCACCGTGAACGCCCGGGCCGCCGGCCCGCGCCTCGGCAAGCAGGTGCAGCAGGTCATCAAGGCCGCCCGCGCCGGCGACTGGAGCGAGACCGCCGACGTCGTCACCGCCGGCGGCATCGAGCTGGTCGCAGGGGAGTACGAACTCGTGCTGCAGACCGGCCCGGCCGACGGTTCCCCCGTCGCCGACGACGCGGCGTCTGATGCCCCGGCCCTGGCGCTCCTGGCGGGCGGTGGTTTCGTGCTGCTCGAGACGCAGACCACCCCGGAACTCGAGGCGGAGGGCTTAGCCCGCGATCTGATCCGCGCCGTGCAGGACACCCGCAAGTCGGCCGGATTCGAGGTGAGTGACCGCATCCGTCTCGATCTCGTCTTCTACTCCGCCGAGGACGCCGCGACCTTCGCCCTTGCGGCCGGCGTCGACGTCGCCGCGGAGACCCTGACCCTCCGGTTCGCCACCCATGTGGCCACCGAGGTGTCCGATGACAGCCTGGCGCACGGCCTGCCGTCCGAATGGCTGCAGAGCCTGGTCGGCGTCCCCGTCGAGCACTACGTGCTCTACGAGGCTGGTCACTATGCCAACCGGGGGACCGTCCTGGTCGCCGTCGCCCGAGAGAACGGACTCGTCCATGTCTGACCCGAAGAAGCCCGGGGCGAAGAAGCCCGGGGCGAAGAAGCCCGGATCGAAGAAGCCCGGGGCGAAGAAGCCGCGCCAGTCCTCCGACCCCGGCCGGGAGGCCGGGGACGCCGTCTTCGCCGCCCTCCTCGCCCGCGTGGGCGAGGGTGCGCCGAAGCCGCGTCTGGCCCCGACCCGGCGGGCGCTCGAACTGCTGGGTGACCCTCAGACCGTCTACCCGGTGATCCATATCACCGGCACCAACGGCAAGACCAGCACGAGCCGCATCACCGAGAGCATCGTGCGCGCCTACGGGCTGCGCACCGGACTGATGACGAGCCCGCACCTCGTGCGGCTCAACGAGCGCATCGTGATCGACGGGGAGTCCATCACCGATGAGGCCCTGGCGGCGAACTGGGCCGACATCGAACCCTTCCTGGCCATGGTCGACGCGGAACTCGCGGCGGCAGGCGACGACGCGCTCACCTTCTTCGAGGCGCTCACCGTGCTGGCCTTCGCCTGCTTCGCCGACGCCCCCGTCGACGTCGCCGTGATCGAGGTCGGCATGGGCGGCGAGTGGGATTCCACCAACGTCGCCGACGGGCAGGTGGCCGTGTTCACGCCCATCGCCCTCGACCACACGCTCCGCCTCGGCAACACGATCGCCGAGATCGCCCGCACCAAGGCCGGCATCATCAAGCCGTCCGCCGCCGTGGTCTCCGCCCGGCAGGGCGAGGCGGCGCAGGCCGAACTCGAGCGGGCCGCCGAGCTGACCGAGTCGACCCTGGCCAGTGAGGGCGAGGATTTCGCCCTGATCAACAGCCGGGTCGCCGTGGGCGGGCAGCTCATCTCGGTGCGCGGCCTCGCCGGCACCTACTCGGACCTGTTCCTGCCGCTGTACGGCACGCACCAGGCGCAGAACGCGGCCGTCGCGATCGCCGCCGTCGAGTCCTTCCTCGGGGCCGGCACCACGGCGCTCTCGCAGGACCTGGTCGAGGAGGGCCTCGCGCAGGTCACCTCGCCCGGACGCCTGCAACTGATCGGAATCGAACCGTCCGTCCTGGTGGATGCCGCGCACAACCCGCACGGAGCGGCCGCCCTCAGCACTGCGCTGGCCGACTACTTCGACTTCGACGAAATTGTGGCCGTGGTGGGCATCCTCACCGACAAGGATGCGACCGGCATCATCACCGCGCTGCAGTCCACGGTGGTGCGGTTCCACGTCACACAGTCGCAGTCCGAGCGCGCGGTCGGCGTCGACGACCTCGCCGACCTGATCGCCGACCTCGCCGGCGAGGAGACGACCGTCCGGTTCGACGACCTCGCGCAGGCCCTCGACTCCGCCAGGGACTGGGCCCTCGAGTCGCCCAAGCGGGCTGTGATCGTGACCGGGTCGATCACCCTCGTCGGCGAAGCCATCATTCTGGCCGACGCCCGGGAATGGCTGGCGAAATGACGCCCGCTCCCCGCTCGGTGAAGCGCACGCTCGCGACGATCCTGCTCGGCTTCGAGATCATCGTGGTTGCCCTTGCCGCCCTGGTGATCTTCGGTCTGCAGGCGTTGCCGCCGTGGCTGGCCCTCGGCGGGGGAGCAGTGCTGGGGCTGGCCATGGTGGCCGTGCTCGCGCTGCTCCGTTATGAGTGGGCCTACGTGGTCGGCTGGATCCTCCAGCTGATCATGGTGGCCGCCGGCTTCCTCAACCCGGCCATGTTCTTCGTCGGCGGCATGTTCGCCGCCATGTGGGCGTACTGCATGATCGCCGGCTCCCGGATCGACAACCAGAACCAAAACTTTCCCAACAACGAGAACAACGAGAACAACGAGAAAGAGAACTCATGAGCACCCAGGTCCAGGAAACTCTCGTATTGGTCAAACCGGATGGCGTTGCCCGCAACCTCTCCGGCGAGATCCTGCGTCGCATCGAGCAGAAGGGATACTCCCTCGTCGACGCGAAGCTCGTGCAGGCCGACCGGTCCCTGCTGGCCGAGCACTACGCCGAGCACCAGGGCAAGCCGTTCTTCGAACCTCTCGTGGAGTTCATGGAAAGCGGTCCGATCCTCGTGCTGCGCATCGCCGGCGAACGCGTGATCGAGGGCTTCCGCTCCCTGGCCGGCACAACCGACCCGACCACCGCGGCTCCCGGCACCATCCGCGGCGACTTCGGCCGAGACTGGGGCACCAAGGTGCAGCAGAACCTCGTGCACGGCTCCGACTCGCCCGAGTCGGCCGACCGCGAACTGGCCCTCTGGTTCGACTGACCCGTACCGAACGGGGAACAGCCACTGACCGGATGCCGGGAAGCGGCTGTTCTCGTGGGCAGCCGATGTCGGTGCTTGGTGCACCAAGCGCACCGCCGTCGCAGAATGGCCGATGATGACGGTGCCCCGCTGAGCACGTGCCGACATCCTCTTTGATTCGTCTGACTAGAAAGCCTCACCATGCCGCATGCCCGGAACCCCTGGTTCAATCTGGTCTGGGCCATCCCGCTGGCGATCATCCTGCTGGCCGCCGTCGTGCTCGCCGCCCGGGGCATCCGTTCCCTGCCGATGGCGCAGGAGTTCCTGGTCGACTTCCCGGGGGCCTCGCCGCTGCCGTCGTGGGCCCCCGTCGGCTTCCCCGCGTGGCTGGCGTGGCAGCACGGCCTGAACGTTTTCTTCCTGCTCTTCATCGTGCGTTCGGGTTGGCAGATCCGCACGTCCGGGCGCCCGAGCATGTTCTGGACCCGGCGCAACACCGGCCTGTTTCGAACCCGACGTGCCCCCCGCCGGTTGGGTATCAACCTCTGGCTGCACCTCGCGGTGGATGCCCTCTGGGTACTCAACGGGATCGTCTTCTACGTGCTGCTGTTCGTCACCGGTCAGTGGGTGCGCATCGTTCCGGTCAGCTGGGACATCATTCCGAATGCGCTCTCGGCCGCCCTCCAGTACGCCTCGCTGGACTGGCCGATCACCAACGGCTGGGTGAACTACAACGCGCTACAAACTCTGAGCTACTTCAGCATCGTGTTCGTGGCCGCGCCGCTCGCCTTGGCCTCGGGCATCCGCCTGTCACCGCTCTGCACGTCGCGCCGGCTTGGAGAATTGATCCCGCTGCGCCCGACCAGGGCCGTGCACGTGGGCGTGATGGTCTTCTTCCTTGCATTCATCGTGATCCACGTCACGCTGGTGTTCGCCACCGGTGCCCTGCGCAACCTGAACCACATGTACGCGGCGCAGAGCGACGACGGCTGGACCGGATTCTGGATCTTCGCCGCATCCCTGGTCGTGATGCTCGTGGCCTGGGTCGCCGAGGGTCCCCGACTGTTGCGGGCGGTCGCCTCTCTCGGCGGAACCGTCACCACGCGCTGAGCCGCGGTGCCGGCTGAGCCAGGTGCAGGCAACCTCGGGGGCCTCACCTGACGGGGCTGGGAGCCGTGGGGGCGAACCTCCGAACGCCACGTCACCGGGTCCCGACACACGCGACCGCCGAGGCAGGCGCTCCGCTACAGGCGGTTCAGGAAGTCCATCTCGACCTGGGCGATGACGGCGGCGATCAGGTAGCAGACGATCGTGATCACGATGATCCAGGAGTAGGCGACGGATGCCAGGCGCCGCACCCGGGGCGCCGCTGGGAGGTTGCCCGCCGTGAGGTTGTGCAGCGTCACGGCGAGGAACATTGGGATCGTGACCGTCCAGGTCACCATGCACCACGGGCAGAGCACGTCGAGCACGAAAAAGCTCTGTGCCATCAGCCAGATCACGAAGGCGAGGGCGCCGGTGACGCCCACGTTCAGCGCGATCCAGAACCAGCGGGCGAACCGCGCCCCGGCCAGGATCGCGGCGCCGATCGTGATGACGACCGGCCAGGCCATCAGGCCGATCAACGGGTTGGGGAACCCGAGGATGGCACCCTGCCACGAACCCAGGTTGGTGCTGCAGCCCACCAGCACACTGAAGTTGCAGGAGAGCTGGGCCTGCGGGTCCTCGAGGATCGCGAACTTGTCGACGGTCAGCAGGAAAGCCGCGGTGAGGGCGATCAAACCACCGATGATGAAGAAGATGGCGAGCCCGATGGGGCGCTTGACGGGCGGGTTGTGGGGCACATTTGGATTATGTCATGTGCCTCGCATGTGTTCCTGAGAATGCATGCGATAATCGGAGCAGTCGCTTGGGCCGCGCTCAAGTTGACGCCAGACAAGTCTTAATGGGCCGTAAAGGCCCAGATTCATTGGTCCCACGACCAAAGGTATTAGCAGCCAGAGCCAAGAGCCGGTTGCGAACGAAGAGGATTTCCGAGGGTTTCGCGCAAGCGCGATCCTCGCACGAGAGAGTAGCCGGATGGGTGGCGCGGTCGCCCACACCGGTCAAGGAGCGCACCAGTGATGGTGGAAGACAACGAAAACATCAAAAAACGCAAGGGTTTGTTCGGCAGCCGCCGCACCTCGCGGAGGTCTGCCACCCCGGTGGCCGCTCCGGAGGCCGCGCCTGAGCACAACAGTCCGCAGCACAATGACGCCGAGCAGAACGTCGCCCCGGCGACGCGCGAGCCGATCTCAGCAGCGCAGACACCCCGCGTCCACACCGACGACGCCGTGACCGAGCCGGCAGCCGCCGCTCCCATCGGCGAAACCCCCGACTCAGAACAGGACGCTGCCGTGGAACCAACGCCGCCCACCCCGACCGCCGATGTGGTCCGCCGCCCGTCCACCTCGCTGGTGTTCCAGGCCCCGGTCATCGTGCCGATACCGGCCCGCACCGGAGCGCGCCGCGACACCGTGCGTCAGGACCAACGCCAGGACATCCGTCAGGACCATGACGACGAGGGCGACGAGTCGTCGACCGTCCGTCGTCGCGCCCGCCGGCGCACCGGCGACGAGAACCGGTCCGGATCCGACGACCCCGCGAACACCGTTGTTCGCGTCCGCACGCCCCGCGAACCCGAACTCATCACCGAACCCCAGCGGATCAAGGGATCGACCCGCCTCGAGGCCAAGAAGCAGCGCCGCCGTGACGGCCGGGATGCCGGACGCCGTCGCCCGGTGATCACCGAGGCCGAGTTCCTCGCCCGCCGCGAATCCGTCGACCGGGTCATGGTCGTGCGGGCCAAGCACAACAAGATTCAGATCGGGGTGCTGGAAGACGGTGTGCTGGTCGAGCACTACGTCGCCAAGAACCAGGATGCCTCGCTGATCGGAAATGTCTACCTGGGCAAGGTGCAGAACGTGCTGCCGAGCATGGAAGCCGCCTTCGTCGACATCGGACGCGGCCGTAATGCCGTGCTGTACTCGGGGGAGGTCGACTGGGAGGCCGCCGCCGAGAATTCCGGCAACAGCAGCCAGGCTCGCCGCATCGAGCTCGCGCTCAAGCCGGGCGACAAGGTTCTCGTGCAGGTCACGAAGGACCCGATCGGGCACAAGGGTGCGCGACTCACCAGCCAGGTGTCACTGCCCGGCCGCTACCTCGTCTACGTGCCGAACGGCTCGATGAACGGGATCAGCCGAAAGTTGCCCGACACCGAGCGGGCCCGCTTGAAGAAGATCCTCAAGGAGGTTCTGCCCGAGAACGTGGGAGTCATCGTGCGCACCGCGGCCGAGGGTGCCACCGACGAGCAGCTCACGCTCGACGTCAACCGGCTCACCTCCCAGTGGGCGTCCATCGCCAAGCAGGTCGACACGGTGCAGGCACCGGCCCTGCTGCATAGCGAACCGGACCTTCTGATCAAGATCGTGCGGGATGTCTTCAACGAGGACTTCCAGAAGATGGTCATTTCCGGCGAGGAATCGCGCGAGGTCATCGAGGCCTACCTGCGCCAGGTCGCACCGGACCTGGTGGAGCGCGTGGAGCGCTACGAGGGTGAGAACGACGCCTTCGACGAATACCGCATTTCGGAGCAGATCGAGAAGGCCCTCGACCGCAAGGTATGGCTACCGTCCGGTGGCTCCCTTGTGATCGACCGCACCGAGGCCATGACCGTCGTCGATGTCAACACCGGCAAGTTCGTCGGCTCTGGTGGAAACCTCGAGGAGACCGTCACGAAGAACAACCTCGAGGCTGCCGAAGAGATCGTTCGCCAGCTGCGTCTGCGCGACATCGGCGGCATCATCGTCGTCGACTTCATCGACATGGTCCTCGAAACCAACCGCGACCTCGTACTGCGCCGCATGCTCGAATGCCTGAGCCGCGACCGCACCAAGCACCAGGTCGCCGAGGTCACCTCGCTCGGGCTTGTGCAGATGACCCGCAAGAAGCTCGGTCTCGGACTCCTGGAATCATTCAGCGAGAACTGTGACGCCTGTGCCGGCCGAGGCATCGTCATCCACCACGACCCGGTGCTCAAGCACCGCCAGACGGCTCAGCCGACCATGGAGCGTCGCCCGCGCAGCAAGTCGGGCACCAATTCCGGCGGCGACAGCGGGAACCGCGGCGGAAACGGCAACGGCAACGGCAACGGCAACGGCAACGGTACCAACTCCGCAGCCGCGCACGCGCCTCAGGCCGATGCCGGCAAGTCCGGACACGGCACCCACGGCATCACCGAGGATGCCAAGCACGCCCTCGCCCTGATCGCCGCCCGCACCATCCCGCGCGCCCTGACCGGCTCGATCCCGATCATCGCCCTGCCTGAGGCGAAGCCGGAATCGTTTCCCGCGGAGAAGGCGGCCGCCGCGTCAGCCGCTCCGGCCGCCGAGGCCAACCCGATCGAGGAGGCCGTGAAAGAGGCAGCCGCGGCCGAGACGTCTGCACCGCCGGCACGCCGCAGCCGTAGGGCGTCCTCCACGCCCCGCCAGCGGGACGCAGCGCCTATCGTGACCCCGGAAACCCCGGTGCAGGGGGCGCAGCAGACCCCGGTCGAGGCGCCTGCCGCGCTCGAGGCCACGGCGCCCGACGACGACGAGCCCGTCGCCATCCTGGACATCCCGGTCAAGAAGTCCTCCCGTAGCCGCCGCCCGGTCAGCAAGCAGGTCACCGACCAGCTGCTGGACTCGGTGCTGGATGCCCTGCCCGAGCCCAAGCAGCCGGGCCAGGGGCGTTCACGCAGCCGCCGGGTGACGACGGCCGGCGGATCCACCGGGTCGGCCCAGCCGATCGTGACCACGGCCGCGGATTCCCCGCAGTAGCGAGAATCCGCGCAGGAACGAATCGAGTCGATCGGGCAACCGGCGGCGCACAGCCCACGGGGCAGGGCGTCGCCGGTCGCCCGGTCTCGCTCAACCGGCAAGGCAGCGCTTCGAGGCCCGATCAGGACTCCGGGAGAAGGCCGCGGCCCGATCGGTCCCGGCCGCGCACACGCAGGCCGCTTGCGCGGAGCCGGAGAACCAGTTCCCGATTGTCCACCGGATGCGCCCCCGAGGCGACGAGGGCGTCATAGCGGTGGGCGGGAACGTCGTAGTGGTCCAGGTCGAAGCCGCGACGGGGGATTCCGTTGCGGGCCGCGAACGCGTGCAGTTCGGCCAGTGACGAATCGCTGACAAGATGGGACCAGACGGTGCCATGCGCGGGCCACATCGGCTTGTCGATCAAGACGGTCATCACCCGATTCTATGATCCGGCCTCGGTTTGACCGTTGCAGCAGGATCGGCTAACGTTGACTTTTGGTGTGCGACGGGCCTTTGCCCCCGCGATCACCGAGGTTTTCTGAGAGCGACGGGCCGACTTGGCGTGTTTAAAGCAGTAACTTTCCATCACGGGGCCTCACGGCTCCCCAGAGATAGGTACGTAACGTGGTTTACGCAGTTGTGCGCGCCGGTGGGCGGCAGGAAAAGGTAGAGGTCGGGACCATCGTCACGATGGACCGAATCAAAGCCAACAAGGACGGCAACGTCGAGCTGGCCGCAGTGCTTCTCGTCGACGGCGACACGATCACCTCTGACTCGCAGTCACTGGCCAAGATCACGGTCACGGCTGAGGTCTTGAACGATCTCCGCGGTCCGAAGATCGTCATCCAGAAGTTCAAGAACAAGACCGGGTACAAGAAGCGTCAGGGGCACCGTCAGGAGCTCACTCGCGTTCAGGTTACCGGCATCGCCTAGGCCCTGAGGAGCAGAACAGATGGCACATAAAAAAGGCGCGAGTTCCACTCGCAACGGTCGCGACTCCAACGCCCAGCGCCTCGGCGTGAAGCGCTTCGGCGGTCAGGTCGTCAGCGCGGGCGAGATCATCGTCCGTCAGCGCGGCACCCACTTCCACCCCGGCGTCAACGTCGGCCGTGGTGGCGACGACACGCTCTTCGCTCTTGAGCCCGGCTCGGTTGAGTTCGGCGCCAAGGGCGGCCGCAAGGTCGTCAACATCGTGGTGGCTGCCGCTTAAGCATTCCACATCGGTAAGCGTGAGGGCGGGCTTCGGCTCGCCCTTTGCGTGTTTTACGGCACCCGCACGACAAGATCCACAGCACCGACGATTTAGGCACCACTGAGCTTTTTGCCACCTGAAAGGGGCACCCCCATGGCCACGTTTGTTGACCACGTCACTCTCCACCTGCGAGCAGGCAACGGAGGGAACGGCTGTGTCTCCGTCAAGCGTGAGAAGTTCAAGCCGCTTGCCGGACCCGACGGCGGCAACGGCGGAAGCGGTGGTGACATCGTTCTCGTCGCCGACCCGAACGTGACGACCCTCCTCGGCTACCACCGGTCCCCGCACCGCAGCTCCGCGAACGGCGGCCCCGGCATGGGTGACCACCGCGCCGGCTTCGGCAGCGAGCTGATGGAGCTGGCCGTACCGCTCGGCACCGTGGTCAAAGACGCCGAGGGCAACGAACTCGCCGACATGACCGAGCCGGGCTTCCGCATCGTCGTGGCGCCGGGCGGTCAGGGCGGGCTCGGCAACGCGGCACTGGCCTCGCTCAAACGCAAAGCCCCCGGCTTCGCCCTGCTTGGCACCTACGGCTGGGAAGGCGACATCCAGCTTGAGCTCAAGACCGTGGCGGATGTCGCGCTCGTCGGCTACCCCTCGGCCGGCAAATCCAGCCTGATCGCGGCCATCTCGGCGGCCCGGCCCAAGATCGCGGATTACCCGTTCACGACCCTGCACCCCAACCTCGGCGTCGTGGATGCCGGCGAGGTACGCTACACCGTCGCCGACGTGCCCGGACTGATCGAGGGCGCCAGCGAGGGAAAGGGCCTCGGCCTCGAATTCCTTCGTCACGTGGAACGGTGTACGGCGTTGCTGCACATCCTCGACTGCGCCACGCTCGACCCTGACCGTGACCCGCAAAGCGACCTCGACGTCATCCTCGGCGAACTGGCCGCCTACCCGGTGCCCGACGGCCAGAAGCCGCTCCTCGAGCGCCCTCAGCTGATCGCCCTGAACAAGATCGACGTTCCCGAGGGCCGGGAGCTCGCGGAGTTCGTCAAGCCCGACCTCGAGGCGCGCGGTTACCGCGTGTTCGAGATCTCGACCGTCAGCCATGAGGGTCTCAAGCAGCTCAACTACGCGCTGGCCGAGACCGTCGAGGCCGGCCGGGTCGAGGCCGCCGCGGCGCAGGCCGTCAAGCCTCGCATCGTGATCCGCCCGAAGGCCGTCGACGACAGCGGCTTCGTCGTCAAGGTCGAGGGTGGGTCGTTCGGCAACATCTACCGCATCATCGGCACCAAGCCCGAGCGCTGGGTGCAGCAGACGGACTTCAAGAACGACGAGGCCGTCGGCTTCCTGGCCGACCGCCTGGCCAAGCTCGGCATCGAAAACGAGCTGTTCAAGGCCGGCGCGATCGCCGGCTCGACGGTCATCATCGGGCCCGGCAACGGCGTGGTCTTCGACTGGGAGCCCACCCTCACCTCCACGGCCGAACTGATCACGGCCCCGCGTGGCACCGATACCCGCCTTGACGACTCCAAGCGACGCACCAGCAACGAGCGCCGTGAGGAGTACTTCGGCCGGATGGACGCCAAGGCAGCCGCACGCGCCGAACTGATCCGAGAGCGCGAAGCCGGCATGTGGTCGACCGGCGAGGAAGAGTACAACGGCGACACTCTCACGGGCGACGGTTCAGTCCCGGTGTCGCCCCGTAAGGAGAGCGGGGCCGAATGAGTTACCGCGCCCGCGCCCAGGTAGCCTCCGCCCGGCGCATCGTCGTGAAGGTCGGCTCCTCGTCGATCAGCGGCGACAACTCCGAGCAGATCGCACCTCTGATCGAGGTCCTGGCCCAGGCCCACAATCGCGGCGTGGAGGTCGTCCTGGTGTCGAGCGGCGCCGTCGCCAGCGGCATGGACTACCTCAACCTCGACGAGCGGCCGGCCGACCTGGCCACCCAGCAGGCCGCGGCATCCGTGGGCCAGAACGTGCTCACGGCCCGTTATCAGGAGACTCTGGACCGCTATGGCATTGCCGCGGGGCAGGTGCTGCTGACAGAGGGTGACCTGCTCAACGAGCCGCACCGCAGTAACACCCGCCGCGCGGTGAACCGACTGCTGGACCTGCGCATCATGCCCGTCGTGAACGAGAACGACACGGTCGCGACCTACGGGCTGCGATTCGGAGACAACGACCGGCTCGCCGCCATGCTCTCGGTGCTCATCCGTGCCGACCTACTGCTCTTGCTCAGTGACGTCGACGCGCTCTACACCAAGCCCCCGCACCTGCCCGGGGCGGAGCCGATCGACTTCATCGGGTTCGACCAGGAACTGGACGGCATGGAGTTCGGGGCGAACAAGGGTACCGGCACCGTGGGCACCGGCGGGGCGAACACCAAGGTGAAGGCGGCCCGCCTGGCCGCCTCCGCCGGAACGGCCGTTCTCGTCACCGAGACGAGCCTGGCCGCAGAGGCCCTCCGCGGCGGCTCCTGTGGCACCTGGTTCGAGCCGATGCCCACCGCCCCCGGCCGAGCGCTTCTGTGAGCGCACTCGGCCGAAACGAGGTCGCGTCGGCCGCGCGCATCGTTGTGAAGGTCGGCTCCTCCTCGATCAGCGGCGCGAACATCGCACAGATCATCCCGCTCGTCGATGCCCTTGCCGAAGCGCACGGGCGCGGAGTGGAGATCGTCCTCGTCTCCTCCGGGGCCATCGCCACCGGCATGCCCTACCTGCAACTCGACGAGCGCCCCACCGACCTGGCCACCCAGCAGGCCGCGGCATCCGTGGGCCAGAACCTGCTCATCTTCCGCTACCAGGACAGCCTCGACCGGTACGACATCGTCGCCGGCCAGGTGCTGCTCACTGCCGGCGACCTGGAAAACCCCTCGCATCGAGGCAACGCCCACCGGGCGATGGATCGCCTGCTCGGTCTGCGCATCCTGCCGATCGTCAACGAGAACGACACGGTCGCAACCCACGAGATCCGTTTCGGTGACAACGACCGGTTGGCCGCCCTGGTCGCCACGCTCATCCACGCCGACCTGCTGGTCCTGCTCAGCGACGTCGATGCCCTCTACACGCGTGCGCCGCACCTGCCGGGCGCGGAACGCATCGATCACGTCCCCTGCGGCGATCCCATGCTCGGTGTCGAGCTCAGCGGCAGCCGCTCCGGGGTGGGCACCGGGGGTGCCGACACCAAGGTGTCGGCCGCGCGGATCGCGGCGGAGGCCGGCACTGCCGTGCTGCTCACATCGACTGGTCTGGTGGCCGAGGCACTCCGCGGCGACCCGGTCGGAACCTGGTTCGAACCCGCTCTGGCCTAAACTACCGGGATGCTGCAGACCGACTCACCTCAGATCATCCCGATCCTCGAAGCCGCCCGCACCGCCGCCCGAACTCTGGCCACGACGCCGACCGGGCTGAAGAACCAGGCGTTGCACGGGATCGCCGCCGCCCTGCGGGGGAGCGCGGCGGAAATTCTGGCCGCCAACACCCTGGATCTGGCCGCCGGCACGCACAATGGCCTCTCCGAGGGCATGCTCGACCGCCTCAGCCTCGACGAGGCGCGCATTAACGCCCTCGCCGACGCCGTGCTCGAGATCAGCCTGCTCACCGATCCCGTCGGGGAAGTTGTGCGCGGCTCCAGCCTGCCCAACGGCGTGCGAATCAGCCAGGTGCGTGTGCCCTTCGGTGTCGTCGGCGTCATCTACGAGGCCCGCCCGAACGTCACTGTGGACATAGCCGCCATCGCTTTGAAGAGCGGCAACGCCGTCGTCCTGCGGGGCGGATCGGCCGCCGAGAACACCAACCGGGTGCTCGTCGCCCTGCTGCAGGACGCGATCAGGCAGGTCGGCCTGCCCGAGGCGTGCGTGCAGACCATCGACCCGTTCGGCCGTGCCGGTGCCACCGAGCTGATGCAGGCCCGCGGCCTTGTGGACGTGCTGATCCCGCGGGGGAGCGCCGGCCTGATCCGGGCCGTCGTCACCCAGTCGACCGTGCCCGTGATCGAGACCGGGGCCGGCGTCGTGCACATCTTCATCGACGAGTCGGCGAATCCGGAGTGGGCGGTCGACATCGTGCACAACTCGAAGGTGCACCGGCCCAGTGTCTGCAACGCCCTCGAGACCCTGCTCGTGCACGAGGCCGCGGCCGCGCGGCTCCTGCCGGCCGTTCTGGCGAAGCTGACGGAGTCCGGCGTTACCCTGCACGGCGACGACCGCGTGCGCGAGATCTTCCCCGCGGCCGTGCCGGCCACGCAGGAGGACTGGTCCACCGAGTACATGGGCCTCGAACTGGCCGTGGCAGTCGTCGACTCCCTCGACGACGCCATTGCGCACATCCGTCGCTACTCGACCGGTCACACGGAGTCGATCATCACAAACGACATTGTGAACGCCGACCGGTTCCTCGGAGAAGTGGATTCCGCGGCGGTCATGGTCAATGCCTCGACCCGGTTCACCGATGGCGGCGAGTTCGGTTTCGGAGCCGAGGTGGGCATTTCCACCCAGAAACTGCACGCTCGCGGGCCGATGGGTCTGCCCGAGCTCACCAGCACCAAGTGGATCGTGCGTGGCTCAGGCCAGGTGCGCGCATAGCCCCGCTAGACTGTTGGCGGTGGCGCATCACTGTGCCTTGTGTGTCCCTGAATGGAGAATCCCATGTCGTTCCTGACCGTTGTGCTGGCTGAGGCCGGTCTCGTCGATTTGCCGATGCCGATCTTCCTCTACGGAGTGATCGCCCTCGTGGTCTTCGCCGCGCTCGGCTTCGTCGTCTGGTCCTACCGGGATGTCGCCAACCGCCACCAGGCCAAGGCGAAGGCCTACGCCGACGCCCACGGCGGCGCGCGCAGCGACCACTAACCGGAAGCGCCACCCATCGATAATCCCGGGGCCCGCCCACCGCGCATCGGCGTGATGGGCGGCACGTTCGACCCCATCCACCACGGGCACCTTGTGGCCGCCAGCGAGGTGGCTCAGAGCTTCGACCTTGATACGGTCATTTTCGTTCCCACCGGTCAGCCGTGGCAGAAGGCAGATGTGACCGAGAGCGAGCACCGGTATCTCATGACGGTCATCGCCACCGCCTCCAATCCCCGGTTCACGGTCAGCCGGGTCGACATCGACCGGACCGGGCCCACCTACACGATCGACACCCTGCGGGATCTGCACGCCGAACGCCCGGACGCGGAGCTCTTCTTCATTACGGGTGCCGACGCGATGGGGCAGATCCTGGGCTGGAAAGATGTTCAGGAGCTCTGGGACCTGGCCCATTTCGTGGCTGTGAGTCGTCCGGGACACGAGCTCAGTATTTCGGGATTGCCCAACCAGGACGTAAGCTTATTGGAGGTTCCGGCTCTGGCCATTTCGTCCACGGACTGCCGGGAACGTGTGAATCGGGGATTCCCGGTCTGGTATCTGGTCCCCGATGGGGTCGTCCAGTACATCTCAAAGCATCATCTGTATCGGAGTGTGGCATGACGTTGGGTAATGACCCACAGCCACTGACGCGGCGACAAGCTCGCGAGTTGGCTAGTCGGAACGAGCAGGTCGTCGCCGGCGAATCCGACGTTCCTGCGCCTCCAGCGCCGCTCGAACCAGCTCCGGCGGATCAGGCGCCGGTTCCGGTGACGGATGCCCATTCCGCACGGCAGCACGCCGCCCAGCAGTATCCCGCCGCACCGTCCGCGTTCGCGCCTCGCGCCGTCGACAGCATGAGCAGCGTTGTCCACGCGCAGGACCACAGCACCCTGACCCGTCGTGAGCTGCGCGCGCTTCAGACCGCACAGACCGGCGATTCCGGCGAATTCCTGCTGAAGCACAACTCCCACACCGAGTCGGCGCTCCCGGCTGCCCCGATCGCACCCGCATCTGTGCCCGAGACGGCTGCGCACCCCTTCGCCATCGACGCGCTGCACGTTCCGGTGGCCCCCGCCAAGGTGGCGCCGCCCGTCGAGTTCCTGATCGAGGCCTCTCCGCGCACGAAGGTCAAGTCCCGACCCGGAGTGCTCCACCCGCCGGTCGGACACTGGTCGCTGGCCCGCGACGAGGTCGACGACCACGTTCCCGGCGTGACACAGCTCGAACCGTTCGACCAGATCGTGGCTCGCGGCATCAGCGCCGGCGGCATTCCGACCACGACCAACGCCCTGATCCTGCCGTCCATCCCGCACCACGGATCTTCGTCGGGCCCGCTGATGAGCACCGGTGAGATTATGGTCACCGGGTCCGTCGACTTGCCCCGCAGCCTCGGTTCCACCGGAGCCCTGCCGAACGTCTTCGACTCGTCGGACATGGATCAGATGCTCGACCAGCTCGACGAGGGTGGACACCATAGTGACGTCGCCCCGGTCAGTGCGAGCCGCGCCGTCAGCACGCACGCTTCGACCCGGGGAGTCATGGCTCCACCGAAAAAGCGCGGGTTGACCGTCCCGGCCGTCCTAACCGCCACCGCAGGCGTCCTCGCCTTCGGCGTGCTGGCCCTGATCGTGGCCGGCTACGTTCTCAAGATTTTCTAATGCCATCCATTTCGCTTTCACTAACTCAGGGATTCATTCGATGACCGCTTCTGCCCATGCTCTCGAGCTCCTCCAGGTGGCCGCCGCCGCCGCAGACTCGAAAGCGGGGGAGGACCTCGTCGCAATCGACGTATCCAATCCCCTGCCTCTCACCGACATCTTCCTGATCGTCACGGGCCGCTCCGAGCGCAACGTGGTGGCCATCGCCGGTGAGATCGAAGACAAGATGACCGAGGCCGGCCACAAACCGCTGCGTCGCGAAGGTCGTGCCGAGGGGCGCTGGGTCCTGGTTGACTTCGGCGATCTCGTCGTGCACATTTTCCACGAGGAAGAGCGCGTGTACTACTCGCTCGAACGTCTGTGGAAAGACTGCCCCGTCATTCCCATCGAACTGCCTGCCCACAAGGCCGCCGAGTAGCGGTGGTCAGTTGCTGGCTAATCATGTAGTAGCCTAGAGAAGTTGTTTCGGGGAAGTTGCGAAACACATTCTGGGTCCGTGGCGCAGCTGGTAGCGCACCTGCATGGCATGCAGGGGGTCAGGGGTTCGAATCCCCTCGGATCCACCGAATAGCACAACGCAGCGAAAACATGAAACAGGCCTCGACTTCGGTCGAGGCCTGTTCTGGTTATGTGGGGCAGAAAAGCTTATTGGCGGGGCTTAGGATCACGCGCCGTCGATCAGGGCGAAGCGGGGCATCTCTGCGCCGTCGATGCGGACGGTTCCGGTGAACATGGCCAGGGGGCGCACCCACAGCCCGCGTTCTCCGTACAGGGCGGTGTAGACCACCAGCTGTTCCTCGGTCTCCGAGTGCCGGGCCACGCCGAGAACCTCGTAGAGGTGGCCCTTGTAGTGCTTGTATCTGCCGATCGCAATGTCATTCATGATGGGCTGACTCTAGGCTCCTTCGCCCGGCATTCCCAAACAGTCATTTCCTCAGTCGAGCCGGACAGACGGGTACCGGGCCGTACCCTGGTGCCCGGCGCCACGCACCTGTTCGAGGAGCCGGAACCCTGGCGGCGGCCGCCGACCTGGCCGGACCGGCTCGCCGACCACTTCGCCCCGACCGTCCCGCCACCGGTTGCCCGCACCGCGAGTATCGCTGCGAGTCCGGTCGACACTCGAGCGACGGGAGCCACAGAACGAACCCGGCACCGGGGGGAGGTGACTGCGACGCTGCGGTCAAACAGGCGGCAGTACGCAAATACGAGACCGAGCCGACCGGGTTCCGGCGCCCCGGACGCTGCCCGATACTGGAGGGGTGCCAGAGACTTCGATCCACGCGGAGAGCCAGCAGCGCCCTCGACCGTGCCCCTGCCTGAGCGGCAACCCCTATTCCGCGTGCTGCGGCCGGTTCCACCGCGGGGACGCGTTCGCGCCCACCGCGGAGGCGCTGATGCGGTCCCGGTACGCGGCCTTCGCGGTGGGGGAGCCGGACTACCTGCTCACGACGTGGCATCCGTTCACCCGCCCGGAGGTGCTGGAACTCGACGCCGACGTGCGTTGGCTCCGCCTCGAGATCGAACGGACAAAGCAGGGCGGCCCGTTCGACACCGAAGGGGTGGTGGAGTTCACCGCGCACAGCCGGTCCGGCGGCGTCTCCTCGCAGCAGCACGAGATCAGCCGGTTCGTGCGCCTGAACCGCCGGTGGGTCTACCAGGACGCCGTCTAGCCCAGCTGCTCCAGGGGGCTTCCAGCCGCGCCGGGCCAGCAGCCCGTCGCAGGCAGACAGTGCGACAAGTCACGCAATCTGCAGATCGTTCGCGTTCGCTCTTCTGGCCGATGCTGCTCGGGCTGACCGGGCGGAGGTGGTCCATCACGATGGTCCGCACCGCACAGACGCCGCCGGTGAACGTGCTCTGCAGCGCGTCCTGGCAGATGAGGGCCACGAACGGGTCGTCGGTGAAGCCCACCGGCAGCTGGGACGAGTGGATGTAGTACGGGTTCGTTTCGCTTCGGTTCGGGCCTGCAGGATGTCCGGGAAGCGCTTCGATCCTCCATTGCGAACCGGTAGGTGGTGCCCTCCGCCGGGGTGGTCTCCCGCTTGTCCATGCGTCCAATGGTCTCCTGGAATGAAGTACTGGACATAAGGTGTGTCGCACGTCGCGGTCACCCGCTCGCGCAGGTCCTCAGGGCAGACCCAGTCGAACGTGAGGTTGGTGAACGGCGCCCTGTAGGTGTCGACGGAGCTGAAATCCTGCGCTTCGGCCCACTCGTTCTGCATGGTGCCGAGGCGATCGACGATCTGCGCGCTGGCTGAGGAAAAATGCCTGGGGGTGTGGACTCGACCCTATCGAGGACGCCAATCAGTCCCTCGTCGGGGAACAGCCGGTGCGCTTGTCGGCCCAAAATTTCGGGTTTGTCCATTCGACCTCACACCCTGTGCCTCGACGTCACCATTCCTGGGGGTCCACATTCCGATAACGACGAGATGTGGTGGTGATTGGCTAAGCGAACGGTAGGAACAGGGCCGCCACGAGGGCGATGTAGACGACCACGAAGACTGCGGGGGTCAGGAAGCGCACGACGTTGATCCACGGCGCGGAAGCGATGACGCCGCGCCCGAGGGCGCTGCTCGCGGGCAGCGCGCGCAGGTCGGCCACGATGGCGAGCCCTTCGTTCGCGGATGCGATTTGAGCGAGCGCGCCGAGAACGCCCGAGGCCAGCAGGATGCCCGCGGCCGCGATGCGCACGCTCAGCTCGGCCTCCGCCAGGCCGAGGGACAGGAAGGCCACGAGCGCCGTGAGGAGGAAGGTCGGAGCGAGCTGGGACACGATGATGTGCCAGCGGGCCCGGGTCCAGAGCGAGATGAGTTCGTGTTCGGTCATGGAAATTCTCCTGTCGCCGGGGCGACCGGATGGTAGCGCCTGACCCCATTCTGCCCCCTCGGTCAGGCTCGCCGGCGGCCTCCATCCCTGGCGGGTCGCCTTGAACCTCAGGTCGGGCTCGGAATATTCCCGGGACGGCCGCGGTTTGAACTTTGAATGCATTTGCATACAGTTTGTCGAATGTACCGACCACGGCGAGGAGCACGCACCAGATGAAAAAGAAGTTCGAACTCGGGCTGGATACCTTCGGTGACGTTACCTTTGACGCCTTCGGGGCCCGGTTGTCCCAGGCGGCGACGCTGCGCAACGTGGTGGCCGAGGGTGTGCTGGCCGATCAGGTCGGCCTGGATTTTTTCGGGATCGGTGAGCACCACCGGGAGGATTTCGCCGTTTCCGCCCCCGAGGTTGTTCTGGCCGCGATCGCCGGGCAGACCACCGGCATCCGTCTCGGGTCGGCGGTCACCGTTCTCAGCTCCGACGACCCGGTGCGCGTCTTCCAGCGCTTCTCCACCCTCGACGCGGTCTCCAGCGGGCGTGCCGAGGTCATCCTGGGTCGCGGCTCCTTCACCGAGTCGTTCCCGCTTTTCGGCCTGGAGCTGGAGCAATATGAGCTTCTATTCGAGGAAAAGCTCAACCTCTTCACCGAGCTGCTCACGGAGGAGCCCATCACCTGGTCGGGCGAGACCCGTGCCGGCCTGCGTAACCAGCGGGTGTTCCCGCCTACCGAATCCGGATCCCTCACCACCTGGATCGGCGTGGGCGGCAGCCCCCAGTCAGTCGTGCGCGCCGCGCACTACGGCCTGCCGCTGATGCTGGCCATCATCGGCGGCTCACCGCTGGCCTTCGTGCCACTGGTCCAGCTCTACCACCGTGCGCTGGCCCAGTTCGAGAAGCCGACCCGCCCGATCGGCGAGCACTCCCCGGGATATGTGGCCGGGACGGATGTCCAGGCCCGGGAGGAAATGTGGCCGCACTATGCCGCCATGCAGGACCGGATCGGACGCGAGCGCGGTTGGGGTCCGGTCACCCGGGAGCGCTTCGAACACGACGCCGGCCCGGACGGCGCCCTGTTCGTGGGCTCACCCGAGACCGTGGCCAGGAAGATCGCCGCCACGGCGGTGGGGCTGGGGCTCGCCCGCTTCGACCTCAAATACAGCCTCGGCACGCTCTCCCACGAGAAACTGATGACCAGCATCGAGCTTTACGGCACCGAGGTGGCACCGCTCGTGCGGGAGCTGGTGGCTGCCGACCGCGCCGACGACGTGAGCGGGTGATCGCGGAACGCCAGAGTACGATGCTCGTCACAGTGCACGGAACGAATTCGACGGAGATTCTGCCCGCTCCGGCTTGCAGTACCCCGTCGACTAGCTTATTTCCCACAATCTCCGGCGAATCGGTTCGACACCGGGCACGGTGCTCCGCCGGCCGGTGCGCCGAGGATGATGACACGACCGCATTCACAGCGGCGTGATACCCAGATCGGTCACCCGCGAAAACGGATCGGGCGTGGACGGGGCCCGGCAGACTGTAGCGTACTTGTGGGCATGCCGGCGCGGTCGGTGTGTCGACAGCACGCGACCCGTAGCACGAGGAGCACCCTTTGGAAACCTGGCCCGGTACTGCGTACCCGCTCGGCGCAACATATGACGGCAGCGGCACGAACTTTGCCCTGTTCAGCGAAGCTGCCCACCGCGTTGAGCTCTGCCTTTTCGACGAACAGGGCGTGGAGACCCGCATCGACGTGGTCGAATCCAGTGCGTTCATCTGGCACTGCTACCTGCCCCTCATCCAACCGGGGCAGCGCTACGGCTACCGCGTGCACGGCGACTATAACCCCGCCGCGGGCAGCAGGGCGAACCCCAACAAGCTCCTGCTCGATCCCTATGCCAAGGCCACCTGTGGCACGATCGACTGGGACCAGTCCCTGTTCTCCTACAACTTCGGTGACCCGGATTCGCGTAACGACGAGGACTCAGCCCCGCACATGATGCTCGGCGTCGTCGTCAACCCGTTCTTCGACTGGGTGGGAGACCGGCCCCTGCGCACGCCCTACAGCGCCTCCCTGATCTACGAGGCCCACGTGAAGGGCCTCACCAAGCTGCAGGATGCGGTACCGGAAGGACAGCGCGGCACGTACGCCGGCGTGGCGCATCCGTCGGTCATCGACCACCTGCAGAAACTCGGTGTGACCGCGATCGAGCTGATGCCGGTGCACCAGTTCGTCAACGACGGCACCCTCGAGGAGAAGGGCCTGAACAACTACTGGGGTTACAACACCATCGGGTTCTTCGCCCCGCACAACGCGTATTCCTCCACCGGTGACCTCGGCAACCAGGTGCAGGAATTCAAGGGCATGGTTCGTTCTCTGCACGACGCCGGTATCGAGGTCATCCTCGACGTGGTCTACAACCACACCGCGGAGGGCAACCACCTCGGCCCGACGATCTCGTTCAAGGGCATCGACAATGAGGCGTACTACCGACTCATGGACGACGACAAGCGGTACTACATGGACTACACGGGCACCGGCAACACCCTGAACGTGCGTCACCCGCACTCGCTGCAGCTGATCATGGACTCGCTGCGCTACTGGGTTCTCGAGATGCACGTCGACGGCTTCCGGTTCGACCTGGCCTCGGCTCTGGCCCGGGACCTCTACGACGTCGACAAGCTCTCCACCTTTTTCGAGCTCGTGCAGCAGGACCCGGTGGTGTCCCAGGTCAAGCTCATCGCCGAGCCGTGGGACGTCGGCCCCGGTGGGTACCAGGTCGGCAACTTCCCGGCCCAGTGGACGGAATGGAACGGAAAGTACCGCGACACCGTGCGTGACTTCTGGCGCGGCGAACCGTCGACGCTGGGCGAGTTCGCGTCGCGCATCACCGGTTCCGCCGACCTCTACGAGCACTCGGGCCGCCGCCCCGTCGCCTCGATCAACTTTGTCACCGCGCACGACGGGTTCAGCCTCTCCGACCTGGTCTCTTACAACGAGAAACACAACGACGCCAACGGCGAGAACGGCCAGGACGGCGAATCGCACAACCGGTCCTGGAACTCCGGGGTCGAGGGGCCGACGGATGACCCGGAGATCCTGGCATTGCGGGCCCGGCAGCAACGCAACTACATTGCCACCCTGCTCCTGTCGCAGGGTGTGCCGATGATCCTGCACGGCGATGAGCTCGGCCGAACGCAGAACGGCAACAACAACACCTACGCTCAGGACAATGAACTGAGCTGGATCCACTGGTCGGAGGCTGACCAGCCGCTGATCGAGTTCACGGCCGCCGTTTCCCGGCTGCGCCGCGAACACCCGACGTTCCGCCGCAGCAGCTTCTTCAACGGCCACCCCGGTCACCGCGCCGCGGGCGACCCGATGAGCGACCTCGTCTGGCTGACCCCCGACGGGCAGGAAATGCAGCCCCAGGACTGGGACGAGCACCTCACCCGCACGGTCGCCATGTTCCTCAGCGGCGACGGCATCCGGGAGCGCGACGTCCGTGGTCGGGTGGTGACCGACGTGAATTTCCTGGTCTGCTTCAACGCAGACGCCGAGGATGTCGAGTTCACCCTGCCCTCGGCCGAGTACGCCCCGGCGTGGGAGATCGTCGTCGACACGGCGGGCGAAGGCGCCGACGCGGTCCCGCGGCCCGCCGGGTCCCTGCACACGGTGACGTCGCGTTCCCTCGTCGTGCTGCGGGCGTATCACGCTCCGGAAACCACGCCGGACCACTCCGTCGCGGCCTCCCTGGCCGGGCTGATGACGGGGACGATCCCCGTGATCGACCCGGCGCACCTGGTCCAGCCGTGAAAATTCCGCTCACCACCTACCGTCTGCAGATCACGGCCGCGTTCGACCTGGCGGCCGCGGAAGGGGTGCTCGACTACCTGACCGAGTTGGGAGCGGACTGGCTCTACCTGTCCCCGCTGCTCGCTGCGGAGGAGGGCTCCGACCACGGCTACGACGTCGTCGACCACTCCCGCATCGACCCGGTGCGGGGCGGAGCCGAGGCGCTCACCCGCTTGGCGGCGGCCGCGACGGATGCCGGGCGCGGCATCCTGGTGGACATCGTGCCCAACCACATGGGCGTCGCGACCCCACACCGCAACCTCTGGTGGTGGAACCTGCTCCAGCACGGCCCCGCGTCGCGCTACGCGGAGGCCTTCGACGTGGACTGGGCCGCGAACGGCGACCGGATCCTGCTGCCCGTGCTCGGCGACGACGCGCACGGAGTGAGCGAACTCGAACGCCTCCAGGTGGTCGGCGACGAGCTGCACTACTACGACCACCGGTTCCCCCTCGCCCCGGGCAGCGCCGACGGCGGCGCGGACGGCCGCGTCGTGCACGCACGGCAGCACTACGAACTCGTCAACTGGCGCCTTGCGGACGCGCAACTGAACTACCGCCGGTTCTTTTCCGTGAACACCCTGGCCGGCCTCCGGGTCGAGGTTCCGTGGGTCTTCGACGAATCCCACCGGGAGATCGTGCGCTGGGTGCAGGACGGCCTCGTGCAGGGGCTGCGGGTCGATCACCCCGACGGCCTCGCCGACCCGGGCGGCTACCTCGACCGGTTGCGGGATGCCACCGACGGAGCCTACGTTCTCGTCGAGAAAATCCTCGAGGGTGACGAACAGCTGCCCACCAGCTGGGCCACCGCCGGCACGACCGGGTACGACGCCCTCGCCGACTTCGACCGGCTGCTCGTCGACCCGGCCGGGCAGGGCGTGCTCGACGCACTCGAGGCCCGGCTGCAGGCCGAGGCCGCGGCGCCGACCGGTGACGCGCCGCCGGCGGACTGGGCCGACCTGGTGCACGCGCGGAAGCGCGTCATCGCGGACCGCACCCTCCAGGCCGAGGTCGTGCGCCTGGCCCGACTTGTCCCCGGCGGCGACGCCACCACCGAACTGACCACGGTCGACGCCCTGGCCGAACTCCTGGCCTGCTTCCCGGTCTACCGCTCCTACCTGCCGGTGGGCGTCGACGAGCTGCGCCACGCTGGCGTCGAGGCGGCTCGACACCGGCCCGACCTCGGCCACGCGATCGAGGCTCTGCTTCCGTTGCTCGGCGACCCCGGGCATCCGCTGGCCGTGCGTTTCCAACAGACCTCGGGCATGGTGATGGCCAAGGGTGTCGAGGACACCGCGTACTACCGCTTCAGTCGGCTCACCTCCCTGAACGAGGTCGGCGCCGACCCGGGGGAGTTCGCGGTCGACATGGCCGAATTCCACCGTCGCCAACAGACCCGTCAGGCCACCTTCCCGGCCTCGATGACGACCCTTTCCACCCACGACACCAAGCGCAGTGAGGATGTGCGCGCCCGGATCTCGGTGCTGGCCGAGATCCCGGCCGAATGGGAGAGCACCCTGCGCACCCTGCGCGCGACCGCGCCCCTCGGCGACGCCCCGTTCGAGAACCTGCTCTGGCAGGCCATCGTCGGATCGTGGCCGGCCACACCGGAACGCCTCATCGCCTACGCGGAGAAGGCGGCTCGGGAGGCCGGCACGTCGACCACCTGGACCAGCCAGAACGCGGAGTTCGAGACGGCGATGCGCGGCCTCGTGAACGCCGCCTTCAACGACCCGGTGGTCACGCAGACGCTCACCGCGTTCGTCGACCGGGTACGCCAGGCGGGCTGGAGCAACGGGCTCTCGAACAAGCTCGTGCAGCTGACGGCCCCTGGGGTGCCCGACGTCTACCAGGGCAGCGAGCTCTGGGACACCTCCCTCGTCGACCCCGACAACCGCCGCCCGGTCGACTACGACCTGAGGCGCGGCTACCTGGCCCGGGTGCAGGACGGCTGGCTGCCGCCCGTCGACGAGACCGGCGCCGCGAAACTTCTGGTCACCACGCGCGCCCTCCGGCTGCGCCGCGACCAACCCCAACGTTTCTACCGGCACAGTCCGGTCCCCGCGTTCGGCGCCGCCGCCGACCACGTGATCGCGTTCGACCGCGGCGGCGCGGTCACCATCGCCACCCGGCTGCCGCTCGGGCTCGCGGCCGCCGGCGGCTGGGGAGACACGATCGTGGTCCTGGCCGGCGGGCCGGTCGTCGACCTGCTGACCGGGGAACGCCACCCCGGCGGATCCGTCCACGTGGCCGCCCTGCTGGGGCGCTACCCGGTGGCCCTGCTGGTGCCGGCCGACGACGCCGACCTGACCCGCACGACCGACCTGGAAGGTTCCGACCATGCCCGCTGAATTCGAAGTCTGGGCTCCCAACGCCTCGGCCGTGACGGTCGAACTCGCCGACCAGACCGTGCCGATGACCCCGCGGGGCGACGGATGGTGGCACGCACCGCGATCGGTGACCGAGCCCGCCGAGGGCCGTGCCGATGAGCCCGTCGACTACGGCTTTTTGATCGACGGCCAGGGGCCCTTCCCCGACCCCTGCTCCCGGCACCAGCCGAACGGCGTGCACGCGAAGAGCCGCACGTTCGATCCCGGCGCGCACGTCTGGCAGGACAGCGCCTGGACCGGCCGCCAGCTGGCCGGCAGCACGATCTATGAGCTGCACCTCGGCACCTTCACCACGGAGGGCACCCTCGACGCCGCGGCGGGCCGGCTGGCCCACCTGGCCTCGATCGGCGTCGACTTCGTGGAGCTGCTCCCGGTCAACGCCTTCAACGGCACCCACAACTGGGGCTACGACGGGGTGCTCTGGTACGCCGTGCATGAGGGGTACGGCGGACCGGCCGCCTACCAGAGGTTCGTGGACGCCTGTCACCAGGCCGGAATCGGTGTCATCCAGGACGTGGTCTACAACCACCTCGGCCCGAGCGGCAACTACCTGCCACAGTTCGGTCCGTACCTGAACGAGAGGGGCGACACGGGCTGGGGCTCCTCCCTCAACCTCGACGGGGCCGACTCCGACCCGGTGCGCCGCTACATCATCGACAACGCCCTAATGTGGCTGGGCGACTACCACGTCGACGGGCTCAGGCTGGATGCGGTGCACGCCCTGCGGGACGACCACGCCCTGCACCTGCTCGAGGAACTCGCCGTCGACGTCGATGTGTTGAGCGCCACCTGCGGGCGCCCGCTCACCCTGATCGCCGAGTCGGACCTCAACGACCCGCGCTTGATCACGCCGCGGGACGCCGGCGGCTACGGGCTCACCGGCCAATGGAGCGACGACTTCCACCACGCCGTGCACGTGGCGGTCACCGGCGAGACCACGGGCTACTACGCCGACTTCGAGCCGCTCAGCGCCCTCGCGAAAGTGCTGACCCGCGGGTTCTTCCACGACGGCACCTTCTCCAGCTTCCGCGGGCGCACCCATGGCCGCCCGATCGACACCGCACGGATGCCGGCCTGGCGCCTCGTCGTCAACAACCAGAACCACGACCAGATCGGCAACCGGGCCACGGGCGACCGCCTCAGTGCGACCCTCGACGCCGGGCAGCTGGCGATCGCCGCCACGCTGACCCTGCTCGGCCCGTTCACGCCCATGCTGTTCATGGGCGAGGAATGGGGGGCGAGCACACCCTGGCAGTTCTTCACGTCGCATCCGGAACCCGAACTCGGCGAGGCCGTCCGCACGGGCCGGATCGGCGAGTTCGCGCGCATGGGCTGGGACCCGGCCGTGGTGCCCGACCCGCAGGACCCGGCCACGTTCGAGCGGTCGGTACTGGACTGGGATGAGGTGTCCCAGCCGGCCCACGCGCGCCTGCTTGATTTCTACCGGGCTCTGGGCTGGCTGCGGCGGTCCCGTCCGGACATCACGGACCCGCGCTTCGGCCGGGTCGCGGTCGACGTCGACGAGAACGAGCGGTGGCTGCGGCTCTGCCGCGGCGACACCGAAATCCTGGTCAACCTGGGCACGGAGACGCGTGACGTGCCGACGGATGCCCCGGCGCTCCTGGCATCCTTCGCCGCCGTCGGCGACGCGGTCCTCTCCCGTACCCCGACCACAGTCCTACTCGCGCCGCACTCCGTCGCGGTGCTCGGCACCCCGGAGTAGCCCGAGCCCCCAGCCCCCCCCCGGCTCGTACCTCGCTTCGAAACCCAGGCTCGTGGCGCACCCTATGGAAGCAGGCACACGTTCTACCGTGCGCCTGCTTCCGCACCGTGCGCCACAGCGGGCGCGGGCCTACACGGCGCCGGTTTCCGCCAGACGAGGCTCGGCGGCGTCCGGACCGTCGGCGTCGGGCCGGGTCACCTCTTCCAGCAGCTCGAGCACGTGGCGATATTCCTTGCCGGTGGCCCGGGTCAGCCCGAGCTCACAGGTGCGGTTGCACGACACGAACGCCGTGGCGTCCATCGTCGCGACATCGGCCGCCTGCGCCTGGGTGGCGGACTCTGTCAGCTCGGGATGCAGCATGCCACGGTCCCCGGCGAACCCACAGCAGCCCCAGTTCTCCGGAACCTGCACCGTCTCGGCCACCCCACCCGCGAGGGTCTGCAGATTGTCGTTGATGCCCATCCGGGTGGAGGAACACGTGGGGTGCAGCGCGAGCGATTCGATTTTCCGATACTCGGGCAGTGACGGCAGGATGCGTTCGGCCGTGAACTGCACGGCGTCGACCACCCGCAGGGGCGGCTCGTTCAGGTCACCCTCGATCGTCTGCCGCAGCCCCTCGGTGCAGGAGGAGGCATCGCAGATGATGGCCAGCTCGCCGTTCCGGGTCGCCGTGCGCAGCGCCGCGAGGGTTTTGGCCCGCATGGCCTCTTCGCCGGCCTTCAGCCCCTTCGACGACCACGGCGTGCCGCAGCAGAGCCCGTCGATGCCGTCGGGAACCACCAAGGTGATGCCGGCGCGGTCGCAGAGCTGCTCGAAGCTGACCTGCACCCCCGGAGTGCCGGCGGTGGCCGGACCGAACATGGTCTGCACGCAGGCCGGAAAGTAAACGGCCTCCGGGGCCAGGGCCGGAGCCGGGCGGGAGCGGCTGCCGCCACCACCGGGCAGCTCGCTCGAGTAGAGCGGCAGCGTGTCGGTGCCGAGCACGGCTCGGCCGAGCTTGTTGGGTACCATCAGCACCGGGGCCGGGATCTTGCGCACCACGGTGAGGGCCAGCCCGGCGCCGCGGGTGACCGCACCCCAGTTCTTGGCCGCGGTGTTCCAGACGCCGTTGATCAGCGGCCCGGTCTCGCCGCGCCGGATCTGCTTCATCATGGTGCCGGTGTTGATGTTGACCGGGCAGGCGGTCTGGCACATGCCGTCGACCGCGCAGGTCTCCACGCCGTCGTAGACGAAGTCCTTCTCCAACTCGGCGGCCAGAGCCAGGTCGCCGCCCCGGCGGGCCTGTTCGATGGCGCGCAGGGTGACGATGCGCTGGCGGGGGGTCAGGGTCAGGTCCCGGCTGGGGCAGACGGGTTCGCAGTAACCGCAGGAGACGCAGCTGTCGACCACCTCGGCGACGGGCGGCACCAGCTTGATGTCACGCAGGTGCACCTCAGGGTCGTCATTCATCAGCACTCCGGGGTTGAGCATCCCGGCGGGGTCGAACAAAGTCTTGATCTTCCGCATGACGTCGTAGAGCTCGTCGCCGTACTGGCGCCGCACATAGGGAGCCATCACCCGGCCGGTTCCGTGCTCGGCCTTGAGCGAGCCGCCCTCGCCGAGCACCAGGTCCACCATGTCCTCGGTGAAGGCGCTGTAGCGTTCTAGCTCGGTCGTGCCGGTGAACCCGTCGGTGAGCATGAAGTGGATGTTGCCGTCTTTGGCATGGCCGAAGATCACACTATTGCGATAGCTGTACTTGTCGAACAACCGGATCAGCTCCACGCAGGTGCGACCCAGAGCGGCCACCGGCACGACAACGTCCTCGAGCAGCGCCGTGGTGCCCTGCGGACGGGCGCCGGCGACGGATGCGTAGAGTCCCTTCCGCAGGTGCCACAGCTGAGCGCGGGTCGCGGAATCCGCACTGAACTCGACCGGAGCGCTGAGCCCGAGCCCCGGCATAATGCCCATGCCCGCGTGCTGCAGCTCCGCCAGCCGTTCCGGGTTGTCCGTCTGGTACTCCATCAGGAGGGCGGCGTGGTCCCGCACCACGAGGTCGCGCACGACCGGCGGAACATCGTCCAGGCCCTGACCGACCTTGAGCGACAGGGCGTCCATCAGCTCGAGGGTGGCCGCACCGGTTCCCACCAAGGCGGGCAGGGCCGCGTTGGCGGTTTCCAGGTCGGGGAAGACCAGCAGGCCGGTGACGGTATGAGTCGGCCGCGGGACGGTACGGAAGACCGCCTCCGCGACGAACCCGAGGGTGCCCTCGCTGCCCACGATCAGGTGAGCCAGGATGTCCACGGGCCGGTCGAAGTCCAGCAGGGAGTTCAGGCCGTACCCCATGGTGTTCTTCATCGAGAACTGGTGCCGGATGGTCGCCACGGAGGAAGGGTTCCCCTGCACCCGCTTCGCCAGCCGCAGCAGACCCTCGTGTAGCTCGGGTTCGAGGGTGCGGAGGCGCGCGTCGGCATCCGTCGCCCCGGTGTCGACGACGGTGCCGCTGGGCAGCACCACCGTGACCGATTCCAGGGTCTGGTAGGCGTTGTCGACGGTGCCGCACGCCATTCCGGAGGAGTTGTTGGCCACGACTCCGCCGATGGTGCAGGCGGATTCGCTCGCCGGGTCCGGGCCGAATTTGCGGCCGTACTTCGCCAGGCGGGCGTTCAGGGCACGCACGGTGACGCCGGGCTGGACCCGCACCCGGGCGCCGTTGTCCTGCACCTCGATCTGCTTGAAGTTGCGGCGCACATCCACGAGCACGCCGTCGGTGAGTGCCTGGCCGCTCAGGCTGGTGCCGCCGGAGCGGAGCGTGAGCGGCACACCCTGCGCCCGGCTGGCGCGCAGCAGCTTGCCGACCTCGCCGGCGTTGGCGGCCACGACGACGGCCTGCGGTACCAGCAGAAAATGCGAGGCGTCGTGGGCGTTGGCGTGCAGGTCGATCGCCCGGGTCTTGACCTGGGCCGGGTCTGACACCGCGGCGCGGAGGGCACCCAGCGTCCCGGCGGATGCAGGCGCAGCTGCGGGACCGGAGAACGCCTGGGCGGGGGTGACCGCCGTGCCGCGGCGGGCCATTACGGCACCATCCAGCCGAGGACCGGAGTGGACTGCAGCACGATCAAAACCGTGATCAGCACGAGCAGCCCCAGGCTCCAGCCGACCAACTTGCGGAAGAGCAGGGCCTCCGCTCCCACCAATCCGACGGCGGCGGCGGCCACGGCCAGGTTCTGCAGCGAGAGCATCTTGCCCAGCACACCGGCCGATGAGTTGGCGGCGGCCATCAGCACCGGCGAGAGGCCGGTCGAGTTGGCGGCGGTGACCTGCAGCTGCCCGAAGAGCGCGTTGGACGAGGTGTCGGAGCCGGTCAAGGCCACGCCGATCCATCCGATCAGAGGAGAGATCACGGCGAAGAACGCGCCGGCGGTGGCGAGGTAGGCACCGAGGGAGGCGGTCTGGCCGGACAGGTTCATCACGAACGAGAGTGCCAGCACGGCGGTGACGGTGACGATGGTCCAGCGCAGTTGCACGAGGGTGTCCCCGTAGATTTTGAGGCCCTGGCGGAACGAGATCTTGTAGAGCGCCATGGTGATCAGACCGGAGAAGAGCAGCAGGGTGCCGGTGGCTTTGAGGTGGTCGAGCTTGAAGGTCGTGGCCGGAACCGGGTCGCCGGCCGCGTCGGTCACGTCGAGTCCGGGCCAGGCGAAGGTGACGCTGCCCACGGTACCGAGCCAGGCCTTGACGGCCGGGATCTGCGCGATCGAGAAAATGCCCATGATGATCAGGTACGGGGCGATGGCCTTCCACACCTGACGGGGTTCCGGGCGGGTGGTGTCGGTCAGGTCGGGGCTGTCGGCGGAGCGTCGCGCCGACTTGAGGGCGGTGGTGGGCGTGCTGCGCATGGCGGATGCGGGTACTGCCGAACCCACGGCCGTGCTCACCAGGTTCTCGGCACCGGCCAGGTCGACGTCGTCATTGAGGCCCATGGCCTCGGACGGCTGCCAAAAACGCAGCATGACCAGAACGGCGGCAACGGTGGCGACGGCGGCCACGACATCCGTCAGTTCGACGGCGAAGAAGTTGGCGGTGACGAACTGCGACAGCGCGAAGACGAGACCGGCGACCACGGCCACTGGCCAGGTCTGCTTCACGCCGCGCTTGCCGTCGACGATAAAGACGAGGATCAGCGGCACGATCACGGCGATGAACGGCGTCTGGCGGCCGGCCATCGAGGCGAGGTCCTGGATCGGCAGGCCGGTGACGCCGTTGAGGGCGATGATCGGGGCGGCCATGGCGCCGAATGCCACCGGGGCCGTGTTGGCCAGCAGTGACACCATGGCGGATTTGAGCGGCTTCATACCCGCGGCCATCAGCATGGCGGCGGAGATGGCGACCGGGGCGCCGAATCCGGCGAGCGACTCGAGCAGGGCACCGAAGCAGAATGCGATCAGGATGGCCAGGATGCGAAGGTCGTTGGAGATGGAACGGATGGTGCGGCCCAGCACCTCGAACCAGGGGGTGGCCACGGTGAGCTTGTAGATCCACAGCGCGTTGACCAGGATCCAGAGGATCGGGAAGAGGCCGTAGAAGACGCCCGCCGCCGTGGCGCTCAGCGCCTGGCCGACGGGCATCTGCCAGCCGATGACGGCGAGCACGACCGAGAGGAGCAGGCTGGCCAGAGCCGCCTGATGCGCCTTCACCCGGAACACGCCGAGAAGGACGAACAGGAGAATCAGCGGCAATGCGGCGCAGATGGCCGACAGGACGAGGGATCCGAGAATCGGATCGAGTATCTGTTGAAAGATTGGGTCTCCACACTGAGGTCGTGGTCACGCCGTCGTGACACTTCAATGATTGTCTAGCAAGTATGCAAGTAAGTCAATGTAAACTGTCTTTTTGTCTGTCAAGATGAGATCACACCTTAGAAAGGCAGGCCCCGTGACAGCGCGCGTAACGGCAACGTCGATTGTGGATGCCATCGCGAACGACCTGCGAACCCGAATCCTTGAAGGCGAATTGACTTCCGCCGCGGCCCTGACCGAGACCGATATGGCCGCGAGCTACGACGTCGCCCGCCCCACGGCAAAGGCGGCGATCGAGAAACTCGTCGCTGAGGGACTGCTGGTGCGCGGGGCGCACAAGAGCGCCCGCGTCGCCGAGCTCGGACCGGACTCCGTGCGCGACATCTACCAGGCCCGCGCCTACCTCGAAAGCGAGGTGCTGCGCCGCCTGGCCCTCACCCGCACCGTCCCCGAAGGGGCCGTGCAGGCCAACCTCGACATCGCGGCCGTGGCTGGCGGCTCCGCCCTCGACGTCGTGGAACCCGATATGCGTTTCCACACCAGTCTGATCGACGCCGTCGGCAACGAGCGGATCAGCAGGATGTACCGTTCTCTGGTCAGCGAGGTACGCCTGTGCATGGTGCGGGTGCAGTCGCTGAACCTGCTCGACACCGCGTTGATCCAGGCCGAACACCAGCGCCTGCTCGAGCTGATCGGGGAGGGCGACGGCCCCGCGGCCGCCGAGTTGCTCGACGAACACCTCGCCCGTGCCCGTGAACGCCTCGCGGCGGCAATCGGCGGCGAAGCCGGCCCGGAGGCACACCTCCCGTCATCCCTGCACCGGGGCTGAGTCCCCGGGAGACGCCATGGGCTATTTTCTCGCACCATCCACCCGGGTTGCCCTGTCGCACCTGGTGACCCTCGACACGGCCCCGGGGTCGGCGCCGCTCGAGCGGTTGGGGGCCATCCGTTCCCTGCTTTTCGAGCTCGACGCCGACCCGGCCACTTTGGTCGGTGTGCGCGACGCCCTCAGCGGGGGAGCGGGCTGGGACGAGATCGCCGACGCCGCCGGTTTGAAACCGGCTGCGGCGAAGTGGCGCTGGAGTGGCACCGATGCGGAGATCGCCGCCCGGCAGGCGGCCGGACGCAAGCGGTCCGCACGCCCCAGCGCCGTGCCCACCGATCTGCCCGGGCTGTCCGTGTCCGAGGCAGCTGCGCAGCTGGGGGTCACCGCGCAGGCGATCTACCTGAAGCTGAGCCGTGGCAAGCTGGCCGGCCGAACGGTCGAACTCCCCGACGGGCGCAGCTACAAACGGGTCTTCCTCAACGAAGACCCGGATGCCCGCCTTGACCGCGCCGAATCGGCAGCAGACAATGACCCCACCGCCTATTCCCCCGATGCACTCTGACGACGGAGCCCTCACCATGACTGATTTCTCCTCGACCAGCACGCCCACCCGGTCGATGCCCCTGTCCGATCAGACCGAGACGCTCGAGCCCCTGGAAGAGCCTCAGGCGCCCGAGGCCCAGCCCGCGCCCAGGCGCGTCGCGCACCTCACGATCACGTCCGGCCAGCGCACCGCGCTAGTCGTCCTGGTCGGAATCATAGCCCTCGCCGTGGCCTTCATCGTGATGCTTTTGGTGGGGGTGTCGAGCGAGAGCATCAACGCCCTGGCCGTATTCGCCACGCCCATCGCCTCGATGGTGGCCGCCTATTACGGCATCACCCTGAGCATCCAGCAGGTGCGCAGCGAACGCGCCGAGAAGGAGAAGGCTATCGCCCGAGCGGATGCCGCCACCGCCGCCAGCCGCGAGACCGAGGTCTGGGCCGCCCAGCTGGAATCCGGCCTGCGCGTCGCGATGGCCCAGCTCGCCGCCGCGCGTATCGGCACCGAGGCGGTCGAGAAGGCTGCCGGCACCCCCGACGGCTTCTTCTGACCGGGGTTCGATCACTCGAAGCCGCCCAGTTTCGGCTAGCCGGCCTCCTTCTCGGCGGTGCCGTTCCGCACGCGCACGATGGTCCCCCAGCAGGCGACGGTCGTCAGTATGAGCGCTCCCAGCGCTCCTAACGCGAGCGGCGAGAGGGCGAAGGCGAGGGGCAGCGCCAGAAGCAGCAGTGCGATTCCCGTGACATGGGAGATCAGCACCTCCCGGGCCACGACGAATCGGAACAGCGCCAGCCCCAGCAGGTACAGCAGAGGCCCGCCGGTGATGGCGACGGCCGTCGAAAAAATGACCGGGTCATCCGGATGCGCCAGGATCTCCTTAACGCCGACCGAGCTCAGAACAATGCCGGCGATGAGCATCGCATGTACATAGGTATACGCGAGCCGGGCGAGCCGGCCGGGGTCGGCGGCATCGGCGAGGGCTTTGCTGCCCGCGTACTCGCTGTGGTCGAAGTACAGCCACCACATGGCCGCTCCACTCACGAAGGCCAGCAGCAGGCCGAGCACACCCGGCACCGACACGTCCTGATCGACGAAGGCGAAGCCCGTCACCAGAAATGATTCGCCGAGTGCGATGATGACGAACAGGGCGCTGCGCTCCGCGATGTGCGGACCGGAGAGCTCGCCGTCGCCGGGAGTGGCCCGGCCGAGGCCCGGCACCGGGAAACCGAGCTTCGCGGAAACGAACTCGATCCCGAGTGCGGTGGCCCAGAGCAGCAACCGGTAGTCGGCCGGGAGCAGGCCGCCGAGAATCCAGAAGAGCCCGGCCACGGCGAGCCAGAGAAAGATCCGCACGAAGGCGCGGAAGAGGGCGCGATCGTGGAGCGCGAGGGCGAGCGCCATGAAGGCCGTTCGGCCCAGCTGCAGGGTGACGTAGGCCACGGCGAAGAGGAATCCCCGGTCGCCGAATGATTCGTAGATCGAGACGCTCACCACCAGCCCGACCAGGGAGAGGCCGATCACGACCCCGCGCACAGGCAGGCGGGCCGGATCGAGCAGGTTGGTCACCCAGGTGGTGTGCACCCAGATCCACCACAGGGCGAGCACCAGGATGACGGACTCGGCGGCTCCCTGCCAGGACTGGTTCTCGTAGAGATGGCGCGACAGCTGGGTCAACGCGAACACAAAGATCAGGTCGAAGAACAGCTCGATGTAGGTGACCCGATCCGCCAGGTCGGGCCGATCCGGGCGCATCAGATTGAGCCGGAGGCCAAAACGGCCGGCGGGGCGGCGACCGGTGCCGGGAGCGGAGGGGACGGTGCTGGGCGTTGCGTTCACGCACCCAGTCTGCCTCAGTCCGGCAGATGTGGGGGAGGCGGCATGGCGGCCTCCCGTGTTGCCCTGATGGGACTTTCTATGACATTCTTTTACAAAACGAACGGTCAGTTAGTAAACACGGCGATCAAAGGTGATGAAGCCATGCCCGAAGCATTCCTCGTTGATGGTGTTCGAACTCCTATCGGCCGATACGGCGGGGTGCTGGCCGGCATCCGCCCCGACGACCTGGCCGCCATCGTGCTTGCCTCGGTCGTGTCCCGGTCCGGGCTGGATCCCACCCTCCTTGACGAGGTCGTCCTCGGCGCCGCCAACCAGGCCGGCGAGGACAACCGCAACGTCGCCCGGATGGCCGTGCTCCTGGCCGGTCTCCCCGACAACGTGCCGGGGATCACGGTCAACCGGCTCTGCGCATCCGGCCTGTCCGCCGTGCACCTGGCCGCCAACATGATCAAGGCCGGCGAAGCAGACCTCGTGATCGCCGGCGGCGTCGAATCGATGACCCGCGCACCCTGGGTTCTCGCCAAGCCGGAGAAGGCGTTCGCCAAGCCGGGCGAGATCGTCGACACCTCGATTGGCTGGCGCTTCACGAACCCGCGCCTGCAAGCGCGCGACAAGGCCACCTTCTCCATGTCGGAGACGGCGGAGGAGGTCGCCGCCCTCGACGGCATCAGCCGGGCGGATGCCGACACGTTCGCCCTCCGCTCGCACCGGCTGGCACTCGAGGCGCAACGTGACGGCATCTTCACGCCCGAGATCGTGGGTGTCCCCACCCGCGCCGGACTGATCGAGATCGACGAGGGCCCCCGAGCCGACACCACGCTCGAACGCCTCGCCGGGCTGCGCTCGGTCGTGCGGACGGGCGGCATCGTCACGGCCGGCAACGCCAGCTCCCTCAACGACGGGGCCTCCGCCATCGTTGTGGCGAGCGAGGCGGCCATCGAGCGTCTGGGGCTGACGCCCCGCGCCCGGGTGGTAGGCGGAGCCAGCGCCGGCGTCGCCCCGGAGACCATGGGCCTCGGCCCGGTCCCCGCCACCCAGAAGCTGCTGCACCGCCTGGGACTGACCATCGGCGACGTCGACGCCGTCGAACTCAATGAGGCGTTCGCGACCCAGTCTCTGGCCTGCATCCGCCGGCTCGGCCTCGACCCGGAAATCGTCAACCGGCACGGCGGCGCCATCGCCCTCGGGCACCCGCTCGGGTCGTCCGGGTCCCGTATCCTGATCACCCTGCTGGGGCGCATGGAGCGCGAGGGTGCCCACCGCGGCGTGGCCACCATGTGCGTGGGCGTCGGGCAAGGTTCCTCGCTGCTGGTGGAGCGCGTCTAGATGTCGCGCGAGTTCACGACGATGCTGGTCGAGGAGCGGCCCGACCGGGTGCACGTACAGCTTGACCGACCGGCCGTGCGCAACGCCATCGACCAGACCATGATCGACGAGCTGCACCTGGTCTGCGCCGACCTCGAGCAGGAACCCCGCATCCTGATCCTCTCCGGCACCAACGGCGTCTTCGCCTCCGGGGCCGACATCGCCCAGTTGCGGGAACGCCGGGCAGAAGACGCCCTGAACGGGATCAACTCGACCCTGTTCGGCCGGATCGCCCGCCTGCCAATGCCCGTGATCGCCGCCATCGACGGCTGGGCGCTCGGCGGCGGGGCCGAGCTGGCCTACGCCGCCGACTTCCGGATCGCCTCCACGACCGCCCGGCTCGGCAATCCGGAGACGGCCCTCGGCATCATCCCGGCGGCTGGAGCGCTGTGGCGGCTGGCCGCGCTGGTCGGCGAACCCGTGGCCAAGGAGATCATCCTGGCCGGGCGCATCCTGAACGCTTCCGAGGCGCTGGCGGTGCACCTGGTCACCGAGGTGCACGAGTCGAACGCCCTGCTCGCGGCAGCGCACGCACTGGCCGACCGAATCGCCAAGCAGGACCCGCTGGCCACCCAGCTGGCCAAGGAGGTCTTCCATGTTCCCGCCGCGGAGCATCCGCTGGCCGACAACGAGGCCCAGGCGCGCCTGTTCGAGTCCGACCAGAAATTCACCCGAATGACCGCATTCCTGGAGAGGAAGAAGCGATGACGCCCAGCACCGTGTCCACACAGGCCCGAGCCGCTCAGTCCGTGCCCGTGCCGCACCAGGTCGGCGTGCTCGGCGGAGGCCGCATGGGCGCCGGCATTGCGCACGCGTTCCTGATGGCCGGGGCCCATGTCACCGTGGTGGAGCAGGGAGACGACGCGGCTGCCGCCGCCCGCGACCGGGTCCTGACCGCCGTCGACAAATCCCTCAGCCGCGGTAGCGTGACCGCGAGCAGCGCCGAGCTCGTCGATCGGCTGACCGTGACAACGGATGCCGCCGCGTTCGCCGGCTCCGGCCTCGTCGTCGAGGCCGTTCCCGAGGTCGTGGCTCTGAAGACGCAGGCGCTCCGCCTGGTGGAGGCGCACCTCGCCCCCACCGCCTGGCTGGCGTCCAACACCTCCTCGCTGTCGATCACCGATCTGGCCGAGGCGCTGGACCGCCCGGACCGGTTCATCGGACTGCACTTCTTCAACCCGGTGCCGGTCTCGACCCTGATCGAGGTTGTCACAGGGGAGCGCACCGACCCGGAGCTCGCCCGGCTCGCCCAGGCCTGGGTGTCCGCGCTCGGGAAGACGCCGATCCTGGTGCGGGACTCGCCCGGCTTCGCCAGCTCCCGCCTCGGCGTCGCGATCGCGCTTGAGGCGATCCGCATGGTCGAGGAGGGTGTGGCCAGCCCCGAGGCCATCGACACGGCCATGGTTCTCGGCTACAAGCATCCGGTCGGGCCTCTCCGCACGACCGACATCGTCGGCCTCGACGTTCGCCTCGGCATCGCCGAACACCTGCACGACACCCTCGGCGACCGGTTTGCCCCGCCGCAACTGCTGCGTGACCTTGTCGCACGCGGTGACCTCGGACGCAAAAGCGGCCGCGGCTTCTTCGATTGGAAGGACGCATCATGACACTCCTCAGCAATGGCACAAGCACTGACACCGGCCCTGACACGAGCTCTGACACGGTCGTTCCCAGCTACGTTCTCGACTCCTGGTGGACCCCGGACACCGACGTGGTCGCCCAGCGTGTCCTCGACGCGAGCACCGGGGCCGAGGTCGCCCGGGTCAGCAGCGACGGGCTCGACCTGGCCGCCGTGGTCGAACACGCCCGCACGGTCGGCCAGGCCTCGCTCGGGGAACTGACCTTCCACCAGCGCGCCATCCTGCTCAAGAAGCTGGGACAGTACCTGGGCGGGGTCAAGGAGGAGCTCTACGCGCTCTCCGCCCGCACCGGCGCCACCCGCTACGACTCGATGGTCGACATCGACGGCGGCATCGGAGTGCTGTTCACGCTGTCCTCCAAGGGCCGGCGCGAGATGCCCAACAGTCAGGTCTACATCGACGGCGACGTCGAGGCGCTCTCCCGCGACGGCTCCTTCAGCGGTCAGCACATCTACACCCGCATTCCCGGAGTCGCCTGCCAGATCAACGCCTTCAACTTCCCGGTCTGGGGCATGCTTGAGAAGCTGGCCCCGGCGTTCATCGCCGGCGTGCCGACGATCGTCAAGCCCGCGACGCCCACCGGGTACCTGACCGAGGCGGTCGTGCGTCACATCCTGGCGTCCGGCATCCTGCCCCTGGGCGCCCTGCAGCTGATCTCCGGCAGTGCCCGCGACCTGATCGACCACCTCGACTACCGCGATCTGGTGGCGTTCACCGGGTCGGCCGGCACCGCCCGCTCCCTCAAGGCGCACCCGAACGTGGTCGAGGGCGGCGTGCGCTTCACCAGCGAGACCGACTCGCTCAACGCCGCGATCCTGGGTCCGGACGCCGCGGCCGGCACGGCCGAGTTCGACGCCTACGTCGCCTCTGTCGTGACCGAGATGACCAGCAAGGCCGGTCAGAAGTGCACCAGCATCCGCCGGCTGATCGTGCCGGCGGGCCGCCGCGACCAGGTCGTCGCGGCCGTCTCCGAACGGATGGCCCGCCGCGTCACCCTCGGCGACCCGCGCGCCGAGGGGGTCACCATGGGGCCCCTCGCCAGCACCGGGCAGCGCGACGAGGTTCTCGCCAGCGTCGCCCGCCTGATCGACGGCGGCGGACGCATCGTGATGGGCTCGGTGGACGCCCCGACCGGAACCGACCCGGGCGGCGCCTTCGTCGCCCCCATCCTGCTGGCCTTCCATGACCCGGAGAGCCCGGCCGTGCACGAGATCGAAGCCTTCGGCCCGGTGGCCTCCATCATCGAGTACACCGACCTGGACCACGCCATCGCGCTGGCCGCGCGCGGCGGCGGCTCACTGGTGACGACCGTGGCCACTCACCACCCCGATATCGCGCGCACGCTCGTGCTCGGGATCGCAGCGCACCACGGCCGGGTGCTGATGCTCGACCGGGTCGACGCGCGCAGCAGCACGGGCCACGGATCGCCCGTTCCGCACCTCGTGCACGGCGGACCCGGGCGGGCCGGCGGCAGTGAGGAGCTCGGCGGCATCCGTTCGGTGCTGCACCACATGCAGCGCACGGCCATCCAGGGCTCGCCCGACATGCTGACCGCCATCACGGGGGAGTGGCACGCCGGTGCCGCGGTACGAACGGGCATCCACCCGTTCCGAAAGTCCCTGGCCGAGTTGCGGGTCGGCGACCAGACCCAGGGCGGACCGCGCGTGGTCACTCTGGCCGACATCACGGCGTTCGCCGAGGCCACCGGCGACAAGTTCTACGCGCACACGGACCCCGAGGCGGCGGCGGCGAACCCGTTCTTCCCCGGGATCGTCGCGCACGGCTACCTGCTGGTGTCCTGGGCGGCCGGGTTGTTCGTGGATGCGGCCCCCGGGCCGGTGCTCGCGAACTCCGGGCTGGAGAAGCTGCGGTTCGTCACCCCGGTGTCGCCCGGCGACAGCATCCGGGTCACCCTGACGGCCAAGCGGATCACCCCGCGCGAGACCGACGAGTACGGCGAGGTCTGCTGGGACGCCGTGCTGCACAACCAGAACGATGAGGTCGTCGCCACCTACGACGTTCTCACTCTGGTCGCCAAGGAGTAACCCCCCAGCACCAGCTGAGAGTGCCACAGGCAGAGCGCCAGATCGGGTGTCCAACGAGTTCGACGGAGATTTTAAGGAATGAGCCGGTTTCCGGGCTGTTCTGATACATCTTCGTTAAAATCTCCGGCGATTTGGTTCGCACTGCGGGGGGCGTGCCGGGGCGCGTGCCGGGTGCCCGGTTCGCTCAAGCGCGGCAGCGGTCCGAGGCGCGTGGGGGCTAACTCAGGAGATCCGTCCGGCCTGGCCGGGCATCCGCACCTGTGCCGCACTGGTCCATGGCGGCCGGGCATTCAGGGCGACGGATGTCCTGAGTTGGCCACACGCGCGAGCCGGCACCCCGACCTGACACCGGTCCAACGGCCCGACGGATGACCCGATCCGGGTGGTGCCAGGGGGCGCACCTCGTTCCACTATCGGTTGTTGCAAGCTGGGCGCACACAGTGAGAGATCGGTGAGTCCAGACGACACCGACACGGGCTCAGCCCCGGAAATGGAGTGCCTCATGGCTCAAGGAGAAGACCCGGTGATGGAGACCCTGGACGATATCAACGCCGTGTCCCTGTCCCGCACCGACCTGGACAGTCGGTCGCTGATGTTCGTGCGCATCGCGGCTCTCGCAGCGGTCGAGGCCCCGATGATGTCCTATCTGCTGCACATCGGGCCCGCGGGGGAAGCGGGTCTGACCGTGGACGACGTCGAGAATGTGCTCGTTGCCGTGGCGCCGATCATCGGCACCGCCCGCACCGCGGCCGCCGTGGGGAAGATCGCCGAGGCCCTGGGTCTGGCGATCCAGCTGACCTCGGAAGACACCGAGTAGAACCAGAACCAGACCGGTCCAGGGTGTCCGGCCCGTCAAGTCACCGGGGGAGCGGGCCGGATGCTTACAGTCACCGAAAGGAGAGAGTCCCCATGACGACATCGGTCCGCAAGCAGAAGACCGCCGCCCTGATCGGCCGTCTCGCCGCGGCCGTTCTTCTCACCGGGTGCACCGAGTCAGAGCCGACCGCGTCACCCACGCCATCCGCCACCGCCACATCCTCGGAGACTCCCACCGGCACGTCGCCCCCCGGGGAACAGACCATCTGGGCCGGTCACGTGTGCTCGTCGACGGCCACCCTGAAGACCGATGTGCAGGGCCTGGTGTCGTCTGCCGCCGCAGGCGGGGACGATGTCTCGGCCCGGCTGAACACCCAGATGACGACGATCATAGAGTCGGTGGCCACCCTCGCGGACACGATCAGGACCGTGCCGAGGGGCAGCGAAGACGATCCCGAGGTGGCCGCCGTCAGGCAATCCTCGGATGCCCTCAGCACGTCGATCTCCGGCCTCGAGTCGAGCGTGGCCTCGGTCGAGGGCGCAACCGGCACAGCCCTGGTCGCGGCCCTCGGTTCGGTCGCCGGCGACGCCGGCGCCTCCCTGACGGCACTCGCCTCCACGGTGGCGGCGATCGCCGCGGCCGCCGCCGACCGCACCAGCACGATCGGGCAGGCCTTCGACGCCGCGCCGGAGTGCACTGCCCTGACCTGGTAGGCCTGCGGGGGACCCGGGCATGACACCGGGCATGACACCATGACTGAGTGACTATCTCGACAGATCCGGCGCTGGTGCCCGAATTACTGGTGCGGGACATCGACGTCAGCATCTGGTTCTGGTGCGAATTGTGTGGATTCACGACGAGCTACGACCGCCCGGACGACGGCTTCGCGTACATCACGCGGGGAACCGCGCACGTGATGCTGGAACAGGCAGGCTTCGGCAGGAACTGGATCACGGGTCCACTTGAGGCACCGCACGGGCGCGGAGTGAACTTCCAGGTGGCCGTGCCCGACGTCGATCCGATTCTCTCGGCATTGCGAGGGGCCGGCGTCACACTGTTCATGGAAACCGAGACGAAGTGGTACCGCGTCGACGACGAGGAAGCCGGCGTACGCCAGTTCCTGGTCAGCGATCCGGACGGCTATCTGATTCGATTCCAGAGCCCACTCGGTCGGCGGCCGGTCGCTCCATAGAGACGCCTCTGTCGAATTCGTTCGGGACCTGGAGGAACTGCCGGGATTCGGGTTGCACGGTGTGGCGCTCCCCGCGCTTCGGCGGAACGTAGCTGCAGGTGTCGCCGGCGCACATCTGCGGCTTCTGCTTCGCGAAGGCCCGCTGCAACTCGCAGCCGAGGCAGATGCTGAACGCGGTCTCCAGGAACAGAAGCGACAGGCAGAGGCTGCAAAGCGCGAGGGTAACGCCGTTGCTGACGTTCAGGAATCCCATCACTCCGCAGGAGATGAAAGCCATGCCCAGGCCGATCGACCAGGCCAGCTTCTTCTGTGCTGCACCCACCCATTCGGGTCGTTGAGCTCGCACCAGAAGCGAACCAATGATGAGGCTCGGCGTGTACTTGGTACCGATGAAGAGGCGGAAGGTCATATCGAACATGAAGATCGCGCCGAACATGCGCAGCGGTTGATACTCGCCGTTGAGTGCGGCGATCATGAACGCAATGATGCCGCCGAGGAACAGAAGGCCGGCGGATGCCCGGACCGCTCGTTCGTTCACCACGTGACTGTCGATCCCGTCGACGAACTCGCCGATGACCGGCTGTTCCTGGGGCGTCATGATGTCGCCTTCACCGCGGTGGCCTCGGCCTCGACCTGCCGGGCAGCGGTGTCGTCGGTGATCCGTCGTGAGAACTCGCCGAACGCGGCCACCCTCCCCTCCTGGAACTTGGCGGCGGGGTACGAGCGACCGTCCTTTGCGAGGGCGCACGAGGTCGTGCCGCCCAGCAACAGCGACCACTCGTGGGCCGCGTGGGTTCGGACGCTCAGAATGTCCGACCTGGTGAGACTAGGGGTCGCGTCAGCTGCCATTGCGGCAAGTGCAGCGATCGGCCTCCGCCATTCCGTAGAGTGCGTCCTCGATGTGCTGGCCGCAGCCATCCCAGGTCGCCTTTTTGCAGTTGGAACACGTGATCTGATAACACATGGTGGAATCCTCTTTCTATGTCTGTGGCAACGAGGGTAACATACCCCCTGGGGTATTGTTTACGACAAAAAAAGGTGGGCAGAAATTCTCTGCCCACCTTTTGACCTGAGGTGTCTTATTTGGCGGTGACCGTGATAAGAGGGCTTCCGACCTCTACCTGGCCAGACGCTGCCTGGTCGACCGATCCGAACTTCTTGGGGTTCGTCACGAGCACCGGGGTGACCAGCGAGTAGCCGGCATCCTCGATCACCTTGCGGTCGAAGGTCACCAGCGGCGTGCCTGCCTCGACGCGGTCGCCCGCGGCCACCTTGACCTCGAAGCCCTTGCCGCCAAGGTTCACGGTGTCGATACCCACGTGAATGAGCATTTCAACGCCGCTGTCGAGTCGCAGTCCGAAGGCGTGACCGGTCGCCTGAGCGACGAGAACCTTGCCTGCTCCAGGGGCGTACACGGTGTCCTCGGTCGGATCGATTCCCACGCCAAGACCGACGATTCCCTTACTGAACACAGGATCCGGCACGTCCGTCAACGGAACGACGATACCGGCGATGGGCGAACCGATCGTGGCCAGGACCGTGGCGGTAGCGGTAGCGGTAGCGGTAGCGGTAGCGGTGGCGGTCCCGGTGCCTGTTCCTGAGCCTGACGCACCGGCAACAACGGGGGCTGCGATGTCAGAGTCGGTTGAGGCATCGTCGCTCGCTACGGTTTCCGCCGCCAGAGCCTCGGCGAATTCCGCCTTCTGCTCCGGCGTCTTATAGCCGGAGAGGATCACGAGGACCATCGCGGTGAAGAACGACGCGGTAATCGCGCCCGCGTACAGGGGAATGTTGTCGAACGCGGGGATGGTCAACAGCGAGGTGAAGACGAACGCGCTGGTCTTCACGCCGCCGCCGAGGCCGAGGATGACGCCGCCCACGAGGCAGCCCACGAGCATCCGTGGGTAGATGCGCTTGAACCGAAGGTGGATGCCATAGAGCGAGGGTTCAGAAATACCACCCAGCAGGCCGGCCGCGAGCGCGCCCGTTGCGGTCTGCTTCATCTGACGGTCCTTTTCGCGGATGGACAGGAACAGCACGCCGGCAGTTGCACCGAAGCACGCGAAGTTCCATGCACCCATGGGGCCCTGGATGAAGTCATAGCCGAGGGACTGGATGTTGAGCAGCATAATTGCGTTCAGCGGCCAGTGCAGGCCGAGCGGAACCATGAACGGGTAGGCCAGTGGGATGACGACCGCGAAGATGAACGGCGAGAAGTCGTTGATCGACTTGAGGAAGTTACCGAGTGCGGCGCCGCCGTACACGCCCATGGGGCCGATCAGGAAGGCGGTCAGCGGGATCATGATGAGCATGCAGAGGAACGGCACGAAGATCAGCTGAACGCTGGACGGAATGATCTTCTTCAGATACTTGGTCAGCAACCCGAGAACGACCGCCATGATCAGCGGCGGGAACACCTGCGAGCTGTAGTCGGTGACGGTCAGAGGCAGTCCGAAGATCTGCACGACTGCAGCCTTGCCGCCGAAGACGGTCTCTGCTCCGTCGGTGAGTCCCAGCGCGTTGAAGCCGGGGAGCATGACGACGGCCATGATGCCGAAGCCGACCCAGGGGTCAGCGCCGAGCCGCTTGGAGGCGTTGTAGGCGACCATCAGCGGAAGGAAGACGAAAACGCCCTGCCACATCAGGTTGATGAACGCCCAGGACGGGTCGAGGGTGACGCCTGGTGCGTTCCACGACGGGATGACCCCGAGGGTTGCCATCAGAGCCATGAACGTGATGAACAGGGATGCGCCGAGCAGCGCACCCAGGATCGGGCGGAAGGAGTCGGACAGGATCTCGAAGAACGTGTCCAGCCCGGAGAACTTTCCGCGCGGGCCCTTCGCGCGTTCCGCGGTCTTCACATTGGCGATGGTATCGCCGGTGCCGTGGTCGCCCGCATGCTTCTTCATTGCGGGAAGCGCCATAATGTCGTTGTATACGGTATCTACGGCTCCGCCGACGACGATCTGGTAGCGATCGCCGGCCTGCGGAACAGCGCCGAGAACCAGCGGCAACGCTTCGACGGCCGCTTGGTCAATCCCCGATGCATCCTTCAGCGTGAAACGTAGCCGGGTGGCACAGTGGGTGAGGCCGACGACGTTTTCGGCCCCTCCGATACTTTCAATAATGTCTGCAGCGGGTTTCGATGCCACCTTGGACTCCTTCTGGTGTTGATGCGGAATATAATGATTCCGCTTGTTACGGCTCAGCGCGAACCACGCTGGCTGGCTGAAGACCGTAATGGTCTCCACGCATCGTTAGCAACGATAACGGTTTTTTGCACACGCTTAAGCATAAGGACAACGCCGGCCGTGCGCGGAAGGAATTATGCCGTCGCGACTCGGCGATGAATCGGCACCATCGCGGGATGGGGAATCACAAAACACATCCGTCGTCGCGAGCAGTCTGAGCCGGGTTTTTGGGGCTTGAAGTCGTTACTGCACCAATATCGCTGGTCGTGATCCTGGCCCAAGGTGCGCGGAGGCCTCCGACGGCGCACCTAGGTTGGTCTCATGTCCAAACCGATTGAAGACCTGTGGCCACCCTTCGGGCTGAAAATTACCTGCGGACCTGTGACTCTGTCTCCTGTTCGCGACGCCGACCTACCCGAACTCGCTGCGCTCGCTGCGGCAGGTATTCACGCGCCGACGGAGATGCCGTTCTTCTTCCCGTGGACCGTAGGCTCCCCGGGCGAGATCCGGTTGCGGCTCATGCAATACCACTGGGCACAACGAGCCGAGATGTCGCCGGCGGCCTGGTCGCTCGAGACCACGGTTCGCGTCGACGGTGAGATCGTCGGTTGCCAGAGTATCTCGACCGGGGACTACCTCGTCACGAGAACGGGGGAGACGGGCTCCTGGCTCGGCATGAAGCACCACGGCCGCGGGATCGGTACGCTCATGCGTCAGGCTCTCTGCGCGTTCATGTTCGATCACCTGGACGCCGCCGAGGTCACCTCAGCGGCATTCGTTGACAATCCCGCGTCTCTCGCGGTGTCGAGAAAGGTCGGGTACCGGGAGAACGGAATCGGTCGCTTGAAGAGGCGCGACGGCGAGATGGCCTTGAACCAGAAACTGGTCCTGACTGCCGCCACCCTGAACCGCGCCGAGCCCGAACTGAAAGTCGAGGGCGCACTGCCGCTCCGGGACTTCCTCGGCCTGAATGGTCGCGATCAATGATCACGGCCTGATCGGGTTATCCACAGGGTGCCTGTGGGTGGGCGGATGCCGCGGGCAATGTCGGTGGGTGCCCGTCGCGGCGGCGCGGCTGCCGGGGTCCCGGTGGGATGCGGCCGAGGTCGCGGAGCGGGGGTTCGTCAGCGAGCTGGCCTGCACGATCTGGGTGCCGCGCCGCACGGCCGAGAACCTGATCGCGAAGAGCCGGGCCCTGGCCGGCGAGCTCCCGGCCACCCGGGCCGCCCTCGAGGCGGGCGAGATCAGTTTCCAGCACGCGATGGTGGTGGTCAATCAGGTCTGGTCGGTTCCCGTCGAGGCCAGGCCGGCGTTCGAGGCGGAGGTGATGCTCGCGGCGTTGAGCCTGCAGGGGCTGGGGGAGGAACGCACCCTGACGCAGCTCACGGCGGATGTGTTCGCCGACATCATCCTCGACGGGGTCACCCCGTCCGGCCTCGGCACGGGCATC